>SCQX01000072.1 GCA_004298545.1 Candidimonas sp. | reverse complement strand
ATGGCGGTACTGCTGGTCGACCACAACGTACGCCGCGTGGTGGCGATGTCCGACTTTATCTACGTGCTGAGCCTCGGCGAAATCACCGCCTCCGGCACCCCCGAAGACTTTCAAGGCGACTTGCACGCGCAAGTCAAGGAATGGCTGGGAATCAACTTCTAGGCTCGGCCGACGCGAGCGTGAGCCAGCCAGCGCCACGACATGCCGCCGCCGCGAGCCCCGCGCCACCCGCCCCATTAGCAAAAATAAAATTCGTGCTAAATTAGCATTTACTACATTAGTAAATACTAATTAATAGTCGCCTGGGGAAACATCATGACAATCGAACGCGCCGTCCTCGCCTTCGCGGGCGCCATGATCCTGATCAGCCTGGGGTTGGGCCATTTCGTATCGCCCCATTGGTTCTGGCTGACGGCATTCATCGGCCTGAATCTGTTTCAGACCGCCTTCACCGGGTTCTGCCCACTGGCAAAGATTCTGAAAAAGCTGGGCCTGAAATCGGGCTGCGCATTTCCTTCCTGACACCACCATGCCCGCCATCCCGCGCGGCCTCCTGCTGCTGGCCGCCACACTCGTGGCCGCCCAGTGCATTGCGCAACCCGCGGCGCCCCCACTGCCGACCCACGTTGCCGAACTCACCTCGTCAGTCCGCCACGAGGCGTGGGATGGGGTGGTGGAAGCCATCAGACAGACCACGCTCACGGCGCAAACCAATGCGAAAGTGCTTGACCTGCCGTTCGACGCGGGCGACGCCTTTACCCAGGGCTCGGTGCTGGTGCGCCTGAGCGACGTCGAACAGCAAGCGGGGCTGAGTGGCGCGCAGGCCCGCCTCGCCGCCGCCCGGGCGGAACGCCGCGAGGCCGAGACCGACTGGACACGTACCGCCGAACTCTTCAAGCAGCACGCCAAGTCCCAGGCACAACTCGACGCCGCAACCGCCCGGCGGGGTACCACCGATGCCGCCGTGAATGCCGCGCAGGCCGCCGTCCGCGATGCGGAACAACAGGTGCGCTACACGGTGATCAAGGCGCCTTACGATGGCGTCATCCTGCACCGCGACGTGCACGTCGGCCAGGCCGTGCAATCCGGGCCACCGGAGCCTCAGCGGCTGCTGTCCATCGCGGCCCTGACGCCCCTGCGGGTCGACGTGGTCGTGCCACAAACGGTGGCGGCGGCAATCCGCGCGGCCAACGAAGCCACGATCCGGCTCGACGGCGGCCGAACGGTCGTCAGCGGTCACATCACCGTCTTTCCTTATGCGGATCCCGCCAGCCACACTGTCCACGTTCGCGTCCTGGTACCCGGCAGGGTCGACAGCCTCTATCCGGGGATGACCGTTCCGGTCGCTTTCCCAGCCTCGCGGGCGCCGCGGCTTCTCGTTCCGGCCAGCGCCGTCGTCAGCCGTGGAGAATTGACCGCCGTCTACGTCCTCGGCCCGCACGACACCCTGAGTCTGCGCCAGGTGCGGCTGGGCCACGCGGACGACGGGCAGATCGAGGTGCTGGCCGGCCTGCAGGCCGGAGAACGAATCGTGACCGACCCCACCGCCGCCGCACAGACCCTGGCGCGACGACATACCGCCGACGAGCCGCGCCCGTGACCGCCCCGCCGCCGAGTTTCGCCGGCCGGGTCGCCCGCGTTTTCCAGAATCATCCGCTGACGCCGATTCTGGCCATTGCCGCCTTGCTGATCGGTCTCGTCGCGCTGATCATCACGCCGCAGGAAGAAGAGCCACAGATCGACGTCACGATGGCAAACGTCACGGTGCCGTTTCCGGGAGCGGAGGTGCGGGACGTCGCGAATCTCGTTGCCTCACCGCTGGAAGAACGCCTCGCGGGCATGCAAGGGGTCAAGCACGTCTATTCCGTCAGCCGGCCCGGCGCCGCCGTGCTGACAGTCGAATTCCAGGTGGGGGTGCCGCGACAGACTGCCCTGGTTCGGCTCTACAACCAAATCGCCCAGAACCGGAACCTTTGGCCACCCGGGCTGGGCGTGGGCCAGCCTTTGATACACGCCATGGGCATCGACGACGTTCCGATCATGGCGCTCACGCTGTGGACCGATGACCCGGATCGCGGCCCCGTAGACCTCGCCGCGGTCGCCCACACGCTCGAATCCAGCTTGAAGCGAATTCCGGGCACCCGCGACGTCTACACGATCGGCACCCCGGACCGCGCGGTTCTCTTGCGGTTCGACCCGGCAAAGCTGTCCGCCTACGGACTGACGCTCAACGACCTGATCCAGACGTTGCGCGGCGCCAACGTCGTCGCGCAGGCGGGCAGCCGCATCACCCACGACCTCGACATCCCCATCACCGCGGGAACCGCCCTCGACGGGAACGCGCTTGCCGGTCTGGTCATTGGCACGAAGAACGGCCAGCCGGTTCTTTTGTCCGATGTCGCAACGCTCAGACGCGGGGCGGACGATCCTGACCGCTATGTGTGGTTCGGCACCCCGCCGGGCCGGGGCGGCCCCGCGACCGGCATGGCGCCGGCCCTGACACTGGCCGTCACCAAATTGTCCGGCACCAACGCCGCCGACATCACGCAGGCGATCCGCCGGCGGATCGCCACGATCGAGGGCATCGAGATCCCGTCGGGAATACACGTCGCGGTCACCCGCGATTACGGCCAGACCTCTACCGACAAGGCGGAAAGCCTGCTGAGCCACCTGTTTCTGGCAACGCTGTCGGTCGTGGGGCTGGTGCTGCTGACCCTGGGCTGGCGTGAGGCCATCGTGGTCGGCGGCGCCGTGGTCATCACCCTGATGCTGACGCTGTTCGCATCCTGGGCCATGGGGTTCACGGTGAACCGCGTGTCGTTGTTCGCCCTCATCTTTTCAATCGGGATCCTGGTGGACGACGCCATCGTGGTGGTCGAGAATATCCACCGCCACCAGGCGCTCAGCGGGCGCAAGCTGCTCGACGTGATCCCCGAAGCCGTGTCCGAGGTTGGCGGTCCGACCATACTTGCCACCTTCACGGTCATTGCCGCCCTGCTGCCCATGGCGTTCGTCTCGGGCCTGATGGGCCCCTACATGCGTCCCATCCCCATCAACGCTTCGGCGGGCATGCTGCTGTCGCTCATCGTGGCGCTGGTCGTCACGCCCTGGCTTTCGCTAAGGCTGCTGAGGCAGCATCATGGCTCTTCGGTGACAACCGGGCAGGCTCGGCGCGACGGACGCCTGTCACAGGCATTCCACCGTCTGATGACGCCTTTCCTGCGGGGACAACACGCGGCGCGGCGGCGCGCCCTGCTGTTCGGCGCCGTGGGGCTGTTGGTACTTGGCGCCGTGGGCCTGGTCGCCGTACGCGCGGTCATCCTCAAGATGCTGCCATTCGACAACAAATCCGAATTCCAGGTCGTGGTCGACATGCCGGAAGGCGGCACGCTGCAGACCACGAACCAGGTGCTGGTCCAGATGGGCCACGCGCTGGACCACGTCCCCGAAGTATTGAACTATCAGGGCTACGCGGGCACCAGCGCACCGGTGACCTTCAACGGTCTGGTTCGCCAATACTCTCTGCGCAGCGGCCCCGTGGTCGGCGATCTGCAGGTCAACCTCGTGGACAGGAGCGAGCGGGAACGCCAGAGCCACGCGATTGCGCGCGCGGTGCGGCCGATGCTGGCCCGTATCGGCGCCCGCTACGGCGCCTCGGTCAAGGTGGTGGAAGTACCGCCGGGGCCACCCGTGCTGGCACCCATCGTCGCCGAAATCTACGGCCCCCGCTACACCACGCTACGAACGCTCGCCCGCGGCCTGGCGGCAAAATTCCATAGCGATTCCGACCTCGTGGACATCGATACCAACGTCGAGGCGGATTCGGCGCGAACCATTCTCGTGGTCAACCGAGCCCGCGCGAGCCGCCTGGGGCTGGACCAGGCGACGATCGTGCGGGCAATCCAGTCTTCACAGGCTGGCGCCAACGCCACCTACCTGATGAACGGCCGCAGCCGCGAGGCCATCCCGATCCGGCTGCGCCTGGAAGCGGGCGACCAGGCATCACTTGCCGCGCTGCTGGCCTTGCGGCTGCGCACCCGCACCGGCGCTCTGGTCCCCCTGGCCGCCGTGGTCGGCGTACGGCAGGCCATGGCCGAGAAGGCCATCTATCATAAGGATTTGCGGCCCTACGCCTACGTCACCGCCGATGACGCGGGCAACACGGACAGCCCGCTGTACGGCATGTTTTCCATGGTATCGACCCTGCGCCACGAAAAAATCGACGGTCATTCGCTGGCGCAGAACTTCGTCAATCCGCCGAACGACCCGACGGCCTACACCGTGAAATGGGATGGCGAGTGGCAGATCACGTACGAGACCTTCCGTGACATGGGCATTGCGTATGCCGCCGGCCTGGTGTTGATCTATCTGTTGATCGTCGGTCACTTCAGGCGCTACATGCCGCCCCTGATCATCATGGCTCCGATCCCCCTGACCGTCATCGGCGTCATGCCCGGCCATGCACTGCTGGGCGCGCAATTCACCGCCACGTCGATGATCGGCATGATCGCGCTGGCTGGCATCATTGTGCGCAATTCGATTCTGCTCATCGACTTCATCGATCTGTCCCTGGCCGACGGCAAGCCGCTGGCGCAAGCGGTGATCGACGCGGCCGCCGTGCGCGCCAAACCGATCATGCTGACGGCGTTGGCGGCCATGATCGGCGGCTTCTTCATCCTGAGCGACCCGATTTTCCAGGGGCTGGCGGTATCGCTGGTCTTCGGGATATTGATTTCCACACTTCTGACCCTGCTGGTCATCCCGCTGCTGTATTTCGCGTGGCTGAACCGTGGCGCCGCAAGGAAGAAGGCCGCGCCGTGACGCTTACCACACACCACACCACACCCCCGGGGCACTGTCGGGCTTCGGACGCGGAAAGGTTCCCCCCACCGGCGGGACGCGCGCACGCCGTGCCGGTCGCCCGCCGCGCGCGGTCCATGACCAGCTCATATTAGTACTGTCTAAATTAGCTTGGAATTAAACTACAATCATGCATGACTTTCGCAAAACCGCACCGTCGGCATGGTGCACCCTCATCGGCGGCCAACCAGCGAGATCGCGAAAAGACGGTCATCACGCGGCTTCCGTCCGCCAGGCCGAACACGGGTCCGTCACGCCAGGCATCACAGGGCGGGGGGCGAACCTATTGAAAAAAATTCCGGTCTCCGACGCGTCGGCATTGGACGAGCACGCGGAGGAAGCGGCAGCCCTTCTGCGCGCCCTGGCGAATCCGCGGCGCCTGCGGGTCTTGTGCCTGCTCACCGAAGGCGAATGCACGGTCGGCGGCATACACGCCCACCTGCCGGCGCTCAGCCAGTCCGCGCTTTCACAGCACCTTGCCAAGCTGAGGAAGGATGGGCTCGTCGTGGCGCGCCGGGAGGCGCAAACGATGTGGTATTCCCTGCGTCCCGGCCCTGCGGAACAAGTGGTGGCAACGCTGTACCGCATCTATTGCCCGCGGTAGACGAATCTTTATCAGCGGCGACCGCGTTGTGGCGCGGGTCGCCAACGAAGGCAGCGGCCAAGTGAAAACAATCACCTGGCCATCGACACGACCAGAATTAAAAAACACGACTGCTTCAAAACGGAATGTCGTCATCCATGTCGGCCAGGTTGCTGGCCGGCGTGGCGGCCGGCGCGGCAGCCGCCGAACGCGGTTGCGCGGCGCGCTGCTGCGACTGCTGTGGCTGGCGCGATTGCGTCGCGCCGCCGTATTCGGTGCCGCCGGAATCCGCGCTTTCGCCACGGCCGCCCAGCATCTGCATCTGGTCGGCCACGATGTCGGTGCTGTAGCGGTCGGCGCCGGTTTCCTTGTCTTGCCACTTGCGGGTCTTGAGCCGCCCTTCCACATACACCGAACGCCCCTTCTTCAGGTATTCCCCGGCGATCTCGGCCAGCCGGTTGTAGAACACGACGCGGTGCCACTCGGTTTCCTCGCGCCGTTCACCCGTTGCCTTGTCCTTCCAGTTCGACGTGGTTGCAATGGATACGTTGCAGATTGCCGTGCCCTCGGGGCTGTAGCGGACTTCAGGGTCTCGTCCCAGGTTGCCGACGAGTATGACTTTGTTGACTGAGGCCATGATGGAATCCCCCTTTGCTTTCAATTCGACGATTATCGGTCCAAAGGCGCGTGGCCGGGCGAATTTTCGTAATGACCGAAGGCTCCGTTTTATCACAGGCCCGGTACCGGGCGAAGCCCACCGGCGGGGCGCGGCGGAGGCCAGGAATCAGGCGGCGTCCCGGAAACCGCGCGTCACCAGAAACCACACGAACACCAGTGCGGCGGCAACCAGGAACACCGGCGACGTTCCAGCATGCTGCGCCAGCAGCCCGCCAACCACGCCGCCCGAAAACACACCCAAGGCCTGCGCCGTATTGTAGAACCCCAACGCCAGCCCCTTGAATTCCGGCGGAGCGACCCGCGAGACCAGAGAGGGCTGCAGCGCTTCAAGAATATTGAACGCTACGAAGAAACCGACCATCAGGACGACCAGGCCGTAAAAGCCCCGACTGGCCAGCGGCAGCAGCCCCATCACCACGACGAGACCCGCCACCGACACTTCCAGCGCCTGCTTGTGCATGTGCCGCGTTTCCGTATAGAAAACCGCGGGCACCATGAGCACGAACGACATCAGGATGACCGGCAGATAAACCTCCCACAGGCGCGATTCCGTGTAGCCGCCGAGGCGCTGCAGCAGCCCGGGGGCGACGACGAAGATGGACATCAGCACGAAATGCAGGCAGTACACCCCGAAATTCAGGCGCAACAGGTCGCCATGGCGCAGCACATCGCGCGGACGTGCCTGGACGATCGCGGGTTCGCCGGGTGGCACGACGGGCACGACGAACGTGGCGATCAGCAGGCACAGGAAACCGAGCAGGCTGATGGCCCAGAACAGGCCCGACAGGCCGAAGGCCCCCACCAGCAAAGGCGAGAGCACCAGCGATACCGCGAACGATATGCCGATGGAACCGCCCACCATGGCCATGGCGCGCGTGCGAACCTCTGGCCGCGTGGCGTCGGCCACCCAGGCGGTGATGGCCGCCGATACCGCGCCAAGACCTTGCACGACGCGACCGACGATGATCCAGTCGACGTTGGGCGCCAGCGCGCAAATGATGCCGCCGGCGATGAACAACAACAAACCCGCGACGATGATGGGTCGCCGGCCATAGCGGTCGGACGCGACCCCAAGCGGTATCTGCAGGATGGCCTGCGTCAGGCCGTACGCCCCCAATGCCAGGCCGACCTTGGTGGCGTCGTTGCCGCCGGGAATGGACAGCGCCGCCACGGCAAACACCGGCGTCAGCAGGAACAGGCCCAGCATGCGGACCGCGAACAATAGTGCCAGCGCAATGCTGGCACGGCGTTCGACAGGGTGGAGTTTGAGGTGCGGGCGCCGGGATGTGGCTTCGGCAGCGGTTCGAATCGTCATGATGCGTCCAGGTCACAACCAACAAAGGCGCGCCGCCCCGCCGACAGGGGACTGGCCGGGCGGCAAGGTACGTGACGTAGCGCGACGCGCTATAGTAGCAAGTTGGCCTTTGAAATACCTGAAAGCCCATGCAAACGCATCTTGGACAGTACCGGCATGTGCGACATACTGCGCGGCGAATGACCCGGGCCGCGCGGGAACCGGCATGAGCGCGAAGCCCGCGCCTGCCGCGAGCATCGTGGCGCCTGACGCAGCCCTTGACGGAATGATCCGGATTCGAGGCGCGCGCACGCACAACCTCAAGAACATCTCGGTCGATCTGCCGCGCCACCGGCTGGTGGTCATTACCGGGTTGTCGGGCTCGGGAAAATCGTCGCTGGCGTTCGATACCCTGTACGCCGAGGGGCAGCGCCGCTACGTGGAAAGCCTGTCGGCTTACGCGCGGCAATTCCTGCAGCTCATGGACAAGCCCGACGTCGATCTCATCGAAGGCCTGTCGCCCGCCATCTCCATCGAGCAGAAATCCGCAGGGCACAATCCGCGCTCGACAGTCGGCACCATCACTGAAATTCACGATTATCTTCGCCTGCTGTATGCGCGCGTCGGCACTCCGTATTGTCCCGACCACGACCTGCCGCTCCAGGCACAGAGCATCAGCCAGATGGCCGACAAAATCCTGTCGTGGAAGCCCGACACGCGTCTGGCGGTGCTCGCGCCGCTCGCACGGGACCGCAAGGGGGGCTTCGAGGAAGAGCGCGCGCGTTTGCAGGCACAAGGGTTCGTGCGTTTGCGCGTCGATGGCGGCATGGTCGCCATTGACGCGCTGCCGACGCTGAACAAGAGCCTGAAACACAATGTGGACGTCGTCGTGGACAGGCTGCGGATACGGCCTGAAAGCCGGCAGCGTCTGGCCGAAAGTCTGGAAACGGCCACCGGCCTGGCCGATGGACGCGTGGCCGCCCTGAACATGGACTCCGGGGAAGAACTGGCCTTTTCCAGCCACTACGCCTGTCCCGTGTGCGGCCACGGGCTGGTCGAACTCGAGCCCCGCCTGTTCAGCTTCAACAACCCGGCGGGCGCATGCCCCCGCTGCGACGGCCTGGGCTACGTCGACTTCTTCGATCCGAAATGCGTCGTCGCATTCCCCGAACTCAGCCTCGCCGCGGGCGCCGTCAGCGGCTGGGACCGCCGCAACACCTTCGCCTACACGGTTCTGACCAGCCTGGCCGCCCATTACGGTTTCGATCTCGACACCCCGTTCCAGGACTTGCCGGAAGAGGTCCGCAACCGCGTTCTTTACGGATCGGGGGATGAAGACATCGGCTTTCTCTACCTGACCGAAAAGGGGCGCGCCGTCACGCGTCGCCACCCCTTCGAAGGCATCATCCCCAACCTGGAACGCCGCTGGAACGAAACCGACTCGAACACCGTGCGCGAAGAACTTCGCAAGCTGCGCCGCACCAAGACCTGCCCGGCGTGCGCGGGCTCGCGCCTGCGCGCCGAGGCCCGCCATGTGCTGATCGGCGACGAACCCGGCCCCGGCCAACGGCGCGGACGGGCAATTTTCGAAGTGGAAGCGCTATCGCTGGCGGATTGCCTGACGTGGTTCGACACGCTGGTCCTGGCGGGCGCCAAACACGAAATCTCGGAACGCATCGTGCGCGAGATCCGGACGCGACTGGAGTTCCTCAACAATGTGGGCCTGAGCTATCTGAGCCTGGATCGCAGCGCCGACACGATCTCGGGCGGCGAGGCGCAGCGCATACGGCTGGCCAGCCAGATCGGCTCGGGTCTCACGGGCGTGATGTACGTGCTGGACGAGCCTTCCATCGGCCTGCACCAACGCGACAACGGGCGTCTGATCGATACGCTCAAGCGCCTGCGCGACCTGGGCAATAGCGTCATCGTCGTCGAACACGACGAAGAAACGATACGCGCGGCCGATTACGTCATCGACATGGGGCCGGGCGCGGGGGAACACGGTGGCGAAATCGTGGCACGGGGCACGCCCCGTGAACTCACCCACATCGCGGCATCGCTGACCGGGCAGTACCTGAGCGGCGCGCGGCGCATCGAACTGCCCACACGGCGGCCGGTCACACGCGACCAACCCTGGCTTGAACTCAGAGGCTGCCGCGGCAACAACCTCAAATCGGTCGATCTCGCCATCCCCGCGGGGCGGCTGACCTGCGTGACCGGCGTTTCGGGGTCTGGAAAATCCACACTCATCAATGACACGCTGGCGGCCGCCGCCGCGCAGCGCCTGCATCGCGCGCAGACCGAGCCCGCTCCCTACGACTCGATCGACGGCCTGGCGAACTTCGACAATGTGATCACCATCGATCAGAGCCCGATCGGGCGCACGCCGCGCAGCAACCCGGCAACTTACACCGGTCTGTTCACACCGATGCGCGAACTGTTCGCGGGCGTGCCGGAAGCCCGCACGCGTGGTTACGGCCCGGGGCGCTTCTCGTTCAATATCAAGGGGGGGCGCTGTGAAGCCTGCCAGGGCGACGGCGTGCTCAAAGTGGAAATGCACTTTCTGCCAGACATGTACGTTCCCTGCGACGTATGCCGTGGCCAGCGCTACAACCGCGAGACGCTGGACATCCGCTATCGCGGCTACAACATCAGCGACGTCCTGGACATGACGGTCGAACAGGCGCTGGCCCTCTTCAACGCGGTGCCCGCGATCGCGCGAAAACTCAAGACGCTGGTCGACGTGGGCCTGTCGTACATCCGTCTGGGGCAGAACGCAACGACGCTCTCGGGCGGCGAGGCGCAGCGCGTGAAACTCTCGCTGGAATTGTCCAAGCGCAGCACGGGACGCACCCTGTACATACTGGACGAACCCACGACGGGCCTGCATTTCCAGGACATCGCCCAGTTGCTCGACGTACTGCGCCAACTCACGGATGCCGGCAACACGGTCGTCATCATCGAACACAACCTGGACATCATCAAGACCGCCGACTGGGTCATCGATCTGGGGCCGGGAGGCGGGGACGCCGGCGGAACGATCGTCACCCAGGGCACGCCGGAAGCGGTTGCAAGATGCGCCGCAAGCCATACCGGCCACTACTTGAAACCGTTGCTCGGCCGCTGAGCGCCCGGCGGCGCGCGTCGCGGCGCCGCTGACGAGCCGTGCATGATGCCGGCGCCCGTGCGCGATGAGCACGGAGACACCCATTATTGAAACATGCGTGGAACTTGATGTTCCACCAGCGGAACATGATGCGAGTATGGCTTGCGTGCCGACGAAATGAAAATATCATAGGTGGGCAGGATGCCTCCGGCGAGGCGCATCAGGCTCACGCGACTTCGCCGGGGGCTTTCGAATGCCAACAATCAAATGACCGGGCCACCCGTCGCGCCACCGGCACGCCGACGAGCCGCTCCGTGAGACGAACGCAATCATGTCAAGCACTGTCGATTTCATCATAATCGGCGCAGGGTCCGCCGGCTGCGTCCTGGCGAACCGCCTCAGCGCCAATGGAAAGTACTCGGTCTGCGTCATCGAGGCGGGCCCGCGAGACCGCAACCCGTGGATACACATTCCCATCGGTTACGGGAAAACGATGTTCCACAAAACGCTGAACTGGGGGTTCTACACCGACCCCGACGACAACATGCTGGGGCGCCGCATCTACTGGCCGCGCGGGCGCACGCTGGGCGGGTCCAGTTCCATCAACGGGCTCATCTACATCCGCGGCCAGAAGCAGGACTACGACAGCTGGGAACAAGCGGGCAACGCTGGCTGGGACTGGGCGCACTGCCTGCCCTACTTCCGCAAACTTGAAACCAACGACCTGGGCGCCGGCCCCACCCACGGAACCGACGGCCCGCTAAACGCAACGTCCATCAAGACGCCGCACCCGCTGGTCGAAGCACTGATTCAGGCGGGCGCGGCGCTGGGGCTGAAGAAGCGCGGCGACTTCAACGACGGCGATCACGAAGGCGTCGGCTACTACCAGCTGACCACCCGCAACGGCAAGCGCTGCTCCACCGCCGTCGCCTATCTGGACCCCGCGCGCCAGCGGCACAATCTGCGCATAGAAACCGACGCTCAGGTCACGGCGATTCTGATGCAAGGAACACGTGCCAGCGGCGTGCGCTACCGCAAGGGTTCCCAGGAACACACCCTGCTCGCCAATCGCGAGGTCATCGTATCGGCTGGCGCAATCCAGTCACCCCAATTGCTGCAACTCTCGGGCATCGGCCCCGCCGACCTGCTCACGCAGTTCGGCATCCCCGTCATGAAGGACCTGCCCGGCGTGGGCGGCAATCTGCAAGACCACTTGCAGATTCGCCTGATCTACGAAGTGACGCGGCCAATCACCACCAACGACCAGCTTCGCACCCTCTGGGGCAAGGCCGCGATCGGCCTGCAATGGCTGCTGTTCCGCGGCGGCCCGCTGGCAATAGGCATCAATCAGGGCGCCGTGTTCGCCCGCGCGATTCCTGAAAGCGCCACACCCGACATCCAATTCCATTTCGGCACGCTGTCGGCCGATCTGGCCGGCGGCGCGGTGCACGAGTTCTCGGGGTGCACGTACTCGGTCTGCCAGCTGCGGCCGGAATCGCGCGGCACGATCCGCATCCAGTCCAGCGACCCGCTGCGGGCGCCATCGATTCAGCCGCACTACCTGTCCAGCGCACTCGACCGGCGCACCGCGGTGGCGGGTTTCAAATACGCCCGGCGCCTGGCCGCAACGGCGCCGCTCAGCACACTCATGAAGCGCGAATACCGGCCCGGCGACGGCGTTCAGACGGACGACGAGATTCTGCATTTCTGCCGCGAATACGGCGCCACCATCTTCCATCCGGTGGGCACCGCCCGCATGGGTGCGGCGCAGGATCCCGCCGCGGTCGTCGATCAGCGGCTGCGCGTGCATGGCGTGGGCGGCCTGCGCGTCGTCGACGCCTCGATCATGCCAACGATCACGTCAGGCAACACGAACGTTCCCGTCGTCATGATCGCCGAGCGTGCCGCCGACTTCATCCTGGAAGATGCGCGCGGCTAGGCCGGACTAGGAGCCGACACGAAACAGCTGCTGATGTTCGCGCACGGCAAAGCGGTCGGTCATTCCGGCAATATAGTCGGCAATGGCGCGCGCCTGCTCGACGGCATCGTCGCGCCGGTGGTCCTG
>SCQX01000003.1 GCA_004298545.1 Candidimonas sp. | reverse complement strand
CATTCCCATCCCGCCCTTGAAGGGCAGGCTTTGCAGCGTCAGCTCGGAGCCGGCTGGCCAGCGTGCAAAGTCGACCCACAGGTCGACGCGCTCGGCCGGCGCCAGCATCACGTACTCGCGGCGCAGCGGTGCCGCCAGCAGGCCGCCATCGGTGCCAATCACCGTGAGCGGCGCGCCGTCGTGCCAGGCCAGCTTGTAAATGCGGGAATTCGAGGCATTGAGCAGGCGCAGACGATAGGCGCGGCGCTCGACCGCCAGGTTCGCACCGGGGCGGCCATTGACGAGGATCTCGTCTCCGAGCACACCCATCATGCGGGCCATCATCTGCCCCATGCCGCCCTGACCGCGCATGTTGCCACCCATCATGCCGCCCATGCCACCGTGGCCCATCATTGCGCCACCTGTCATTCCCCGGTTTTGCGAATCACCTGCGGGCGCGCCGGTTGGGCTCTGCGACAAGTAGGTCAACTGGTTGTCGTTACCGAAGGTCCGGTCCTGCAGGACCAGCGGGAGGTCCTGCGGGCCGGCGGGCAGGTCGAGAGCCGCCTCTTCGTCGTCACTGATCAGAAACAGGCCCGCCAGGCCGAAGTAGACCTGCTTGCCCGTGCGGCCATCGGGGTGCGGGTGATACCAGTAGCTGCCGGCCCGGTCCACGACCGTGAATTCGTAGACATAGCGCGCACCCGGGCCGATCGCATAGCGCGGGTGGCCGTCCATGGGTTCGGGCACGTGCAGCCCGTGCCAATGAACAATGGTCGATTCCGGCAGCTCGTTGATCAGGTCGACGCGCACGCGCTGACCCCGATGTACACGGATGATGGGCCCGAGGTACGTGCCGGCCGACGTCCCGAGTGCGGCCGCGTCGCCGCGCAGCAGCTTGCCCCGGTAGCGCCACACCCGCGTCTGCGCGCCCGGACGGATGGCAACGCTGTCCTGTACGGCGCGCAGTTCGATGTGGACATCGAGGTCGGCAGTGGCGCGTTCCTCGCCGCCAGCCCTGGCATTCAACGCTGGTAGACCGAACGCAGTAGCAGCCGCGGTCGTCGCGGAGCGAATCAGAAGGCGGCGTCTTTGCTTGTTCATGCAAGAGGTCTCGTGTCTGGCTCAAGCGTGGCGTGCCGGCACTAACAACCACCCATTCTGCCCATCATTCCCATCATGCCGAAATGCATCGCGGCCATGCCGACGACACCCAGGACCGCAATCCCGCCAATGACGGCGAGCACGATCACGACGACCTTGAGTGCGGTGCCGCTCGTCGAGTCACTCATGGGGCGCGCCTTCCTTCGTCATTTGCATCCAGCTGCGATCCTGGTCCTCGGACCCTGACTTGCTTTCGCCGGGCTGGGTGCTCTCGCCCTTCTTGTTTTCATTCATGCCTTTCATCATGAGCAGCATCGCCACGGGGCAGATCAGCGTGACCAGGAAGGGCGCGCTGGCCACGACGAACGCATGGGCTGCAGGTAGCGCCAAGTAGGCGACCGCGAGAGCAAGGCTCAACCCGGCAGCTGTCTTCACCATCATTTTCGAATCGCATTTCATGTCTTTACTCCTTTAAGGTGGTGGACGTCGCAGGAGGCGGACGCCTTCTTGCGTGCACCGATTGGCAGAATTTTCAGATTAACGGAACAGGCAAGACCTTGGCTCCGGTGTGAAGACGCAGGAGTCTCGCAATGGGCATCGCGGCCACGATGCCGGCCGCTGCAATATCGGACGCGCTGCTTCCAGTTCAAAATTCATGGTTACCTCTTTGTTTTCTATTGCCTGAACGGCAGACAGAAGTAGTGGGAAGATCGTTCGGGCGAGCGAATCGACACTTGCTGACCCGAACACGTCGGCTCGTGCACCAGAGCGGCCTCTCAGGTCGTCAGGACGCGAGCTGGCCGCGGATCAAGTGCGCAAGCAGCAGTGCAGGACGGCGTGCGGCGGATCAGCCACCGCCAGCAGACCGTTTGGTCCTGTGCGAGATCCGAGGTATCCGGAGCTGTCACCCGGCGGCGCAAACATGTAGAGGCTGGTCAGCAGCACCGCGGGTACCACCGGTGCCGGGGCATGGTCTGCACTTTGTTGTCCGTATTGGTAGTGTGCAGCGCAAAGATTCGGCAGCGCGGGGTCCAGGCCGCCGACGCTCATGGCACCCTGGTTCGCAGCGGCGCCAGGATATGACGCAACGGGGCCGGCACCATTGTGGCCGGCCATCGCTGCTGCGGCGTTGGCAGATTGAACCTGCTCAAGCTGTGTCATGTGTGGTGATCCAGAGCAGGCATACGCAGCCACGGCCAACTGCGTGGACACAACCACGCCAATCAGCAAGCGGCAGATCTCGCGTCTGAGGACCCGGGTCATCGTCATGGTGGTTTGTGCATCCGTAGAGTAGAAAGTTCACCGC
>SCQX01000071.1 GCA_004298545.1 Candidimonas sp. | reverse complement strand
CCCATCAGCGAAGTGCGTACCGTTGATTGTGCGTTGAATATCCTGCCACCGGGAAGAAGTTCAGGCTACTTTCCGCCGCATCGCGAAGGCGTCGAGGAAACACTTTACATTGTCGCTGGAAGCATTATATTGTGGCATGGCGATACGTCATTCGCACTGTCGGCGGGCGACTCGGTGTATTACCATGCCGATGCATCGCATCGCTTCGACAATGCGTCAGAGACCGAAGAGGCGAGATTCCTGGTGGTCGTCAACAATAATAGAGTAGGTTACTTCTGAGCGCGCGTCGCGCTGGTTTGTCGCCGGCAAATACGCGAAAACTGTTTGCCGTGGCTTGCGATGCATGCGCGGTACGTTATGCTGATCGCTGCCGCCACGCGGGAGTTTCATCATGAATACCGTGTACAACGCACTCGACTTGCTTGGCAGAATCTTCCTTGCTGCGTTCTTCGTCCCAAGCGGTATCGCGAAAATAGCCGGGTACACCGGGGTAGTGGCCTACATGACGTCCCACGGGGTACCGGGTTTCCTGCTGCCATTCGTCATCCTCGCGGAAGTGGGAGGCGGGTCGCTGGTCTTGCTGGGGTGGCGCACCCGCATCGCTGCGTTGTTACTCGGCGGTTTCGCCATTCTTGCCGTTCTGGTTTTTCATCTGAATCCGACCGACGGCACCGGACGCATCATTCAGATGGCCGAACTTGCCGTCGGCGGCGGCCTGTGGGTGCTTGCGGCGCATGGTGCCGGTGGCTGGAGCCTGGACGCCACCGTTGCGCGTGCCCGCGCGCGCCGTGACGCGAGTCGTGCCAGGGCGGCCATGTCGGCGCGTCGGTGATCCATCGTTGTGAATTGGTGGTGATTTCCAGCAGCATGTGCGTGCGCCGCGGCAGAACTTTCCGGTCGGGCGCCCCGAGGCGGACGCGCGCGCCCAACGGGCGCACGGCAAAGCCGATGCGGGTGAGCAGTTCCAGAAACAATCCGTTCAGTTCGAAACAATAGCCGCCTCGATGCGAGACGACAATTTTTTCGTACAGTGATTCGGGTTCGAGCCGGATCGGCTGCCCTTGCAGGACCGATATGTTCTCGAATGGAACGGATTGCGCGTGTGCGAGCGTCAATGCGCGCAGCACCGCGAGCGTTGGCTTCCGGCTCCCGGAATAACTGATGCGTTCCATGTAGCGGTCGATGTCGAACGCGCTGTTCACTGCCTTGCCTCCATGGGTTGAAACCCGCGGCGTCGCCACGGATCATGCAATCGCGCGCGACGCGGGCGCCTTGCCGCTCGCAGTGGTGGCGCATCGGTCATTGTAGGCGCCGGGCGCGGGAACTTGCGCTCATTTCGAGCGGCGTAGAATGTCGTACAGGTGGATCCGCCGCGCGCCGGCGGCACGAGCCGCACGAGTCGTTTCGGAGATTCATGATGCTGATGGAACGGTTTCTCGCAAAACTGGTGTGTGGAAAAGGCTATTTCGAGGCGGTGTCGCCCGTTGGCGGCGGAGCAGATGTCCCAGCGATCGTCGCACCAGACGCCGGTCGGGCGGTACCGGCCCCGAAAGGGCGGTCCGCGCTGCCGTTCAAGTGCACGGGCGGCGCGGCCATCATTGCCGGCGGCCTGACTTCCGCGGTGATCGCCTATCACGCCACGCAGCCCCTTGCCTGGATGGTTGCCTACCTGGTATTGGTGGTCGGTGTCGTCCAGTATCTGCTGGGGGCCGGGCAGGCGCAGTTATCCGCGAAAGAGCCCTCCTTCGCTGTGGTGTCGGGGCAGTGGGTATTGCTCAACTTTGGCCATGCCTGCATCATTGGCGGCACCTTGGCGGGTCGTTTTGCGTGGGTCATCGCGGGTACGCTGCTGTACGATGCTGCCATGGTCTGGTTTGGCCTGTCCGTGCGCGGGGGTGCGCTTCGCGTCCGCCTGATCGGTTATCGGGTGCTGGTGCTGGCAATGTTCGCCAGCTCGCTCGTGGGCGTGGTGCTGTCGACGGTCGGGAAATGAGTTTTCATCCTCAATCGGAAAGGAAGCAACATGAGCAGACAATCCGCTTCAGCAGTGCATGCCAGCACTACATTGAGCCTCAAAGGCAAGATCGCGCTCGTTACCGGTTCGGCCAGCGGCCTGGGTAAGCGAATCGCCGAAGTTTTCGCCGACGCGGGGGCCGATATCGTCGTTGCCGATCTCAAGCTTGCCGACGCACAGGTCACCGCCGATGAAATTGGCGGGAAAGGCGTGAAGACGCTGGCCGTGGCCATGGACGTGACGAACGAAGCGGCAGTGGACGCCGGTTTCGAAAAGGTGCAGAAGGACCTCGGCGCAATCGACATCCTCGTGAGCAACGCCGGCATACAAATCGTCGCGCCCATTCAGGATTTCAAGTTCTCCGACTGGAAGAAGCTGCTTGCCGTGCATCTGGACGGCGGCTTCCTGACTTCCCGCGCGGCGGTGCGGCAGATGATTGCGTCGGGACGTGGCGGCAGCATCATCTTTATGGGCTCCGTCCATTCCAAAGAAGCCTCCAGGCTCAAGAGTCCCTATGTCACCGCCAAGCACGGCCTGGAGGGGTTGGCCAAGGTGATCTCGAAAGAGGGCGCGGCCCACGGGATCCGGTCCAACGTGATTTGTCCCGGTTTCGTGCGCACGCCGCTGGTGGAAAAACAGATTCCCGAACAGGCTCAGGAGTTGGGTATCAGCGAGGAGGAGGTCATCAAGAACGTGATGCTGAAGGACACCGTCGACGGCGAGTTCACGACGGTGGATGACGTTGCGCAGGTTGCGCTCACCTTTGCGGCGTTCCCAAGCAACGCGCTCACCGGGCAGTCATTGGTGGTCAGCCATGGATGGTTCATGCAATGACCGGTATGCCGTGGTGCTTCGCCGTGGAGTTCTCATCATGATTCGCCGGCTGCTGTCGATCGGGCTGCTTGCCAGCCTCGGCGCTTGCTCGGCAATGTCGCCCGGCCACCGCGGCGCGGCGCAACCAGACGCTGCATCGCAGGCCGGTTCCACGGCGTCATCCGACACGGTTTGCGATTCGACGCCAGTGCTTTCGCTGGTTGGCAAGGTGCTGACGCCGCAATTGACCGAGCGGGCGCGCGCGCAGTCGCACAGTGGCACCGTTCGCGTGGTGCGTCCCGGCGAGGTGATGACTATGGAATACGATCCGGCGCGATTGAACTTCATCGTCGACGGGCAGAGCAAAGTCATCGCATTGCATTGCGGGTAGCGGCGGCGCAAATGTGGCGTCATGCCACTCGGGCGCATCGCCGCATGAGGATTACGTCGGTTTCAAGCTGAACTGGGGGTCGTTGCATGGTGTCGATGGCCGATGGCGCGCCCGATTGGGCTGGTGCGCCGGCGGGTTGGAATTGGCTGGCGCAGGACGAAGATGGACGCTGGTTCTGGTATGCGGTGCGGCCGCGCCCCAGCCTGGGAGGCGGTGTCTGGCGGGCACCGCGGCGCTTGCAGCAACTGGCGTCGTCAGGGGCGCCCAATGCCGATTGGGTTTATACGTTGTGTAACCGTACAACCCCTGATGTCACGAGCGTTTGACGCGCCGCCGAATGCTTTTCCCATCGTACGTGTAGACGTCGATCTCGTCGGCGTGCTGCGCGTTTGGTGTTTCCATGACGAATTTGCTGCCTACGGTGAATACTTTGATTTTCTGCGAGCAGGAGCCGAATGCCGGCGAGACGATGTAGCCGTTCTTGTCGACGGTAATCCAATGGTAGGTGACCGGACACCGATAGCTGCCACTATTGACGGAGACGAGGGCTATTTGCGATTTCTGTGTGGCGAAGGCGTATGTAATGTTCACGATGCCTTCAATCTTCGGCGTGACGGCCTTGCCGTCGAGCAGAAGAACCGATTCGTAGACGTAGTCGCTGGCCTTGACGGTCAGTGCACCGTACGGCGTGTCCAGCGCGACGCGCGATGGCGGGACCGGCCAGATCATCTCGGCTGCCTCGGCCACGCTCGTGCCGACCATGGCGCAGACCGCCACAGCCGCGCCCAGCATGATTGATGCGAATCGATGCATATCGTTTGCTGAAAATTGGACAGGGACGAATTATTGACCCTGCAAAGGGGAAATGCAATTGGTCGCGCAATGGGTGGCGCCGTCAGATGCCGACGGCGGCCAGGTAGACGAGCATGGCCAGCATGATGCAGAAGTACGCGATGACGCCCACCACCAGGCTCTTGCCGATGATTTTGATTCGGGTGCGCAGCGTGGTCGCGGTCGTCGCGTAAGGGCCGCGCGACAGCCACCACCAGGCGGCGACGACGGCCAGCAGGGTAAGAAGTATGGCGCCGCGTTTCAATT
>SCQX01000070.1 GCA_004298545.1 Candidimonas sp. | reverse complement strand
GCTGAAAACAGCGTTGCCGCGCATCGGCAATGACAATGCGCAGCGGGAATACTATCTCACCGATCTCGTCGGCCTGGCGGTTGGCGACGGCATCGCCGTCAATACCGCGATGCCGGGCCACCCCTGGGAAACGCTGGGCGTCAACAGCCGCGCGCAGCAGGCGCGGGTGGAACGCGTCTGGCAGGGCGTGCAGGCGCAGCGACTCCTTGATCAAGGTGTCACACTGGCCGATCCCGCACGCATCGACATCCGCGGGTCGCTAGTTTGCGGGCGCGACGTTTTCATCGACGTGGGCTGCCTGTTCGAAGGGCGCGTCAGCCTGGCGGACGGCGTGCGTGTCGGTCCGTTCTGTGTCTTGAATACCGCCACGGTTGGCGCCGGCACACATATCGACGCCTATACGCACGTGCGGGAAGCGGTCATCGCGGATGGCGCTCGCATCGGCCCGTACGCGCGGCTGCGCCCGGGGGCCGACATCGGCGCGCAGGTGCACGTGGGCAACTTCGTGGAAATCAAGAAGAGCACGCTGGGGCGCGGTTCCAAGGCCAACCATCTGACTTACATCGGTGATGCAACCGTTGGCCAGCGTGTCAATGTGGGTGCCGGCACGATCACCTGCAATTACGATGGAGTCAACAAGTTTCACACCGTCATCGAGGATGATGCCTTCATTGGCTCGGACACCCAGCTCGTCGCGCCGGTCACCGTCGGCCGCGGCGCCACCCTGGGTGCCGGCACCACGCTCACGCGCGACGCGCCCGCGGGCCAGCTGACTTTATCGCGCCCCCATCAGACGTCGGTTCCGGGCTGGACACGCCCGGAGCGGAAAAGCTGACGCCCGGCCGCTGGCGTTCATGCGGATTCTAGAGCTGAATTTCGAGCGCGGGTGGCGTGGCGGCGAGCGTCAGACTTTGTACTGCATGCGCCAGTTCCGTCAGGCCGGGCACGTCGTATCGCTGATCGCGCGGCGCGGCGGCAAGATCGCGCAGGCGGCGCGAACCGATGGGTTTCACGTGATCGAATGTCGTGGTTCGTTGAGCCAGGGCGTTCACCTGGCCGCCACCGGCGGGCGCTACGACGTCATTCACGCCCAGACCGCCAATACGGCCACCTGGGCCGTTCTGACGCGCGCCTGTCATCGGCGGCCAGTGGTGTTCACGCGACGCACGGATTTTCGCGCGCGGCACGACTGGCGCGCCCGCGGCAAGTGGCGCCGCATCGACTGGCTCGTGGCGATCAGTGAATCGGCCGCGTCCGAACCGCGCCGGCTGGGCCTCGATCCGGCAATCATCCGCAGCGCCGTCGAGCCGGTGGTCGTCGACCCGGATCGGGTGGCTGGATTTCTGGATGAGTTCAATTTGCGCGGCAAGCGTCTGATCGGCACTTGCGCGGCGCTTATCGACGACAAAGATCCGCTGACGATGATTCAGGCGGTGTACGATCTGGCCCGTCGGCGCGACGATTTCGTTTTCGTGCATCTGGGCGGTGGGGGCGAGGCGGCGCCGGCGGCGCGGGCGCTCGTCAAAGCGCTGGGGCTGGAGACAGTTTACGTGTTCGCGGGCTTTCAGGCGGGGGTGGAAAGCCTCTACAGCGCGCTTGACGTGTTTGCCATGAGTTCGGTAGAGGAAGCGCTGGGCAGCAGCGTGCTCGATGCGTTCCTGCAGCGCGTGCCTGTCGTGTCCACCGACGCCGGTGGCCTGAAGGAAAGTCTGGCCGACGGGCGCGGCATCTTGTGCGGAGTGCGCGATCACGCAGCGCTGGCCGACGGCATGGGGCGTCTGCTGGACGACGCGGCGTTGCGTGAGCGCATCGTCGCGCAGGCCTATGGCTTTGTGCGGCGCGAGCACGACGCGGCCGAGATGGGGCGGCGGTATCTGGCGGGTTTCGAACGGTTGCGGCATTCCCATCCGGGGAGCCACGGCTGATTGCACCGGGTCCGATAC
>SCQX01000015.1 GCA_004298545.1 Candidimonas sp. | reverse complement strand
GCCAGCTGACGGCCTGCGCGAACCTCCGCGCGCACCGCCGGCAGCTGCGCCTGCGACAGCGAAAAAATGACGGAAATGGGCCGTACCTGCGTGATGACCACAAGCCCACTGGCACCCGAAGCGGAAATCAAATTGCCGGGATCAACCTGGCGCATGCCGACGATTCCGGCAAGGGGCGCGGTAATACGCGTGAAACTCAGCTGCAACCTGGCGCCGGCCACCGCTGCCTCGTCGCTTTTTTTCGTGCCGAGGTACTGCGCCACCAGCGCCCTCTGGGTGTCGAGCTGCTGCCTGGCGAGCGAGTTCCGCTCGTAGAGCATCTCGTAGCGCTTCAAGTCGCGCAACGCGTTGTCGAGCTGCGCTTGGTTCCGCTCCCGCGTGCCGATGGCCTGATCGAGCTCGACCTGATAAGGACGGGGGTCGATCTGCGCGAGGAGATCGCCCGCGCTCACACGCCGGCCCTCGCTGAAATACACCGCATCGAGCACACCACTCACGCGGCTGAGCACCGTTACGGTATTGAGCGCCGTGACGGTACCGATGGCGTCGATAGTCGTCTCGATGCGTCCCAGCCCGACGGTGGCCACGCTGACGGGTGTCGTCGGGCCGCCCACCACGGTACCGCGGCTGCCAGGAACCCCACCGCGATCGGTGGCACCCGACGCATACAGGAAATACCAGAGCGCGGCGAGGACGGCGACGACAAGAAACGACGCCAACCTCCAAGACAAGCGCCGGCGCGGCATCTGGGGTTCAGTGATCGGTGGTGGCATGCGCGATCCCCGAATCGGCGGATGACGCCGACCAACGAGTCAAAAGACGCTATTGTCGCCGATAAACGACCGCCACGCGCCTACACGTTGCAGCGCGACAGTAGAAAGGGAATCGCGCGGCCGACCGGCTGCGGTTTGAGTTCCTGGTCGGTAGTCGAGAACCGCACCCAGATCACGTACTTGTTGGCGCTCATCTCGGGGAACACATCGAGCGCCTGATCGACCCAGACACGCAGCAATTGGAACGTTTTTCCGCCTAGCATTTCCTGATAGGCCCCCTGTTCCGCCTCGAGGGAATCGGGCGTGCTGGATTCGCGCAACAAACGCAGAATGAGGGCGAGCCCCTGCTGCAGGGGCAGAAACGGCGCAACCCATTGTTGCAGGTCGTGACAGCGCAGTTCGCGCGGCTTGAGCTGCCAGGCGTAATACGACGGCATGTCGACCGGGGAAGAACCGCCCGGTACCGCCACGCGCCCCCTCAGGCTGGCCAGCCATTCGTTCTCACGCAGCACTTGGCCGATTCGTCCCTGCGCCGCCAGATTGGCCGAGGCGTCCTGGATCTCGGCGAGCATGCGGTCGAGTGTGGCGATATCGACTCCCGGATGCTGGCGCAGACCGCCCAGGGTAACCCGCTGACGCTCGAGATCTTGCAACACCGAACCGCGGAGATCGGTGCGGTCGCTGATGTCGAGGAGATCGAACAGGGTTGAGACCGCCACCTGATGAAGTCGTACGTCCTGGCCATCTGCAAAATAGAACAGCCGGTCGAACAGGTATTCGACTCTCAGCAGTGCCCTGACACGCTCGTTGCAGGGGTATTCGTAGAGGACCACGCGGCTGGAAACCTTTTTCGAATGGATACGAGAATGAGTACCGCTAAGTACCTGGGCACATCAATGACTGCCGCCGCGCGGCCTGGCGGCGCCATTCGGCGTGCAGAAGCCAGAGGCGTTGCGCGAGATCGTCGAGTGACGTACCCGCCCCATTGAACACGACATCGTCGGCTACCGCCAGACGCGCATCGCGGGAAGCCTGCGCTGACATGATACGCGCAATAGCTTCCGGCGTCAGCCCACTGCGCGCCTGCACACGAGCCACCTGCGTCGTCGCGTCACAGTCGACGACGCATACTCTGTCGACGCGCTCGCGCCACCGCCCCGATTCCACCAACAGCGGCACCACATACACCAGGTAATCCCCCTGCGCGCGTTGCGCCTCTTCTTGCGTGACCGCAGTGATCATCGGGTGCAGGATGGCCTCCAGCCGCCGGCGGACGGCGGGGTCCGCAAATACGCGTGCACGCATCACGCCGCGGTCGAGCGCGCCATCGGCGGCGATGATTTCGCTACCGAACGCGCGGCGCAAGGGCTCGATCGCCATTCCGCCCGGCGCCGTCAGCGCGTGCGAGATGACGTCCGTATCGACGATGGCGGCCCCCCATGCCCGAAGGAGTTCCGCCACCTGGGTTTTACCCGAGCCTATTCCACCCGTCAAACCAATTGAAAAACGTCGCATCGTCTCGCAACCCGCACATGATGGTATTCCCGCCGCTCACAGTATGCACCGCGCGAGCAGAAGGGCGGCGCCGGACAGGGCCAGAAATGGACCGAACGGGTAGGCGCCCGTCGGCCGCAGCGTCCTCTGGCGCACGCACGCAAAGAAGACTCCGCCAGCGCAGGCCACCAGCAGTACCAGCATCGCCGACCGGGGGCCAAGCCACGCGCCCAGCGCGGCCAGCAGCTTGAAGTCGCCATACCCCATGCCATCACGCCCGCGGACCAGCCGGTATCCGTGGAACAACAGCCAGGGAAACCCATAACCGACGATGGCGCCACCCACCGCATCGTGCAGGGACACCGGCCCACCGAACCACGCGACGGCCAATCCCAGCCACAGCAGCGGCAGCGTGAGCGCATCCGGCA
>SCQX01000069.1 GCA_004298545.1 Candidimonas sp. | reverse complement strand
GACGTTCCCGTTGCCGTGCAACCGATGGTCGGAAACAAACTATGCCGCGAAGTTCGGAAAATTCCGGTGATCGAACATTCGCATGCGTGTCTCCCTGGTGATTCCGACGATTCCGATCCCCGGCGCGGCCCCGCGTAGGCGCCGCCGGCCGTGAAATGCGCCTTTAATGTTATGTTATAACACCGCACGCCTGGACGAGAATATGGTCTGTCCGGCCAGGATTTTTTTTGGGAACCTCATGCGCCCGCGCAGACGAAAACTTCTTACCGCCCTGGCGCTGGCCGCGCTACCCATGACGGCGCGGGCGGAGCAGCGGCCGGTGCGTGTGGTGGCCGCGGAAAATTTCTATGGCGACATCATCTCGCAAATCGGCGGCGGGCGCGTACAGGTGCTCAGCGTGCTCGACCGGCCCGATCAAGACCCTCATATGTTCGAAGCCAGTGTTTCCACCGCGCGGGCGCTCAGTCATGCGCGACTTGTCGTCTATAACGGGGGCGGTTATGACCCCTGGATGAAAAAGCTGCTGGCGGCGGCGAAATCTCCGGGGCGTCGGGTTGTCATCACCGCGCGCCTGCTGGACGCGAAGCCCGGGGCAAACCCTCATTTCTGGTACGACCCCGCCGTCATGCCAGTCGTTGCCGAGGTCGTCGCCGCGGCGCTCGAGGCACTCGACCCCGCGGGCGCGCCCGCTTATCTGAACGGGCTGGCGCAAGTACGTGAGGCGCTGCGCGCGCTGCGGGGCAAAGTAGCCGTGCTGCGCGCGCGCTACGCGGGCACCCCGGTCACCGCCACTGAGCCCGTGTTCGGCTACATGGCGGAGGCTCTGGGTTTCGTCGTACGCAACACGGGCTATCAGCTGGCGGTGATGAATGACGTGGAGCCGGGCGCAAGCCAGGTTGCCGCATTCGAAAAAGACCTGGAAACGCGCCGTGTCAAAATCCTGTTCTACAACAAACAGGTGACGGACGCATCGACGACGCACGCGCGGCGGCTTGCGGGAAAATACGGTGTGCCTGTCGTCGGGGTGACAGAGACGATGCCGGCGGGTCTTCATTACCAGTCGTGGATGCTGAACCAGCTGGCCGCCGTCGAGAACGCTCTGGCGGACGGGCGTCGATGAACGCGCTGTCTTTGAACCATGTGCGCGTGCTGCTGGGTGGCCAACCCGTGCTCTCCGACGTCAGCCTGACGGTGGGCGCGGGCCAATTCGTGGGCGTATTGGGGCCGAATGGGGCCGGCAAGAGCACTTTGATGCGTGTTCTGCTGGGGTTGGTGAAACCCGTGCATGGAACCCTGCGCGTATTGGAGGCGCCAGTGGCGCGTGGCAATGCGATGGTGGGTTACATGCCGCAAACACGCGCGCTCGATACCTTGTCGCGCCTGCGTGGGTATGATTTCGTTGCCTGCGCGGTCAACGGCCACCGTTGGGGAATGTTTCGGCTCAGCCGTGCCACGCGTCGCGAGGTCGATTGGGCGGTCGGCGTCGTCGGCGCGGACGAACTGGCGAAGCGGCCACTGGCGGAGCTCTCGGGCGGGGAGCGCCAACGTTTGCTGCTGGCTCAGGCGCTGGTCGGCCGCCCGCGCCTTCTTCTGCTGGACGAACCGTTGGCCGGGCTCGATCCGCGCTACCAGAACACGGTCGTCGATCTGGTCGCCCACGTGCGCCGCGAACTCGGTGCCACCGTTCTATTCAGCGCACACCACATCACGCCGCTGCTGGGCGTGCTCGATCAAGTGCTGTACATGGGGCGTGGGCGGGCGGTGCTCGGTTCAGTGGACGAGGTGATCACCGGCCCGGTGCTTTCGCATCTGTACGGCACGCCGGTTGATGTGGTGCGCCTTGGCGACCGCATCTTCGTGATGGCGGGAAACGCTCCGGCGGAGGATGCGCACCATGTTCACGATGCTTGAATACGACTTCATGCGCAACGCCTTCGCTGCCAGTGGCATCGTGGCCGTCGTGGCGGGCGTCGCCGGTTATTTTCTCGTTCTGCGCGGCCAGGCATTCGCCGGCCATGCCCTGTCGCACGTGGGATTCGCCGGCGCGACGGGGGCGGCCCTCCTGGGTATCTCTCCGGTTTCGGGCATGCTGGGTCTGATGGTGCTGGGTGGCATCGCGATGGGCGCGCTTGGCCAGCGCCTGCAGGGCAGCGACGTGGCCATTGGCGCCGTTTTGGCGCTGTCTCTGGGGCTGGGAATGCTGTTCCTGCATTTTTTCACGGCCTATGCGAGTCAGGTGACCGCCTTGTTGTTCGGCAATGTGCTGGGAGTCGACTCCCGCATGCTGTGGACCCTGGTCGTCAGCGGCATTCTGTGTCTCGCGCTGCTGGCGGGCATCTCGCGGCCGCTGATCTTTGCCAGTCTGCAACCCGAACTGGCCGAGGCCAGGGGCGTTTCACTGCGGATGGTCGGTATTCTCTACCTCATTGTGGTGGCGGTGGTCACGGCGGCCTGCATCCAGATCGTCGGGGTTCTACTGGTATTCACGCTGCTGGTGTGTCCGGGGGCGGCCGCCCAGCGTCTGACTTCCCGGCTCGGTCGCGGTATTGCGCTATCGCTGCTGCTGGCGCTCGTCGAGGCGTGGTTGGGTATCGCCTTCGCCTATTTCACCGATTGGCCGGCGAGTTTCTGGATATCGGCGTTGAGCGTAGGGACGTATCTCGCGGCGGTTGCCGCCAGTCGGTGGATGGATCAGCGCGGCCCGGCGCGCGCGCCGCCACATTTCCATCCCCATTCACATTGATTCGAAAGGGGCGCGAATGTCCTGGATCGTTCTTCTGATTGCGGGGCTGTTTGAAATGGCCTGGGCCGTCGGCCTGAAGTACACCGAGGGTTTCAGCCGATTCTGGCCGTCGCTGGCGACGCTCGTCGCCATGGCGATCAGCGTGGCGCTGCTGGGGGTGGCGATGAAGCAACTGCCGGTCGGCACGGCCTACGCGGTCTGGACAGGTATCGGCGCCGTGGGCACGGTGGTGCTTGGCATCATTCTGTTCGGCGAACCGGCCAACGCCGGCAGGCTGGCGTGCCTCGCCCTGATCATTGCCGGCATTGCCGGTCTGAAGCTCGTGTCGCCCACCTAAGTATACCGAGAGCGCTAGCACGCGCGAGATCGTGTGCCGCGCCGTTGATTTGCGCACTGGCGGATGGCGCAAGGTCTCTGTAGACTGGCTGATATCCGGCTCGGTCGATCGGGCCGGCACAATAGCGTGTGTCGACGTGGCGGGCGCGCCGCCATAGGAACAAAAAAGGGTGGTAACCATGTCACTTTCGCTCAAAACCAAGCTCTGCGAGCAGTTGAACCTGCGTTGGCCCATTGTGCTGGCACCGATGGCCGGTGTGTCGGGCGGGCGCCTGGCAAAGGTGGTGTCGGCAGCCGGGGGCCTGGGAATGATAGGCGCGGGCTATGCCGACGCGGCCGGCATCCATCAGGAATTGAAATCCACGCAGCCCCACAAAGTGGGAATCGGTTTCATCACGTGGTATCTCGCGCGCCATCCGAACCAGCTCGACGCCGCGCTGGAACACGATCTGGCGGCGGTGATGCTGTCTTTTGGCGATGCGGCGCCGTTTGCCGAGCGCGTCAAATTGAACGGCGTGCCGCTCATTCTGCAGGTGCAGACGGTCGCGGGGGCGCGCGAAGCGCAGGCGCTGGGCGCCGACGTCATCATTGCGCAGGGCGCCGAAGCCGGTGGTCACGGCGCGCGCCGCGGCCTGTTCGCGCTGCTGCCCGCGGTGGTCGACGCGGTCTCGCCCACGCCTGTCATCGCAGCCGGAGGCATTGCCGACGGACGCGGCATCGCGGCAGCACTGGTGCTGGGCGCAAGCGGCGCGCTGATCGGCACACGCTTCTATGCGTCGCGCGAGGCGGTTGGCCATGCCGTGGCAAAAGAGGCGCTGGTACGCGGTTCTGGAGACAATACCGTGCGCACGCGGGTCTTCGACATCGTGCGCAAATACGATTGGCCCGAACAGTACACCGGGCGCGCACTCGTCAACGCTTTCACGCACCACTGGCACGGGCGGGAAAACGCGCTGTCCGACGCGCTGGAGACGGAAACGCCGGCTTACTGGGAAGCGGTGCGCAGCGGCGATATCGAAACTGCGGCAGTGTGGGCGAGCGAAGGCATCGACCTGATCAAATCGATAGAGCCGGCCGACGTTCTGCTGGCGCGGCTGGTCAGCGAAGCGCGCCGGTGCCTGAGCGCCTCTGATCCGGTTCGCTGAGTGGCCGCGTCCGCCTGACGGGTATTTCTCGCGACGCGGCGTGTTTTCATTCTTCCCCGCCTATCGTGCCGAATTCTATCGGCGTCTTGGCGTAGAAAACGTGAAGATCGGGCTCGGTGCGCAGCCGGCGCATGATGGCGTCGCATTCGTCCGCGGAGACCGCCATCGTAATTTCGATGGGCTGGTCAGCAAGCTCGAAGAAACGCGCGGAGTGCAGCTGGCGGCTCGAGCCGATGCCTTCCTGGGCGGTGAATACCGTGGCGCCACGTATTCCCATCGACCGCACCAGCGCCAGCAGCCACTGGTGCAACGGCTGGCGGTCATGGCGGCGGTTCTGTTGGGTGAAGAAAGTCAGCTGGTAGCCTGTCATGATCACCTCGTTGGGTCGATCGCGCTCGGTATCGCAATATTCCACCACGGATTTCAACCCCGCGCCAAGTATTGAACGAAGCCGATGCCAACCAAGGTGAGCGCGATGGATCCCGCCACGTGCACGCCGATCTGCAGCGCGGCAAGGGCCAGCTCGCGCTGCTGCAGCAAGACACTGACTTCCAGGGAAAATGTGGAGAATGTCGTCAGGCCGCCCATGAAGCCAGTAATGATGAACAGACGCCACACGGGGGAAAGGCCGCCATGGTTGGCGAAAAACTCGCTGGCCACGCCAATGAGCAGTCCGCCGATCAGGTTGGCGGCCACGGTGCCGAGGGGGATGGCCGGCCAGATGGGGTTCAGGTTCGTGCCCAAAACCCAGCGCAGCAGCGCACCAAGCGCAGCGCCGCCCGCAATGCCAAAAATCGCTGAAATCATATGGCCGAGTGATTGTCGTTAGTTGTGCGCCCGGCGCAGAGACACGCAAAACAAATGCCTGTCTACCCCGACCCGGGATGAACAGGCATCATCATCTGAAAAACCCGGTGGGAATCCGACGAAACGTCGATGAAAACCAGGCGGGGATTCAGCGGTTGATGGAGGAATGCCATCTCCTCAGCCGCTGTGCGGCTGCGAACGTAGTGTAGCAACGGCAGACCCTGTGCGCAACGTTGCTGCGTCATCACGTTGCCGTTTCATCGTCGCCGTTTCATCGCGTTATCACTTTATCCAGCCCCGCCGGATGGCTGGCGCGAAAATCTGGCGGTGAATCGCGCTGGCCACGCGGTACGCCGCCGCCACGAACGTTTGACGGCCTGCGAGACAGACGCAGGCGCTGACGGCGCCAACGATGGCGGCACCGGCCATGTCCAGCGGGAAATGGACCCCCAGGTAGACGCGCGACCACGCCACCGGCAAGCCGACCAGCGCCAGGATGATGCCAAGCCCGCGTGACCGGGCGTTGGTGATCAAGGAAAATGCGACGGACCAGATGAAGGTGAGGTGGTCGCTGGGAAATGATGAATCAGGGGCGTGGTGCAGGAACGTGTGCCCGAGTCCAATGACGAATGGTCGTGGGTGGTACCAGGCCAGCCCGATCAGCCAGCTGATCACCAGCCCGACGATTCCCGCCAGCGCTGCCTCCAGCAGCGGCCTGCGTGTGTTTTCGCCGGTGCCCAGCCAGCCGAGTGCGAGGACGGCGGGGTAGAGCCAGATGAGGTAGCTGGCAAGGGCGTGCGCCGCTGTCAGCATGGCGGCCGACGGGTGGGCGGGCGCGTTGATCAGCAGAAAAAGCGAGTCGTTGAAATGTTCCATGGTGGAGAGCGGTATCGCCGCGAGTGACGCGGGCGGCGAGTTGCCGGAACGTGGAAAAGCGGAAGGTGGAAAAGCGCAGAGTTTACCGGGAGTGGGGGTGTTGCGCCAATTTGTCTTCCAGGTCGTCGATGCGTTGCAGCAGTGTCAGCGCCAGTGCCAGCCCGTGGTTGTTCAGTTCGAAATCGTCGCGCAGACGACGCGCCCGACGGGCGATGGCGATGCATTGCGTGGGAAATTGATATTCCCCGCCCCGCCTGCCGGACGGTTCGATGACTCCGGTATCGATCAGATCGCGCAGCTCGCCCGCCGACAGGCCGGAAATTTCGACGACATGCTCGAATGAACAGGTATCAGAGGCGTTCAGCCACACGCATTCAGTAATGTGGACGGTCATGGTGTGCCTCACCTGGCCCGCGTGACGCGCGGGTTGAAAGTGGATACGGCCGCAAGCTGTTTGAACAGGTCACGCTCGCGTTCGGTAAGCGTCTTCGGAATGTCGATGCGCACCACGGCGTACAGATTGCCCGGCGCGCCGCCGGCCGCCGGCAGCCCGCGCCCCGACAGGCGAAGCTTCCGGTCGGCCACCGTATTTGGCGGTATGCGCATTTCCACCGGCCCGCCCAGTGTGGGAATTCGCACCGTGCCGCCGAGAGCCGCCTCCCAGGGAGACAGCGTCAGATCGGCATACAGATCGCGCCCTTCGAGCCGGTACGTGGTGTGTGGTTGAATGGTGATGATCAGATAGAGGTCGCCCGATTGTCCGCCGTTGAAACCCGCCCCCCCTTTACCGGCAAGGCGCAGCCGCTGGCCGTCGGCAGCCCCTTTGGGGATGCGCACGCGGTACGTTCGGGGAACGCGGTGCGGCAGGCCTTGCGCATCGTAGTCGGGAATGGCCAGGCTGACCTCGGCCTCCGCACCGTTATAGATCTGTTCCAGGGTGACTGGCAGCGCCGTCTCGAAATCCTGTCCGCGCAATGGATGGTGGCCGTGCCCGCGCGCTCCGCCGCGCTGGGCGGCCGCAAAGGCGGCCAACAGATCGGCGAGGTCGACATCTGAAAAATTCTCTTCTGTTCCATCGGGAAAGTGTGATTGCCATTGCGGTGGCGGCGTGAAATCCTGCCCCTGCGGATGGCTGCCCAGCGCGTCGTAGGCGGCGCGTTTCTCGGCATCTTTCAGGGTAGCGTAGGCCTGCGCGACCTCTTTGAATTTCTCCTCGGCGCCCGGCGCCTTCGAGACGTCGGGATGGTACTTGTGCGCGAGTTTGCGGTAGGCTTTCTTGATGTCGTCGAGCGTCGCGTCGCGCGCCACGCCCAGAACTTGGTAGTAGTCGACGTATTTCATGAATGCCGCTGCACCCAGGCGCGTACGGCGGCCAATGTGTTCTTGACGTGGTCGTCCGGGCTCATGCTGCGGTATTTGTAGAAAATTTTATGATCGGGTGTAATGACGTACGAAATGCGGGCGGCCATGTGCGGCATGAACGCCAGTTTGGCATCGTAGGATCGAATGATCGTCGCGTGCGGGTCCGCCCCTACCGGAAATTCGCCGCGGCACGCGCTGACGGAGAATTTTTTCAACTTGTCGAGCTGATCGGCGGAAATGCCCAGCACCGTGGCGCCGTACTTCCGGTAGTCGGGCATGGCGCTGGCGAAATCGTGCGCCTCGATCGTGCAGCCCTTCGTGAAGGCGGCCGGATAAAAATACAGAACGACCGGCCCCTTCTTGAGGGCGGCGTCAAGTGAAAAAGTAAACACCTTGCCGCCTTGCGTCGCCTGGACGGTGAAGTCGGGCGCGGCCGCGCCAACGGCCAGCGCCGCCACGGCGGGCAGCGGCGCCGTGATCAGCGCAGCGCTCAGCGCGCGCGCCGCCAGGTTGTGAAAGACAGTGGGTTTCATGGCGGATCTTCACCTCCGCTCGTTAGAAATAGGTAACAGCCACACCCGTGAATCATACCGCCTGCGTCGTCGCGTGGCCATGCATTGCCGGAAATGCGCTCGCAGCTTCGCCGCGCCGAAATGCTAGTGTCCTGTCTGGTTAGTTTGTGCACTTAAATTCGGATGCATGGGCTTGTCAGGCAAGGCGCAAACCGCAGCGATAGCCGTAGCTATCGCGAGGCCGAGCCCGGACACTAGACTTGGCTTCATCAATGTGAGCGACGATGAAGAGTCTGGGCCTCCGGCAGCAGCAGCGCGCGCGTCAACGGAAATTAGGAAAATTCTTAGATTTTTCTAAGGTGGAAGCCGTCAACTGGCGTGCCGTCTCCGCGTTTGCCATCGGTCTGGCCGTCAACATTTACCTTGGTGTCGCCTTTGGCGACTCGCTGTGGCACACGCTGCCGATCATCGCGGAAATGTGGTGAACGGTCGGTGAGATGAGGTAATGTGCGCGCAGGCAGTTGCCTGCGCGCGGCGTCCTCTTTCACTGCGAACGCGGGAATGGACGGCGTTCGAACGGGATCAATGCGGCGCGCCGGCGATGATCCAATCCACGACCACTTTAATGTCGGCGTCGGAAATGCCGGCGTTGGGCGGCATTGCGATCGGCCCGTACACGCCCTGGCTGCCTTCCTTGATATGCTTCGTGAGAAGCGCGGCGACGTCGGCCTCGCCCTGGCGTTTTTTCGCCACTTCCGTGTAGGCTGGGCCGATGATTTTC
>SCQX01000014.1 GCA_004298545.1 Candidimonas sp. | reverse complement strand
CATGCGGCGGTTGGCGGGGAGGATGGACGGCGGGCGCCTTGCTGCGCCGCGTATAATTTTGCTTTGCATTCGGAGCTTTTGCATGCGCCTCATCAAGAAAGCACTGACCTTCGACGATGTATTGTTGATTCCCGCCTATTCCAAAGTGCTGCCCCGCGACACGTCGCTCAACACGCAATTCACCCGCGACATCACGCTGAATATTCCGCTGGCATCGGCCGCCATGGATACGGTGACCGAATCGCGTCTGGCGATTGCAATGGCGCAGGAAGGCGGTATCGGCATCATCCACAAGAATCTCTCGGCCGATGAACAGGCGCGCGAAGTCGCGCGGGTGAAACGTCACGAATTCGGCATTGTCATCGACCCGATCACGGTCACCCCCACGATGAAAGTGCGCGACGCCATTGCGTTGCAACGCCAGCACGGTATCTCGGGCCTGCCGGTGGTCGAGGCCGGGAAGCTGGTGGGCATCGTCACCAATCGCGATCTGCGGTTCGAAGATCGGCTGGACGTTCCGCTGCGCGACGTCATGACCCCGCAGGAACGCCTCATCACCATGAAAGAAGGCGCCACGCTCCACGAGGCGCAGTCGCTGATGCACAAGCACCGGCTCGAGCGCGTGCTCATCGTCAACGACAAATTCCAGTTGCGCGGCCTTGCGACGGTAAAAGACATCGTCAAGAATACGGAACACCCCATCGCCTGCAAGGATCTGCAGGGGCAGTTGCGCGTGGGGGGCGCGGTTGGCGTCGGCGAAGGCACGGAGGAACGCGTCGAGAAATTGGCGGGCGCGGGGGTCGATGTCATCGTTGTGGATACGGCCCACGGCCACTCGGCGGGCGTCATCGAGCGCGTCCGCTGGGTCAAGAAGAACTATCCCAAGATTCAGGTCGTGGGCGGAAATATCGCCACGGGCGCCGCCGCCCGGGCGTTGGTCGAGGCGGGCGCCGACGCGGTCAAGGTGGGCATCGGGCCCGGCTCCATCTGCACGACCCGCATCGTTGCCGGCGTGGGCGTGCCGCAAATCACCGCCATCGCCGATGTGGCCGGCGCGTTGAAGGACTCCGGGGTGCCGCTCATCGCCGACGGCGGCATCCGGTATTCGGGCGATGCGGCAAAGGCGTTCGCGGCGGGCGCGTCCACCTGCATGATGGGCGGCATGTTCGCGGGCACGGAAGAGTCGCCGGGCGAAGTCGTTCTGTTCCAGGGGCGCTCGTACAAGTCATACCGCGGCATGGGCAGCGTCGGCGCCATGGCCGATGGTTCCGCCGATCGCTACTTTCAAGACCCGGCGAACAATGTCGATAAACTGGTTCCCGAAGGCATCGAGGGGCGGGTTCCCTACAAGGGCAGCGTCATCGCCATCATCTACCAGGTGGTTGGCGGCATACGCGCATCGATGGGCTACTGCGGCTGCGCCACGATAGAAGAAATGCGCGCGAAAGCGGAATTCGTGGAAATCACCTCGGCCGGCGTGCGCGAATCGCACGTGCACGATGTGCAGATCACCAAGGAAGCGCCGAATTATCGCGCCGACTGATTCCTCATTTTCACGAGCCGCTGGTGATGCACGAACGGATTCTGATTCTCGACTACGGTTCCCAGGTAACCCAGCTCATCGCGCGGCGTGTGCGCGACGTGGGGGTGTATTGTGAAATTCATCCGGGCGACGTCACCGAGGAATTCCTGCGCGGCCAGCCGAATCTGAAGGGCATCATCCTGTCGGGCAGCCACGCCTCGGCGTACCGGGACGACTCTCCAAAGGTACCGCCGGCGGTTTTCGCGCTTGGCGTGCCGGTGCTGGGTATCTGCTACGGCATGCAGTCCATGGCCCTGCAACTGGGCGGCAAGGTGGCATGGTCGGATCACCGCGAGTTCGGCTACGCGGAAATTCGCGCGCGCGGCCACACGCGGCTGCTCGATGGCCTGGAAGATTTCAAGACGGCGGATGGCCACGGCATGCTGAAGGTCTGGATGAGCCATGGCGACCGCGTCACCAGCCTGCCGCCCGGATTCGCCGTCATGGCGTCGACATCGTCGTGCCCGATTGCCGCGATGGCCGATGAGGAGCGCGGATTCTACGCGGTGCAATTCCATCCCGAAGTGACGCACACCGTTCAGGGGCAGGCCTTGCTTGCGCGTTTCGTGAGCGAGATCTGCGGCTGTTCGAGCGACTGGAATATGCCCGACTACGTGACCGAGGCCATCGCACGCATCCGCGAGAAAGTGGGCGGCGACCAGGTAATCCTGGGTCTCTCGGGCGGGGTCGATTCCTCGGTTGCCGCCGCGTTGATCCACAGGGCCGTCGGCGAGCAGCTCACGTGCGTGTTCGTCGACCATGGCCTGCTGCGCCAGGATGAGGCGCGGGAGGTGATGGCCGCATTCTCGCGGCACCTTGGGATGAAGATCGTGCACGTGGACGCGGGCCGGCAGTTCATGACCAAGCTTGCCGGCGTGAGCGACCCCGAGGCCAAGCGCAAGCTTATCGGCCGCGAGTTCGTGGCGGTGTTTCAGGCCGAGGCCGCGCGGCTTCCCAAGGCGCGCTGGCTGGCGCAGGGCACCATCTACCCCGACGTCATCGAATCGGCGGCCGGCAAGACCGGCAAGGCCGTGACCATCAAGTCGCATCACAACGTGGGCGGCCTGCCGGAAAAGCTGAATCTGCGGCTGCTCGAACCCTTGCGTGAATTGTTCAAGGACGAGGTGCGCAAACTGGGCGTCACCCTTGGCCTGCCTCCGGCCATGGTGTATCGCCACCCGTTTCCGGGGCCCGGCCTGGGGGTGCGGATTCTCGGCGAAGTCCGGCAGGAATACGCCGATCTCCTGCGCCGCGCCGATGCCATTTTCATCGAGGAATTGCGCAATACGGTCGATCCCGCCAGCGGCAAAAGCTGGTACGACCTCACTGCGCAAGCGTTCGCCGTTTTCCTGCCGGTGAAATCCGTTGGTGTCATGGGCGACAGCCGCACCTACGA
>SCQX01000013.1 GCA_004298545.1 Candidimonas sp. | reverse complement strand
GTGTGCGCTGGGTGTTCGCCCCCAGGCCGACAGGCCCGCGCTGCAGCTGATAGCCGATGGAATATTGCGAACCGGTGAAACCCGCATAGTGGCTTTGCGCGTACGATGTGGAGACCGTCCCCCAGTTGCCGAGCGCGAATTGCGTGCCCACCCCGCCCATGACCAGGCCGCGGCTGGTCTCGGCATGGCTCTCCAGTGTGATGAAGTTCGTCAGGCCACGTCGAATGGTGCCCGACACCATCGGCGCGGCGCTGTACGCGAAGGATCTCAGGCCATAGTCTTCGCGCACGTAGCCCGTTTCGAAGGACCAGTCGGTCAGCCCTTTGCGCAGCAGGTTCGTCGTTGAATAGAAGGGAAAGTTCACCGTGGTCTGGCGGCCGAGCGCGTCGGTCATGACCACCTGCGCCTGGCCGGCCCCCGACACGGTGGGCATGACGTTGAGCTGCAGCGGGCCGGCGGGCACTTTGCCGCTGTATTGCTGAATGCCGTTGACGAACAGCTGCACGGACGAAGGCAGAGCCGCCGAACCAAAGTACGCCGGTAGCGGCGCCGTGGACTGATAGGGTTGCAGCGTGAAGTCGCGCGCGATCTGCAAGCCGCCGATGCGGGTCTGGCGCGTCCACGCCAGCGCATCGGTCAGCGTGTCGCCGAAGCGCACGGTAATTTCCTTATCCTGCAGCGAGTGTTCGAATGTCGTATCCATGCGCACGGCGCTGTGTTGCCAGCCTGGCGCGCCGGGCAGGCGCTGCGCCTGCGACAAGTACGAATCGCTGAATACGCCGAAGTCGTTGAACGCCCTCAACTGTGTGAAGCCACTGGTGGTGATGGCGTTGTCGTTCCCGTGTGTGGCGTAGAGGTCATAGTTCAGCACCATGCCGGGCGATGCCTTCGCCACCGTGTGCGGGTCGGCCTTCCCGCCCAGTTTCGTGGTGCTGATCGTCAGTACCGAAAACGGCGCGGTGATGCTCAGGCTTTGCAGGCTTCGGTTGTATTTGATTTTGAGTCGCGGGTAGGCGTTCAGCGGCGTGTCGGGTGAGACGCGGCTCAGATAGCTGGCGCGAAAGCCGAGTTGCTGCGCGTGTTCGCGCGAGACGAAAAGCTTGCCATCGCGATCGGTGAATTCCGTGAGGTCGGCCGCGGCGTTGCCGTTGATCGTGACGAGCAGAAAAACCGCTATGCCGTCACTGCGCGGCCCCTGTTTCGCCGTCGCTGTGCCGGTCTTCGATAGTGACTGCGCGGCTGCCTGCATTGAGAGTGTGAACCCGAATAGCGCCAATAGAGCGATTGCAGCAACCCTACGGCGTTTTGCTGATCGCGGTAATTTGTGCGCTGGCCTTCGACCCATTGGTCAAACTGGAAAAAGTGCCGCCGCCCGCGAACAGGCGCGGCGCCTGACGTAATTCGAGTCGCAGGTATCCTTTGGGAAGGACATATCCAGCCAGCCCTTTGATGGCCTCCGTGGTTTTGCCCCCGGGAGGCGTGAACATGATGTCGGCAAGCTGCGCGTGCGCCGTGCCGGCGTTGTGCACCACAAGCCACGCATGGCCGTCCGACTCTTCCACCCGCCACTGAAGTGCGATTTTTGGCGACGCCGTGCCCGCGATGAATACCGGCAGCGAGTAGCGGAAGACGAAGTTCAAGCCAATTTTTGGCTCGTTTGCGGGTCTGATGGGCAGTTCGTCCACCAGCAGGCGGTAGCACCGCTCGTCGGTTGACGGCGCCATCGAATTGCCCACGCGCACCAGGCGGACCAACTGCTGCCCGTTCGCGTTGATCTGCGTCATGGGTGGGCTTGCCACCATGTCCCGTGCCGGGGTAAGCACGTCTTTCCCGTCAGCCTGCGCCCAGTTGTAGACCCGCACCTGCGCATGCAACACCGCGTCACTCGTGTTGCGCAGCCACACTTCGCCCGATCGTTCCTTGGTTGGAATGGTGACGCTGATGGGCGAGATCTGCAGGCCCGCGGCACTTGCCGGGTTCGTGGTGAGAAGAAGGACGGCGGCGCTGAACGCCGCCGCGAGGGCGCGCCTGGCGTCGAATCTGAAGCAGGCGGTCAACCCGTGATTCGGACGCGAGCGCGCGAGAAATCGAGCAAACTTCCGCATTTCTCCGGCCGGCTGGGTTGATCAGTAGGTAACGTTGATATTTACAGTGTCCGAGTAGGTTCCCGCCGGAACATTCAATGTCGAGGTCGTTGCACCATAAACGGCGTACTGCTGCGCGGCGCCAGTGCCCGCCGCCGATTGCGTGTTGCCCCCCGAACTCGCGGCGTTGTTGCCCCAGACTATCGCGTGGGCGGCGTCTTGGTAGAGTTGATAGCCGATCGTCTGAGCGATCCCCGAGGCCGACATCTTGCCCGCGCCATTGGTGCCAGCATCGGAAGAGGTGGATTGCAGGCCGATGGTGTACGGTGTCAGGTCGGTGCAGGTCACCGAGAAACCATTTTTGCCCGTGGTCCCGCTCGCGCCGGACGTGGTGGATGGATTGCTTCCGAAATCAAGTGTGGCATTGCCCGTGGACACCGCGCAATTGCTGGTAATGACGATTTGCGCTTTCAGTGTTCCGGTGGCGGTGGTGGCCGCCGCCGGTGTCAGCCCGGATGCCGAAAGCAGTGCAAGGCCCGAGGCCACGCCAAGTGCGTTCAAAAGTTTGTGTGTCGTGCCGATTCTCACGATTATTCCTTCTCTTTTTCGAGTTCTGGAATGCTTCCCACCAAGAGCCGGACAGCGCTTGCGCCTGTGTTTGAGCACTATGGGAGAACGTGATACTACCGGCGCCTCAAGGGGATGTGCCGTCTGGTGGCACACGAAGGACGCATGGAAGATACCACCTGTGCGTCAGCCCTGCGAGGTAGAGCGGGAAGGATGATACCTGTGGCGAGCACCATCCGGCAATTCCATTTACATTCTGTTATAATTTTGTATGCAAACCCGCAACAGGATCAGGCGGTGAACCGCCGCGCCCAGTCGAGGTAGGCATCGAGGAATTTGCTCAGGAACGCGCGAGTCGCCTCGTTCGCAACCGTTCCATCGTCCGCGATCATGCCCTCGCTGTAGCGGACGAAAGCCTCGGGCTGCGCCAGCATGTACAGGTCGATGAAGACACAGATATTGCGCAAGTGTTGCTGGGCGAGGGCGGTTGCCGCCGCCCCGGTCGATGTGCCGATGACCGCGCCCGGCTTGCCGGCAAAGGAATTCGTCCCCCAGGGCCGCGACGCGATGTCG
>SCQX01000068.1 GCA_004298545.1 Candidimonas sp. | reverse complement strand
GCGCCTGGACGATAAGGCACGTCTCGGACGACGGCCGCGCGCTCATCGAACACTACGAGGGATGCAAATTCGAACCCTACACCAACGCCGCGGGCGCCCTGGCGATTGGATACGGCGATACACGCAACGTCAAACCGGGCATGCGGATAACGCTACCTGAGGCCGACGAACGCCTGCGCAGCAAGCTCGCTCGCGAATTCGAACCCCATGTGCTGGCGTCGCTGGTGCGTGCACCGCGACAGCACGAATTCGATGCCATGGTGAGTTTCGCCCACGACATTGGCACGGCCGCATTCAAAAAATCCGCGCTCGTCAAGCTCTACAACGATCACAACCCGACGGCGGCGGCGGACGAATTCCTGCGCGGGGATTCACCCGATGACGAACGCGAGGATTCACCTGACGACGGCGCTCTGCGGCAAGCGCGTCGGCGCAGGCGCGCCGCCGAACGCGCGCTTTTTCAGGGGCTGGTGTTCGTCGATGCCATACGCATCGGCGACGCGACACCGTAGTATGCAACCGACGGGATGAATGAAGCGTCCCGCGCGCCCAAACGATTCACGGCTGGCCGATCGGAGGCAGCCGTCCGAGCGGATCCTGACGGTAATAGCGCGCAAGCAGACCGTACCACCGCGGAAAAGCACGCGCGAGCGGCGCCGGATCGACGAAGAACGCCTCGGAGCTGACGGCGAAGAATTCGGCCTCATCGGTCGCCGCGTACGGGTCGAGCGGAAGCGCGCCACGCCGTGATGTACCGGCCACGCAAGCCTCGCCACCCTGTGCCGCGTCGTCGGCGGCGTCGAGCATGCCATCGAACTGATCCATCGTGGCATCGAGCACACGGCGCCACTCGCGCGGGCGGATGTCGGAATGGGCATGCAGACTGGGCATTCCGTCGGCCTCGCCGCCATACAGATCCAGCTTGTGCGCGAACTCGTGAATGACGACATTGGCGCCGCGCGGGGCGCCGGGCCCGCTGTCCTCCCACGACAGAACGACCGGCCCACCGTCCCAGGCCTCGCCGGACGCCGGCTGCAAGTACTCATGCACTACCCCGTTTTCATCCACCTGGCGGCGGGGGATCATGAATCCGCCGGGATACAGAACAATTTCCAGCCAGCCCTCGTACAGCGAAGGCGACAGCTCCACGATGGGCAACGCCGCCTGAACCGCGACCGAGAGGCGGATGGCACCGGTCACTTCCAGGCCACGCACACCCGTATACGTCTTGCTGGCAAGGACCCACGCCGCGCGATGACGCAACGCATCGATCTGCCGCGGGGACAATCCCCACAAAAAAGGCAGGCTCGACCAAACCGCGCGCCAGGTGTCATCCGCAATGCGGGCCAGCTCGCGCCGTACGCGCCGCTCACCCGCGCCGCGCCCACTCAGCCATCCCAACATCTTCGCACCTCCGGAAAATCGCCGGCACCCGAGATGGGCAGTCGTGCCGCCCGTGCGCGCTGGTACGCCGCCACACAGGCCGCGTGACACGCCGCCTCCGGTCCGCGCACCGTTGCGAAAAGCACGACGCGGCGACCTTTACGCCCACCATGGCTTTACGGGCCGAAAAATTGAAGCGCCTACAATGCAACATTGTGCCAGCATCCCGGCTATCGGAAAGGCACACGCATCGCAACAATAACCTCGACGCTCAACCGGCGCGCTCAACTCAAAGGGAGCAAAATTGTGAAGTTCACCTCGTTCGAAGACTTCGTCCAACATGTCGGCGCGAGGAATCCGGGGCAACCTGAATTCCTCCAGGCGGTGACGGAAGTCACGGAAAGCCTGTGGCCCTATATTCAGCGGAACCCGCGATATACGGAAACCAGCCTGCTCGAACGCCTGGTGGAGCCTGAACGCGTGGTGATGTTTCGCGTGTCCTGGGTGGACGACCGCGGCGAGGTGCAAGTCAACCGCGGCTACCGCATTCAGCACAGCTCGGCAATCGGCCCCTACAAGGGCGGCTTGCGCCTGCACCCGTCGGTGAATCTGTCGATTCTCAAATTCCTGGCTTTCGAACAGACGTTCAAGAACGCGCTCACGACACTGCCCATGGGCGGCGCCAAGGGGGGCTCCGACTTTGACCCCAAGGGCAAGAGCCGCGGCGAAGTGATGCGTTTCTGCCAGGCATTCGCCACTGAGCTCTTCCACCACATCGGGGCGGATACCGACGTGCCCGCCGGCGACATCGGCGTCGGCGGCCGCGAAATCGGCTTCATGGCCGGGATGATGAAAAAAATCTCCAACCGCGCCGATTGCGTCTTCACCGGCAAAGGGCTGTCGTTCGGCGGCTCCCTGATCCGGCCGGAAGCCACGGGCTATGGCGTCGTATACTTCGCGGAAGAAATGCTCAAGCGCCGCCACAGCAGCTTCGACGGGCTGCGGGTCAGCGTTTCCGGCTCCGGCAACGTTGCGCAGTACGCCATCGAAAAAGTGATGGAACTCGGCGCGCGGGTCATCACGGTTTCCGACTCCAGCGGCACCGTCGTGGACGAAGATGGCTTTACCCGCGAAAAATTGGCGGACCTGATGGAAGTCAAAAACCATCTCTACGGCCGCGTCAGCGATTATGCGAAGCGTATGAAAGTCGGCTTCCATCCCGGCATCCGCCCGTGGCACGTGCCGACCGACGTCGCCCTGCCCTGCGCAACGCAGAACGAACTCGACGGCGACGACGCGCGGGCCCTGATCAAGAATGGGGCGGTCTGTGTTGCCGAGGGCGCCAACATGCCGTCGACCCTTGAGGCTGTCAAGGTATTCGAGAGCGACGGCCTGCTGTATGCACCGGGCAAGGCCAGCAACGCCGGCGGGGTGGCCGTCTCGGGACTGGAAATGAGCCAGAACGCCATGCGCCTGTCCTGGCTGCGCGACGAGGTCGACGGCCGCCTGAAAACGATCATGCGAAGCATACATGACGCCTGTATCGAACACGGCGCGCGGGCGGACGGCTCCATCAGCTACGTCGACGGGGCGAACGTGGCCGCCTTCGCCAAGGTTGCCGACGCGATGCTGGCACAGGGCATCATCTAAGCCCATGAAAAGTCAGCCATTCGGCCCCACAAAGCGTCAGGTATCCGTCATCGGCCAGGGTTCGTGGTACATCGACGAGGCCAGCCGCGTCAGCGCCGTGGCGGCGCTGCGGGCCGGGCTGGATCTGGGCATGAACCACATCGACACCGCCGAGATGTACGGCTCGGGCGCCTCCGAGCGGGTCATCGGAGAAGCCATCCGCGGTCGGCGCGACGAGGTTTTCCTGGTATCGAAAGTGCTGCCGGGCAACGCGTCGCGGCGTGGCGTGCGCGAGGCCTGCGAGCGTTCGCTCAGGGCGCTGGGCACCGATCGCCTCGATTGCTACCTGCTGCACTGGCGCGGCTCGATTCCGCTCGCGGAAACATTCGCCGCATTCGACGAACTGCTCGCTACCGGCAAAATTCTTTCCTATGGCGTCAGCAACTTCGACGTTGCCGACCTCGAAGAAGCGCTTGCCATCGTCGGGCCCGGTAAGCTTGCCTGCAATCAGGTGCTGTATCACCTGCAGGAGCGCGCTATCGAGCACGCGGTCATCCCATGGTGCCGCCACAATGGCGTGGCCGTCGTGGGCTACAGCCCCTTCGGGCACGATGACTTTCCCGACCCCGGCACGCCCGCCGGCCGTGTACTCGACGAAGTAGCCCATGCGCACGACGCGACAGCGCATCAGATTGCGCTGGCATTTCTGATGCGCGCCGAGGGTACCTTCACCATTCCCAAGTCATCGCGCCTGGCCCACACGCGTGACAACGCGGGCGGCGACACAATGCTTTCACGCGACGAGATCGCGCGTCTCGACGCCGCTTTCCCGCTCGGGACCCGGCCCGCCTACCTGCCGATGATCTGATTCGGCATCGGCGCGGCGGGCCTCGGTGCGCGCTTTCTGCGCGCCGGCCGGAAACAGGCTCAACACCTTCCAGCCTTTCTCGGGCACCCAGTCGCTGTCGGGTGTGAATGGCCGCGCCTGGCCTTTTGGGGGCAACGCGAACAACGGCATCGCCTCGCCGCCATGACTCGCACGGTAGTCGCTGTATCCGAATTCATCGGTCAGCGTCGTGGTGCGAATCGCGCCGCCCTGCACAAGGATATTCAGCAGCTTCCAGTAGGTCGCATCCTCGGAGAAGAGCGTGGTCGGCCGATGCAAGGCGGCGACCTTATGCTTGCCGGCCACGGGCTGGCGCCGGCCATCGGGAAGCGCGTACGCCTTGCCGCGGCCGTACTGATCGGCGAACCAGGAAGTTGCCAGGGCGTTGAAATCATCTGTCGGGCCCAGGGCCAGCATGCACCCCACCCCGGCAAGATCGAGGTTGTGCCGCGCATCCTCGGACAGCGGGCTGCCATAGTAGACCGGCAGGCCCGCCATGCGCGCCTTCGAGATTCCATCCCAATCGCTGCTGCACAGGCGCACGGGCACCCGCTCATCCTGCAAGGCCTTCGCCACGGCCTGCGCGACCGGGCTGGCGCCGACGATCAGGAACCCGACCGGATCAGGCTCGGCCACGCCCAGCATCAGCGCTACCTGGCGCGCCGTTGCGCTTTGCAGGACCACAGTGCCGATGATGATCATGAATGTCAGCGGCAGCACCTGATGCGCGCCGGCCACACCCAGATTCTGCAGCTTGATGGTGAACAGCGCCGAAACCGCCGCCGCCACGATGCCGCGTGGCGCGATCCAGGCCAGCAGCACCCGTTCCCGCCACGACAGGCTGGAACCCCACGCGGAAAACAGAACCTTCAACGGCCGCGCCACCAGCAGCATGGCCGCCAACACTGCCGGCCCGCGCCAGCCAAGCGCCCGCAGCTCATCGAAATTCATACGTGCCGCCAGAATGATGAACAAAGCCGACAGCAGCATCAGGCTTAGCGTTTCTTTGAAGGCAATGACATCTTCCAGCGGCACACCCTGGCGGTTGCCCAGCCATATTCCCATGATGGTCACCGCCAGCAGACCGGACTCGTTCAGAAACGCGTTGGATACCGCAAACACGGCGAATACCGACGCGAGCACGGTGACGTTGACCAGATAATCGGCAAGCCAGTTCCGCCGCAGCACCTCGCCGACCGCGAATCCCGCGACCAGCCCGGCCGCCACCCCCGTTGCCACGGTTTCACCAAACACGAAAACGGTGTGCAGAAAGCCGCCGCTGTGCAGCAGCGCGACGATGAATTCATAGGACAGCACCGCCAGCAGCGCGCCGATCGGATCGATGACGATGCCTTCCCAGCGCAGGATATTCGCCACGCGGGCAACAGGACGAACGGTGCGCAACAACGGACCGATGACCGTCGGCCCCGTCACCACCATGATGGCGCCGAACAGCAGCGACAATTCCCAGCTGAGCCCCACGATGAAATGCGCGGCCACCAGGGTAACCGTCCAGGTGATCAATATGCCGGCGCCGACCAACCGTTGCACAACGCGTTCCAGACCGCGGATTTCGTGAAAACGCAGCGTCAGGCTGCCCTCGAACAGGATGACGGCGACCGACAGTGAAATGAAGGGGAACAACAAATGGCCGAACAAGGCATCCGGATCGAGCCACCCCGCCAGCGGCCCGACGGCAAGCCCGGCCAGAAGCAGGAACAGAATGGCCGGCAGCCGCAGCCGCCAGGCGATCCATTGACAGAACATGGCGATGACGCCAATGCCAGCCAACAGCAGGACGGTGTTCTCGTTCAAACGGCGCGTCTCCTCCAGGCCCAGTGTCCCGTTCAGCCAGTTCCGATGTTTGAATCACCGACTGGCCAAACAGGACGCTGGTGCCCTGTTTGCTTGACCAGTGGCATCCCGGATGAACGGCAAGGCCGGCAACCCACGCGCAATGATAGCGTGCCTCGCACGACCGCCGCACGGACAAACCGTCAGCGGAATTTACGACCCGAAACGCCGGGCGGCCGCTGAGGGGAGCGGCGGCCGCGTAAATGCGAGGAGCGGGTTCAAAACACGTCGAAACAGGAAAATCGTTACACCGCGCTGGGCGTCCGCCCGCACATTGGTGACTTCCTATAATATCGTGCCCAAAACGATATCGGAGGTTGCCGCATGCCCCTGAGCTGGACTTCTCCGATGCCGGGCCGCATCGCCGCGGCAATGGTCGCGCTCACGCTGGCTGGCTGCAAGAACCAAACGCCGCCGCCCGCGCCGCCATTGGAAGTTGGCGTGGTCACCGTGCATCCGCAAAGCGTCGCAGTGACCACGGAGCTGCCGGGGCGCACCTCCCCCTATCTGGTGGCGCAGGTGCGTGCACGCGTGACGGGCATCGTACTGCATCGCAATTTTCGCGAAGGCAGCCATGTTCGCGCGAACCAGAGTCTGTTCCAGATCGACGCCGCGCCCTACCAGGCGGCGCTCGACAGCGCGACCGCCGCACTGCAAAAAGCCGCGGCCAACCAGACGTCGACGGCGCTGCAGGCCAAGCGCTACAAGGCGCTGGTCGCGTCGCATGCCGTCAGCAGCCAGGATTACGCCAACGCGGTCGCGGCCGAGAAACAGGCGGCGGCCGACGTCGCGGCGGGCAAGGCAGCGGTGGCGATCGCCCGCCTCAACCTGGGATACACCGACGTAAGCGCGCCTATTTCCGGCATCATCGGTGTGTCCGACGTCACACCGGGCGCCTACGTGCAGTCGGACGCGGCCACACTGATGGCCACCATTCAGCAGATCGACCCCATCTACGTGGATCTGACCGAGTCCACCACCGACCTCCTGCGCATGCGCGACGAGCTGGCCAATGGCCGCCTGCAGGCGGCTGGCCCCAACGAAGCCAGGGTGCGGCTGGTGCTGGAAAACGGCGCGCTCTACCCGTTGGCCGGAAAACTTCAATTCACCGACATCACAGTGGATCAAAGCACGGGCAGCGTTCGCTTGCGCGCCGTGTTTCCCAATCCCGGTCGTGTTCTCCTGCCGGGCATGTTCGTGCGCGCCCGTGTGGAGGAAGGAATCAACGACCGCGCAATTCTCGTCCCCCAGGTCGGCGTCACCCACGATGCGAAGGGCACCCCCACCGCGCTGATCGTGGGAACCGATCAAAAAGTCCAACTCAAGCCCTTGGTGGCAAACCGCGTCCGGGGCACCGATTGGGTGGTCGACAGTGGCTTGCGGCCAGGCGACCGCGTCATCGTCGCCGGACAACAGAAAGTCAAACCCGGCATGACGGTGCGGGCGGTCGAGCAGCCACCCCTGGTGGCATCGACGGACGGCGCAGCAGCGCAAGCGGGGCGATCGACCGGCGCCGCGCCGGCCGACAACGACTGACCCCAGGCAATTCGCATGGTCAACTTCTTCATCGACCGCCCAATCTTTGCCTGGGTCATCGCCATCGTCCTGATGCTGGCGGGCGCGCTGTCGATCACAACGCTGTCGGTGGAACAATACCCCTCGATCGCGCCGCCGTCGATCCAGATCCAGGCCACCTACTCGGGCGCATCGGCGAAGACTGTCGAAGATACCGTCACGCAGGTCATTGAACAGCAGATGAACGGTATCGACAACCTGCTGTATATGTCATCGACCAGCGACGATTCCGGCCAGGCACGCATCACGCTGACGTTCGCGCCCGGCACCAATCCCGACACCGCCCAGGTGCAGGTGCAGAACCAGTTGCAGCTTGCAACGCCGCTGCTCCCGCAAGCGGTGCAGCTGGCGGGCATCAAGGTGACCAAGTCGAGCAGCAGTTTCCTGATGCTGCTGGCGTTCGTGTCGACCGACCACAGCATGTCGAAGTACGACCTGGCCAACTACCTGGTCTCGCACGTGCAAGATCCGGTGAGCCGCGTCAATGGCGTGGGCACGGTGACGGTATTCGGCACGCAGTACGCCATGCGCATCTGGCTCGACCCCAACAAACTCACGCGCGTCGGCCTCACGCCCGTCGACGTGGTCAATGCGCTGCAAGACCAGAACGTTCAGGTGGCGGCCGGCCAACTGGGCGGCACGCCCGCGGTTCCCGATCAGATGCTGACGGCGACCATTCGCCAGGCAACGCTGATGCGCACCCCCGCGCAGTTCGGCAATGTGCTTCTGAAAGTCAATTCCGACGGTTCGCAAGTCCGCGTCAAGGACGTGGCCACCATCGATCTCGGCGCCGAAAACTACACGACCAACAACCATTATGGCGGTGTGCCGGCGACGGGGCTGGGCATACAACTGGCAACCGGCTCCAACGCGCTGCAAACCGCCAACGCAGTGCGCGCCAAGGTTGCGGATCTGTCGCGCTATTTCCCGCATGGCCTGGAAGTCAAATACCCCTACGACACGACGCCCTTCGTGAGGATCTCCATCGAAGACGTCGTGATCACCCTGTTCGAGGGCATCGCCCTGGTGTTCCTCGTCATGTACCTGTTCCTGCAGAATCTGCGGGCGACACTCATACCGACTATCGCGGTGCCCGTCGTGCTGCTGGGCACATTCGGCACCATGGCGGTGGTGGGGTTTTCGATCAACACGCTGTCGATGTTCGGCATGGTGCTTGCCATCGGGCTGCTGGTCGACGACGCCATCGTCGTGGTGGAAAACGTCGAGCGGGTGATGGCCGAGGAAGGCCTGTCGCCACGAGACGCCACACGCAAAGCCATGAGTCAGCTGACCGGCGCCTTGGTCGGGGTGGCGCTGGTCCTGTCGGCGGTGTTCGTACCCACGGCGCTGGCCAGCGGTACGGTCGGCGCCATCTACCGGCAGTTCTCGCTCACCATCGTGGCCGCCATGGTTCTGTCGGTGCTCGTCGCGCTGATTCTCACGCCCGCCCTGTGCGCGACCCTACTCAGGCCGATCCCGCAAGGCGGGCACCTGGAGAAGAAGGGGTTCTTCGGCTGGTTCAATCGTACGTTCGACAACGGCCGCCACCGGTACAACGCGGGCGTCGCGCGCATCATCGCGCGGCCACGCCGCTGGCTGCTGCTGTACGTGCTACTGATTGCGGCCATGGCCGTGCTGTTCCTTCGCCTGCCCACCTCGTTCCTGCCCGACGAAGATCAAGGCATGATGCTCATTCAGGTGCAGACCCCGCCGGGCGCGACCATGCAGCGCACGGAACAGGCGATCGCGGACGTGCGCGATTATCTCGCGCAACACGAACGCAGCGTCGTCGATTCCACGTTCGAAGTCTCGGGCTTCAACTATGCCGGGCGCGGACAGAACTCGGGAATGGTGTTCGTCCGCCTGAAAGACTGGTCGCAGCGCAAGGCAGACAGCGAAAAAGTCCAGGCGCTGATACGCCGGATTTCCGCGCATTTCGCCTCCTACAAGTATGCCAACATCGTTCCGATCAATCCGCCGCCCATCCGCGAACTCGGCACGGCGTCGGGCTTCGATTTCGAATTGGAAGATCGTGGCGGGCTGGGTCACGACGCACTGATGGCGGCACGCGACGAACTGCTGGCCAAAGCTGCGCGCAGCCCACTGCTGGCGCGCGTGCGGCCCAATGGCCTGGACGACCAGCCGGTATTCAACGTGCATGTCGACCGCGAGAAAGCCAGCGCGCTCGGCCTGGCGATCCCGGTCATCGATCAGACGTTCTCGATCGCCTGGGCATCGGCGTACGTGAACAACTTCCTCGACACGGACAACCGCATCAAGCGCGTCTACGTGCAGGCGGCGGCGCCCTACCGCATGAACCCGCAGGATGTGAACCGATGGTACGTGCGCAACACGCAGGGCCAAATGGTGCCTTTTTCATCATTTGCGACCAGCGCGTGGACCTTCGGGTCACCGAAACTCGAACGCTACAACGGGGTGTCGGCCACTGAAATTCAGGGTGCCCCCGCGCCCGGCGTGAGCACGGGCCAGGCCATGGCGGAGATGCAGAAAATCGCCGATACGCTGCCCGAGGGCATCGGCTACGAATGGACGGGAATTTCGTACCAGGAGAGGCTGTCGGGATCACAGGCCCCCGTTCTCTATGCCATTTCCATTCTCGTCGTGTTCCTCAGCCTGGCGGCGCTGTACGAAAGCTGGGCGATTCCGTTTTCAGTGATCATGGTGGTGCCGCTGGGAATCATCGGCGCGTTGCTGGCGGCAACCGGCCGCGGCCTGTCAGACGATGTCTACTTCCAGGTGGGGCTGTTGACCACGGTGGGGCTGTCGGCGAAGAACTCGATTTTGATCGTGGAGTTCGCCATGGCACTGCAGAAGCAGGGAATGTCCGCCGCCGCCGCGGCGATGGAAGCCGCGCGGCTGCGATTGCGGCCAATCTTGATGACGTCGATGGCCTTCGTTCTGGGCGTGCTGCCACTTGCCATCAGCAACGGCGCGGGGTCGGCAAGCCAGCACGCCATTGGCACGGCGGTAATCGGCGGCATGCTGACGGCCACGTTCCTTGCCATTTTCATGATCCC
>SCQX01000067.1 GCA_004298545.1 Candidimonas sp. | reverse complement strand
GCCCAATACCTACCATCACCGGCGTACCCGCCATCTGGCCGGGCACCGCCGCACAGCGTGTGTGCGGGAAGTGCGCAGTGGCCGCACAAGCGCGGCAGGAGCGTCTGGTGGACGATCAGTTTCAAAACACCGGGCGTTGCCAGAAAATCGCGCGATATGCGGATGAAATCCGACGCCAGCCGTTCCCCCGTAAGGCGGGCGGACGGCGCATGCACGGTGGTGTAGAGATTGATGCCCGAGCCCGCGAGATCCATGAACGCGCGCCCGCTGTCGCAATCCCGGATTTCGCCCAAAAGCACATCGGTCATGGCGGAACGCTTGATGGCCAGGAGTTTGGCGGCATAGATTCCGTCGCCCCGGCCGGTCGGATCACGAGTGACGGTGTTTTGAATGGCACGGGGAATGATATATTCCACAGGGTCTTCGATCGTGATGACCTTATGCGTGTCGGGAAGCGACGCCACGAGCGCCGCCAGCGTCGTCGACTTGCCCGAACCCACCGCGCCCGAAAATACGATGGCACCGCCCCTGACACGCACCGCGCGCGCCATCATGTCGGCCTGCTCACGGGAATAACCCAGGTGTTCCAGCGAACCTGGCGCGGCCAGTGGCTGGCGTTCGAGCAAGCGCAGGCAGACGCTGGGGCCACGATCTGCCGCCAGCGACGCCCATCGCAACACGATCGCGCGATCGTCGACGCGCCGTGACAGGCGCCCCTGCTGCTCGATGGTGGGATCGAACACGGCACCATTGCCGCCGCGAACATCCATCCATGCGACGGCCAGCACGTCCATCAACAAGCTTGTCGGCATGCGCTTGAACCGCTCCGGCGCGACGTACCGCCCGCCAACGGTGTAACGGACCTCGGACTCGGGCTCATCGACACTCACGTTGCAGTGCATGTCACTGGCCCCATTGCGTACCCCCCATTCCACCATGTCCTGAAATGCCGCTGCCAGGGCGGTCGACGATGCGCCGCTGGGGCGCACATCGAATTGCCGCGAAGGTCGCGCTGTCAGCTGGCGCCGCGCAATGGCCAGGAGCAGTGGCGCCGCCACCACGTAGCGCTGCGGCTCGGCAAGGCGATAGCCATGGCGCAGGACGCGCAGCGCGAGCGCATCGGCATGATCACTCCCCTCGTGGCCCGCAAGGGCGAAAATCGCCACGGAGTGATCTGCCAACAGCACCGGGCAAACGCGCGCCGCCAGAGACTGGACACCGAGTTCATCGTGCAGTGGCGCAAGGAAAGCGGGATTCAATGAAAAAAGATCGTCGGTTCGCTCGAGCGCAATCGCCGCGGAAGCGTTGAAGCGCACGGCATCCGGCAATGCTTCCTGCTGCGACAGTGGGCGGATGCGGTTTGGCCACACGGTCAGCTTCCGGATAGCGACGAGGGGTTCAGGCAAAGCGTCAGGCTGGTCCCCTCCCGATCAAGCTCGACACAGGTATTCGAAAGACCGATCAGATGAAATACAGGTGCTTCAGGCGTGTCCCTCATGCCGATCGGCAAGGCGCGACCACGCCGGTACACGAACAGGCGTTCACCTTGCTTCACCTGCGCAAGCAGCTTTTCCCCCACACCAAAAATCGCAAGCAGGCGCGGCTCCACACCGAATGACGCAGCGGTCGGTGTGCTCGTTTCGCCCCCCGCCACATCGCGCAACCGCTGCCGCGCGCGGTGCAGTGCGAGCTGGGTTTCAAGGCGCACGAGCTCGCGAACCGTCGCGCCGTCCTGCGCGGCCAAGGGTGGCGACGGCTTCTGGGGAGCCGACAATGCCAGGGGGGCGGGCATTGCCAGCATCAGCACAAGGACCAGGCCCACACGACGACGTCCTGACACGGGCGATCCTGCCAGCGCCAGGCGCCGACGGCGGGAAGCCGCCGGTGACGGTCGCCGCGGGCTCGGATAACGACTCGTACTCATGCAGAACTCCTTCAAAGAAAATCATGAATCGGCTCGACGCCACAGAGGGCCGCCGTCCGTCATCGAGTGTCAGGCGGACCCGCGACCACTCCATGAACGAACTGATGGAAGGCAGCAAGCCGGCCGAACGCAACGGACCCGCGATACGAACTGGTCGCAAGGCGCGTCGCGGCAGCCGCGCCGGCCGGCTGATGGCGCGCCCATCTCGCGGCGGTGCGACGGGCAGGGCGGCGGATCGACCGAAATCGAGTTGCGCGAAAGCCGATGACAAGGCCTGGAATTGGCTCAGCAGGAATTGATCGTTGCGCCGCGCGGTGTCGGGAATGAGGCTATCGAGGGCGGCGCCTCCGCCGGACACGCGCCAGTTGGCGGTGACCCGGTCGAGCGATGGGAATGCCAGGTGCCAGCCCGTGGGCACCCGATGAAGCAGGGTGTCGTTGTCGCCACCGGCGATTCCCCGCCGATAGTCCGCATGGCATCGCCAATCGAGGTGCTCCGGCACACACTCCGCCCGTGCAAGCCCCCACCCCGCCACCGCTATTGGCAAATCGTGAAAGATGTCGATCACGAGACGCGTTCCCACAATTCCATGCACCACTCGCGCTTCCAGAGCGGCTTTCTCGGCCCGCGCCCAATCCGCCTCGGGGGGCGGCGGTATGCCTTTCGCCGAGTCGATGGGCGGTGGCCCCCTGTGTTGCCACAGCCATTTGGGGCCGGCGACGACCGCCACAACCAGAGCCAGGAATGTGGCCATCCGCACCGCGGCTCCGATCCTCGGCACGCGAGTCAAACTGAGATGCTCGCCGGCCGTTGCGCCAAGGACGAACAGATCGGGAGCCGGTGGCGCGTTCGGCGCACCGAGAAGAACCAGCTGCGGAAACGCCCGCCCCACGCTTTCGACCGCCGCGCGCGCCGCCACAAGATCGCCATATAAAGCGTCGGTCCCCGTGACGACGACCCCATCGTGGATGGCGGCGAACCAAAACTGACCACCAGGCACTTCCAGCACCAGGGCAACCGCCCCCGATGGAAACAAGTGAGCCAGACACCGCGCCGCCGCGCGCGGTGCTTCGCGCATAGGCGCGGACCCCGATGGAATCGTCGCCAACCCGACCGCGGCCGACCCCGCCCCCTCGGAAAAAGACAGATGCGTCGCCCGGTACCGGCGCGCAAGGCGATAGGCGCCGTGTCTGGCACGCGG
>SCQX01000066.1 GCA_004298545.1 Candidimonas sp. | reverse complement strand
ACGCTGGCGGCGCCGCGCCGCCACGCGCGCCGCACCCGCCATCGACACGCCTGTTCGACGACGAGACCGATTGCGCGCGCGCCGGCGCGCGTGACCAACTCGCGGAACAGGCCGTGGTGCTGCGTGGCTACGCGCTGGCGCGCGCAACCCGCTTGCTGGCGGCCGTGCGCATCATTCAGAGCACGGCGCCGTTTCGCCTCATGACGACCCCTGGCGGCCAAGCGATGTCGGCAGCGCAAACCAATTGTGGCGACCTGGGGTGGGTGAGTGACGCGCGCGGCTATCGTTATGTGCCGAGCGACCCCGCGTCAGGGCGGCACTGGCCACCGATGCCCGATACCTTTCGAACGCTCGCGCGCGAAGCGGCGGCGACGGCCGGATTCGACCGGTACGAGCCCGATGCGTGCCTCATCAACTGCTACGTGCCGGGTGCGCGCCTGTCACTACACCAGGACAAGGATGAACGCGACCACACGGCACCCATTGTCTCCGTATCGCTGGGCATTCCCTGTTGGTTTCTCTTCGGCGGCATCCGGCGCGGCGACCGGCCGGCCCGCATTCCACTGTTTCATGGCGATGTGGTCGTGTGGGGTGGGCTCGACCGCATGCGCTACCATGGCGTCGCCCCCGTTCCGGAAGCCAGCCATCCCCTGTTGGGCGCGCGGCGCATCAATTTGACCTTCAGGCGCACCGGCCGCCCACACTGAATGCGCCCGTCAGCCGGTTGCCCGGCCAGCGCCGCCCACGCCCCCGGAATGAACGCAACGCTGCCAGGGCGCCATTCACCAGAAACATGAGGCCCACCCCGACACCATTTGCCGGCATCCGGATGCCTATTCCCATGACATCAGATATCAAATAAAATGTAAACGCTGCACGAATTCGGCACAAAATAACTTCGTGGCGTCCCTTTCAAGCACATTCAACGTCCAATTCACCGCAATTCATCAGCTCTACGGCGGCACATGAAGATTGATTCGACCGACCTCCGGATCCTGAGTGAACTTCAGCGCGACGGCTCGCTGAGCAACGTTGAATTGGCGCGACGCGTACATTTGTCACCCTCGCCGTGTCTCGTGCGCGTCAAGGCGCTCGAGGCGGCCGGCATCATCACGCGGTATGTGGCGCTTGCCAACGCTGCGGCGCTGGGCCTGAGCCTGAACGTGTTCATCTCGATCAGCCTGAAATCTCAGGACAAAGAGTCGCTGGCGCTATTCGAGCGGCGTATCGTCGAACACGACGAAGTGATGGAATGCTACCTGATGACCGGCAATTCCGACTACCTGATCCGCGTCGCGGTGGCCGATGTCGCGGAACTGGAACGCTTCATCCTCGAACAGCTCACCCCTATTCCGGGCATCGAGAAAATCTGCTCCCGCTTCGCACTCAAGCAGGTTTCCTATAAAACCGCATTACCACTCTGACACTAATACAGATAGGTATACGTGAGCTGCAACACATTCAGCCCCGGATTGGGCGTCTTGATGCTGCCATTGGAATAATGCGAGTAGCGCACACCCAGGCGGCTGTTGTTCGACAAATAGGCGCCAACGCCGATCTGATCGCCAAATTGAAAGGCGGTACTGATGGTTTCGCCGGCAAACTGAGTTCGCGTAAACACGGTGGGGCCAACGCCGGCCTCCAGATAGAAGCGATTGGCGATCGTCCAACGCAAAAAAGGCACCGCGCTGAATTGCCAGGCGCTGGCCGGGGTGCGGCTGCCGGAGGCCTGCCAATAGGCCGCGCCCAGTTCACCCACGAGATCGAGGCGATTGCCATCGCCCAGAAATTTGAGGCTCAGCAGCGACGGAGATTCCCACGAGAGCCCGAAGCGCTGATAGTGATTGCCTGCTCCCCATTGAAGGCCAATGCCGCCATTATCCAGCGTGGCGGCCTGAGTGACAGGACCTGATACAGCCGCGACTCCTCCCAGAACAAACGCTGCGACAAGAGACGACAAACGATAACTTCCACGCATATGTAACAACCTTTCGTAGAATACTGGGGATCGATGCGGCAAGCGCACAAGTGGACGATCATACGCGCTGCCCATTCGAGAAGTCACGCAACCCGCACCAGATTGTAACAATTTCAACGGATCGATCGTTGTCAGAGCCCAGAATCCCATGATGCACCGTCACAATTTCATTGAATTTCCACTCATGCTGATTACGGTGGCGCAGTGGCTGGTTCTGGCCTCGCTGACCGGAGCCATCGTTGGCTGCGGCACCAGTATCTTCCTGCACGTCTTGTTCTACGTCACGGACCGGTCGATGGCCGCGCCGTTCTGGCTGCAAATGACGCTGCTGCCCGTGGGCGGGCTGCTCAACGGCCTCATCCTGTATTACGGCTATCGCGCCAACAAAACGGGGTTGAAGGATTCCATGATCGCGGCCGTCCACGACCAGAACGGAAAAATGCCGCTGAAGACGGCGGCAATCAAACCCATTGCCGCCCTCATCACACTAGGCTGCGGCGGATCGGCGGGGAAGGAGGGCCCCTGCTCGCACATCGGCGCATCGCTGGCGGCCGGAATCGGCCACGTCCTGAAATTGAACGCGGAACTGCAGCGCCGCATCGTCGCCTGCGGCGTGAGCGCAGGGTTCGCCAGCGTATTCGGGACGCCCATCGCCGGCGCGCTCTACGGCATCGAGGTTCTGGCCATCGGCCGCATACGCTACGATTTCCTGTTTCCGGCGATCATTGCCGGCATCACGTCGTTTCAGGTCAGCACCGCGCTGGGCATCCCCTATCAGCACTATCAGATCCCCTCCCTGCCCGCCTTTTCGGAACTGCTTTTCATCAAAACCATCGCAATCGGCATACTGTGCGGCCTTGCCGCCCGGCTATTCGTCGACGGCATCCAGGGAGTACGCAATCTGTTCCTGCGCGTGCGCGCCCGCTACGACCTGTGGCCACCACTCATGCCGCTTGCCGGGGGCGTGATCCTGTCGTTGCTCATCCTCGTCATCCCCACCAGTTATCTCGGACTCAGCTTGCCGCTCATGGACCAGGCGCTCAGCGGCGCGGCCATGCCCTATCTCGGCTTCCTCTGGAAGACGGTGCTCGTCGCCATCACCCTTGGCTCGGGCTTCTACGCGGGTATCGTCACACCACAGTTCGTGATCGGCGCCGTTGCTGGCAACGCCTGCGCGCACCTGCTGGGCATCAGCCCGATACTCGGGGCCGCAGTGGGTCTGGTATCCGTCGTCGCGGCCGCCTCGAACACGCCGCTGGCCGCGATACTGATGGGTGTCGAGCTGTTCGGCGGCGTCGTCGGCACCATTTATGTGGCTGGCGCCGCCATCGCGGCGTACCTTATCATCGGCCACCGCAGCGTTTACCCCGAGCAACACCTGGCCTATTCGAAAACCACCTGGCTGCACATACGACCCGACATGCCGGTCGGCCAGGAAAAAGCGCACCTGTCATACGGGCTGCTGCGCTGGTGGCAGGAAAGGCGCTGGTGGTAAAAAAACATGGCCGCAGTGACGGGCCAACGCGCGTGGCGTCCGTACCCGTCACCCCACATCGCAAGCGCGCCACGACGCCGGCATGTCGCTGGCAGCGATCGTGCGTCCGTACGGGCAGAAGGCCCCTCGAGCAAGCGCGCCGCTCAGGCGGCCGTGGCCACCGCCCGCTGATCGTCGTCAGCTTCCTGCACGGAACTGCGAATCAAATGATCGAACGCACCCAGCGCGGCCTTGGCTCCGTCGCCGGCAGCAATGATGATCTGCTTGTACGGTACGGTTGTCGCATCACCCGCCGCGAACACACCGGGCACGGAAGTCTGGCCGTGCGCATCGACCTCGATCTCCCCGCGTGGCGTCAGTGCCACCACGCCCTTGAGCCATTCCGTGTTGGGAATCAGGCCAATCTGCACGAAGACGCCGTCCAGTTCCACGCGATGGGTCGAGCCGTCCGTTCTGTCGGTGTATTTCAGGGCAACGACCCGTTTACCGTCGCCCTCGATCTCGGTCGTCCGCGCTGCCACAACGGTATCGACGTTCGACAAGCTGCGCAATTTACGCTGCAGAATATCGTCGGCGCGCAACACGTGATCGAATTCCACCAGCGTGACGTGCGCCACGAGGCCGGCCAGGTCGATGGCCGCCTCCACCCCCGAGTTGCCTCCGCCGATTACCGCGACGCGCTTGCCCTTGTACAAAGGCCCGTCACAATGCGGGCAATACGCGACGCCGCGGTTGCGATACGCCTGTTCGCCGGGCACGTTGATCTGCCGCCAGCGCGCGCCGGGGGCCAGCACGACGGTCTTGGCGGCCAGCGTGGCGCCGCTGGCCAGTTCGACCCGCAACGGCTTGCCCGGCATCAGCTTCGTCGCGCGTTGCAAATTGATGATGTCGACCTCGTAGGCTTTCACGTGCTGTTCGAGCGCGACGCCAAACTTCGGCCCCTCGGTTTCCAGGACTGAAATGTAATTTTCTATCGCCATCGTATCGAGCACCTGCCCGCCAAAGCGCTCGGCGACCACACCCGTGCGTATTCCTTTGCGCGCCGCGTAGACGGCGGCGGCCGCGCCCGCCGGGCCGCCACCCACGACCAGCACGTCGAATTCAGCGCGTTCGTTCAGCGCATCGACCTTGCGCGCGTCGTCGCCTCCGCCGAGCTTGGCAAGCAGCTCTTCCACGCCCGCCCGCCCCTGATGAAATAATTCACCATTCAGGAAGACCGTTGGAACGGACAGCACTTCGCGCGCCTCGACTTCCTCGCGGAAGAAGGCGCCGTCGATCGCCTCGTGCCGAATGCGGGGATTGATCACCGACATTGCGTTCAAGGCCTGCACGACATCCGGGCAGTTCTGGCAGGACTGCGAGAAATACGTCTCGAAACGATAGTCGCCCGACAGGCCGCGTATCTGATCGACCACCGGCGCGTCCACCTTGGCGGGATGCCCGCCAACCTGCAGCAGCGCCAGCACCAACGACGTCAGCTCGTGGCCCAGCGGGATTCCGGCAAAACGCACGGAAACGTCCGAGCCGACACGGGCAATGGTGAAGGACGGCACACGCGCGGCACGCGGCTGTTCGTCGTGCAGCGTGATCTTGTCGGACAGCGCAGCGATTTCTTGCAGGAACGACCGCAGTTCCCGCGACTTTGCGCCATCGTCCAGCGACGCACGCAACTCGACCGGCTGCTCGACCCGCTCGAAGTACGTGCTGAGTTGACCCTTGATGTTCGCGTCGAGCATAGACATGGCTCTACCCCTTCAATGTGAAAGACAAACCGTTCGATCCCTCAAGGAACCCGCCGCGCGCGGCGGCGGTTCGGAATCGATGCGCAATCAGATCTTGCCGACGAGATCCAGCGACGGCGTCAACGTCTTCTCGCCTTCCTCCCACTTGGCGGGGCAGACTTCGTTCGGATGCGCGGCAACGTATTGCGCGGCCTTGACCTTGCGCAGCAGCTCGGACGCATCGCGGCCTATGCCGTTGTCATGAATTTCCAGCACTTTGATGGTGCCTTCGGGGTCGACCACGAACGTGCCGCGCAGCGCTACGCCTTCTTCCTCGATCAGAACATCGAAGTTGCGCGACAGCAAATGCGTAGGGTCGCCGACCATGGGATAGGTAACCTTCTTGATGGCGGCAGAGGTGTCGTGCCAGGCCTTGTGCGCAAAATGCGTATCCGTGGAGACACTGTAGACTTCCACGCCCAGCTTCTGGAACGCAGCGTAGTTATCGGCCAGATCTTCCAGTTCGGTGGGGCATACGAACGTGAAATCCGCCGGATAAAAGACGAAGACCGCCCATTTGCCCGCGACCGTGCTGTCGCTTACCTCGACGAACTTGCCCTTGTGGAAAGCGGTTGCCGTGAAAGGTTTGATTTTCGTGTTGATCAAAGACATTAGAAATCCTCATTCGATGGGTTGATGGCAAACAACGAGGCTTAGTGTAGAGGTTCCCCTAAAATAAGTAAAATTGATGATTATTATAGAATCAATTAAACATAACTATCTATTCTTCCGCGTTGAAACGCGACACCACATCGCCGCCCCCAGGTTTCAATAGGCCGATTCTATCGAATTTATGTAAACAATCAATTGGCGGTCGGAACCAACATCGACTACGTTGAGGCTTCTCCCAACCATCCATAGGAGGACGTCATGGCGGACATACTTGGCCCTCAAAAGCTCGGGCCGCTGACACCACTGGTCGGCGAATGGGAGGGCGACGTCGGCGTCGACCTCTCTTACCACAACAAAGACGACGAAACCGCGAAAACGGGCTATTTCGAGAAAGCCTGGTTCCGACCCATCCCCATCGTCGAAAACGGGCAACAGACCCTGGAGGGCCTGAACTACGAAATGACGGCCTGGCGCCATGGCGAAGAGGCCATGGACCCGTTTCACGATGAAGTGGGTTACCTGCTGTGGGACAAGGCCCACGGGCAGATCATGCGCTGTTTTGCGGTGCCGCGGGGTTTGGCGATTCTGGCGGGCGGAACCGCCAAAGCGCGCGACAAATCGCTGCATTTCAAAGCCGAGCCGGGTTCCAAATCGTACGGCCTGTCGCAGAACAAGTACCTGCTGGAGCGGGCCGCGGCCCTGTCCTTCGAGAGCGTATTCACGTTCAACGACGACGGCACGTTCAGTTATACGTCCGACCTCGTCCTGAAGCTTGCCGCCACAGGGAAGGAAATGCACCACACCGACCAAAATACCTTGCACCGCACCAAACGCTTCCACGCCAGTTCGGAAGCCGCCTGACCGCGCCCCTTCCACGCGCCGCCACCGGTTCACGGCGGCGACGCGCGCGGCCGCACCGCAAACTCGTTAAACTTGAGGGTGGCGCCGTTGCGAATGGCGCCGCTTGCGCTCAACGCGCTTGGCCATCGACAAGAAGCACCCAACATGCCAGCATCCAAACCCATCGCCATCGTGCAAATGGGACTCCCGCCGGAATCAATGCGTACCCCCCTCGGCGACCAGGCGTCATGGTTTGCCACCGCCCTCGCCAAAAGGCCTGGCGAAATACTGGTCGCCCAGCCGTATCTGGACCTGCCGCTACCCGAGCCCGATACATTCTCGGTTGCCGTCGTCACCGGCTCATGGTCCATGGTTACCGACAAGGAAGACTGGAGCGAACGTACCGCCGCTTGGCTCCGCTTGCTGATAACGTCTGGCAAACCGCTGCTGGGCATCTGCTATGGACACCAGCTCATGGCACACGCCATGGGTGGGGTCGTCGACTACCTCCCGGGTGGAGGCGAGTACGGCACATTTCCCATCGCACTGACACCCGGCGGCAGGCAAGACCCCTTACTGGCCTCGCTGCCGCCAACGTTCATGGCCCACCTGTCGCACGCACAAGGCGTGCTGACCCCGCCGCCGGGCGCGCAGGTACTGGGCCACACGGCACACGACCGCTGCCAGATACTGCGTTACGGCCCCAACACATTGTCACTGCAGTTCCACCCCGAGTTCACCGCCGACATCATCAGCGCATGCATGCAGCGGCACGGCAATAGCCTTCCGCGGGACGTGCGGCGCATTCCCGACACCTCCGAATCCCGCAGCATCCTACGACGGTTCGTCGACACCCATACCCGTGGCGCGGCGGCGGCCGAACCGCTGCACGAAAGCCACCTGACGGCGGTACCCGCCGCAGCCCACCAGTTATCGGGCACGGCGCACGTCTGAAACCCTCGCCACCGCGGGTGTTTCCGAAGCCGCGCACGCCGCCACTGTCGTACAAGGAGATGCGGAGATGGCATGGTCGGCCGACCAATACCTGCGCTTCGAGCGCGAACGCACGCGACCGGCGCGGGATTTGCTCGCGGCGGTGCACACGCAATCGGTGCATCGCGCCGCGGACCTGGGGTGCGGACCCGGTAATTCCACAGAATTGCTCGCCACCCGATTCCCGGACGCCACCATCACCGGCGTGGACAGTTCTGGCGACATGCTCGCGACGGCACGCAGACGGCTGCTCGATACGCCGGATCAGCGTCCCCTCAAAATTCAACTGGAACAGGCTGACATCGCCACATGGACACCTCCCGAGGCGGTGGACGTCATATTGGCAAATGCGGCACTCCAGTGGATACCGGACCATCGCGCCCTGTTGCCACGCCTGATGGGGCACATCGCGCCGGGCGGCAGTCTCGCGGTGCAGATGCCCGACAATCAGGATGAACCGGCGCGGCGGCTGATGCGTGACGTGGCCGCCACCGGCCCATGGGCCGGCAAAATCGCGGACGAATCCACGACGCGTTTCCCCAGACACCCACCCGACTGGTACTACACTCTGCTGCGGCCCGACGCGAGCCGGATCGACATCTGGCGCACCACGTACTATCACGTGCTGCCCGGGGGGGTCGCGGCCATCGTGGAATGGTTCAAGGGAAGCAGCCTGCGTCCGTTTCTGGCACCACTGGGCGGCGACGAAAAAAAGGCCTATCTGGCGCGCTATCTCGCGGAACTGAGACGCGTCTATCCCGCGCAACCCAACGGCGCGGTGCTGCTGCCATTTCCGCGGCTATTCATCGTCGCCACGCGTTGAATGGCGCCGGGAGTCCTCGGGCCTCCGAATCGCCCGCCGTGAAACCGCCGTGGCGGTCCAAAAACCCGCCGGGTTTCCCGGTAAAGATTTGTATTGATATTGAATGAGATGCTGGTCATGAAAGCGTACGACGTCGATTTTTTCGTTATCGGTGCAGGTTCGGGCGGCGTGCGCGCCGCGCGCATCGCCGCCGCTCACGGGGCCCGGGTCATGATCGCGGAAGCCGATCGTGTGGGCGGAACCTGCGTCATACGCGGTTGTGTACCGAAAAAACTCATGGTGCTGGCGGGCCGCTTCGCGGACGACTTCGCCGACGCGCGCGGGTTTGGCTGGGAGGTTGGCGCCACACGGCACGACTGGCGCGCGCTGATCACCGCCAAAGACAAGGAAATCGGCCGCCTCGAATCTTTGTACGTCCAGGGACTCGAAAACAGCGGCGTCGATCTGCAACGCGTTCACGCCACCATCACCGACCCGCACAGCGTACGTCTGGACGGCGGCCGCACGGTCAGCGCCCGCCACATTCTCGTGGCCACCGGTAGCCACCCCGTGCGTGCCGGCGCCATCGAGGGCTTCGAGCAAGCGGCCACGTCCAACGAGATGTTCAACCTGCCCACGCTGCCGCGGCGCCTGGCGATCGTGGGGGGCGGCTACATCGCCGTGGAATTCGCGGGCCTGATGCATGCCCTGGGCAGCGAGGTCACGCTGATCCACCGCCGCGAACACTTGCTGCGCGGCTTCGACGACGACGTGCGCAACGCCGTGGAAGCCGCATACCGCCAACGCGGCATCACACTGATGATGAATCACACGCTGCAACGCCTGGAAAAGTCGGCCGCGGGCTGCACGATCACTACCACGGACGGTGCGCGCGCAACATTCGATCTGGTAATGGCCGCCACCGGCCGCAAGCCCAGCATCGCCAACCTGGGGCTGGAAGCGGCTGGTGTCGTAACTGCCGGCGGTGCAATCGCCGTCGACCCGTACTCCGCCACCAACATCCCATCCATCCATGCGGTGGGCGACGTCACGAACCGCATCAACCTCACACCCGTCGCCATCCGCGAAGGGCACGCGCTGGCCGACACGCTGTTCGGCAACCGCCCAACCGCGGTGGACCACGGCACGGTTCCGACAGCCGTGTTCTCCACCCCCGAAATCGGCTGCGTGGGTCTCACTGAAGCGGCCGCGCGCGACGCGGGCAAAGATGTGGCAATCTACATGACGACATTCCGGCCAATCAAGGCAACGCTCTCAGGCCGCGAAGCGCGCACGCTCATGAAGCTGGTGGTCGACAAGGCCAGTGACCGCGTCATTGGCGTGCACATCGCCGGCGACGACGCGGCAGAATTGATACAAGTTGCCGCGGTCGCCCTGACTTGCGGTGCCACCAAGGCGCAGTTCGACGCCACCATCGCCGTCCACCCCACCGCCGCCGAAGAGCTGGTTACGCTACGGAAACCCGTACGGTGATCGAACCGCCGCCTTGTACGGCGGCGGATGCGGACAAGTTCAACTGAACAAGGGTAATGACTCGGGATCGGGCGAGTTCGCCGGTACCGTGCGCGAACAACTCCAGATACGGCTCCTCGCTGCAAGCCTCGATGATCGGATGGAACTCATCGGGCTTGCGGGAGTGCTCACGCTTGCGCGTTGCCAGAAAGCTCACCCGGCGGCGCCGGCACCGCATGGACCACCGCAGTGGCCATTGCCGCGCCAGCCCGCGGCGCGTCGCTCGCGCTGGCCGACGCTCCGGCGCAGGCAGCCTCCCCCCATACGCTCACGCTGTATAGCGCCCAGCACGGCCAGTTGGTGAAACTGCTGGTGGCCGACTTCCAGAAAATGTCGGGCGCAACGGTGCAGGGAATCACCAGCGGCGGCCTGGGCTGGTTCATCTACGAGAACAAGAATGAACTCAACATCCCCAGCGTGTTCGCGGGCCTGCTCACCGTCATCCTGATCGGCCTCTTCGTCGAGAACTTCATCTTCCGCATCATCGCACGCAACACTATACAAAAGTGGGGCATGCAGGGCTGACGACACGTCCAACCAGATCCATATTACTGAGCCACAGCCCAGACAATTCTCCACTGTGCGGGCAAACGCTTCCCGTCATTTACCACTCGCCAGCTTCATAGTAAGAATAGTGTCCACGCCATCATCGTATCGAACGAACAAAAGCGTACCGGGAAGGGCAAAACCCGCGTGGTCAACACCCACGCTATGGCGCACGAAATCGCCCGGAGACATCATGCGGACTCCTTTGCCGCTCACATAGCCACCCGCAATGCAGAAGACTTCTTCGATGGAAGGATTGATTCCGCGAATGAGCAGCGTATGGCCTTCCGGTGGATGATAGTAAATGAGCATGTGCTTCGCGGTTTCGGTCTTGCTGCCCACCGGTGAGCGCAGAAGAACGGATGCATATTGATGATCCGACGCTTCCGGAGTGCTCGTGAACACCCTGATCCACGGTTCCCAGCCGTCAAGCTTCAGAAAGGTATCTGCCGCGTCCGCATAGTTCATAGTCTCAGCTCTCCATTCGTCAGTCAGACACCCCCAACCTACTTGCCCGCCGCTTGCTCAATATCCTTTATTATCTTCGGGGAATAGCTTGCAGCCTTGCGCGTGCGGAAATTGTCGAGCACATGACTCCACGTATTCCATTCTGGTGTGTTCCTTTGCAGGATGTATGCCTTCATGCCGCCCTTTTCCAGCTGCTTGAGGTAGTAGTCGAAATAGGTTTCGTTGATCTTCGGCTGTGCCTCGTTTCTGATCGTCATGGCGGCATCCGTCACCACCTTCTGCAGATCCGGCGGCAATGAAGACAGCTTCCGCTGGTTCATCACGTAGCCACTGATCAGCGTGCCAAAGACACCGTTGGGTACGAGCACGTATTTGGCGATCTCGGAATATTTAAGACCCACCGCCCCCTGTATGCCGTTCATGGCGGCGTCGATGGTCCCACTCTGCAGCGCCTGATAGACGTCACCCACGTCGAGCACGATGGGCGAAGCGCCCAGGGCTTCCAACGTTTCCGAGGATCCCTTCGACAGGCTGCGGATTACCATGCCCTTGATGTCCTTCGGTTCACGAATCGGCTTTTTACTAGCGATGATGGTCGGGCCGATGTCGAACAGGCAAAGAACCTTGACGCCGCGTGCCGTGAACTCATTGCTGATGTCGTCGTAGAGCGCGTGTCCGGGTACCAGTTCGCGCGTGTCCTGCTGCATGGAGAGCGTCCACAGGGGGGTCGCCGCGATAGATACGTCTTTGAGCCGGCCGGCCCACGAGTCGATGATCGTGAGCGCGATGTCGACGTTGTCCCCCAGAATCGCCGACGGCACCGTGTCTTCCTTCACCATGGTTCCACGGGAAAAGTACTTGAACTTGATCCTGCCGTGACTGTTCTTTTCAACGAGGTTCATGAACGGCTTGACGAAGAGTTCCTCATGAGGGTGCAAAGGGGACCCCCACGTACCGATCGTCAGGGTGTAGGTTTTCTCGGCCGCGCCAGCCGTGCCGACGCTGGCAAGGCTGGTGGCGATCGATGCCAAAAGAATCATGAATAAACGTGAAATTCGAATCATTGCATCCTCCAGGTGTCTCTAGTGAAACATGCGGCTTGGCAGCCATTGCGTGAGGGCGGGGTAAAAGATGACGGCGTACAGCATCAGGAATTCGAACACCAGAAATGGGATCACACCCTTTGTCAGATGCCACAACGGTATTTTCGAAATGCCATGGACGGTCAGCAGGTTGATGCCGATGGGCGGGTGGATTTGCGAAACTTCCATCGAGATGGCAACGTAAATTCCAAACGTCACCGGGTCGATGTGCAACGCGGTGGAAATCGGAAAGAAGATCGGTACCGAGATCAGCAGCATGGCTGCCGTTTCCAGGAACGCGCCGAGAACGAGGTAGGCGACGTTCATGAACGTGATCGTAATGAACATGGACGTAGAGTGCGACGTGACCCACGCGGCGATGACATCCGGTAGTTGCTCGAACGTCAGGAAGTGCGCGAAATACTCGCCGAATATTATGAGCATGAACAACATGGAAGTCGTCTTCATGGCGACCCGGCCGGCTTCGAAGCATCGTTGGAACGAGAAGCGCCGCTGCAGCGTAGCCAGAACCATGACGTAGACGACGGACAGCGCGCCGGCTTCCGTCGGGGTCGCCAGCCCCAGGTAAATCGAGCCTATGATCAAGATCGGCAGTATCAGTACGCCGATACCCTTGCGGGTAACGGCCCACCTTTGGGCCCAGGTAATGTCCTCGGTACGGAATTGCCGGGGGCTGCGCAAGCTCACGTAGACTGCGAATGCAACCAGCAGGATCACCCCCGGCAGCAGCCCGGCCACGAACAGTTTGCCGATCGAGGTTTCCGTGATGACGCCGTACAGGATGAGCGGAATACTGGGGGGAAATATAATGCCCAGCGTGCCGCCGCCCGCAACGCATCCACCGGCCTGTACGTCGCTGTAGCCCTCCCGCAGCAGCAGGGGGATGGCGACCACGCCGACGGTCGCGGCAGTTGCAATGCTCGATCCGGTGATCGACGCGAACACGCCGCAGGCGAACACGGTGGCCACCGAGAGGGAATTCGGCACACGCCCGACCCACGCTTTGGTGGCGGCGAACAAGTCTTCGGCGGCACCGGTTTTTTCCATCAATATACCGGCGAATATAAATAACGGAATGGCGACGAGTTCGTAGGTCAGCGTGCTCTGCCACACCAGTTGGCCGAGATTCTGGAGGACTTGCGTCGCATCTTGAACGAACAGAAAGCCTGCGATCCCGGCCAGTGCCAGTGACACGAACACGGGCACGCCGAGGGTGAGCAACGCAAAGAGCAAGACGATACTGGTGACGCTGGCGAACCCGTCCATTTCATTTGCCCCCGTGTTCGGCGCTTTCGTAGCCACCAGAAAGCAACAGAGACAGGGCCTCCGTGAACAGGGCAATACCGCCCAATGCTATCTCAGTCTGCGGAATGAAGAGTGGCACGCTCAACAACGTGGATGACCGCGCGCCATCCACGAACGACCCATACGCGTACATCACGCCCGCGGCCGCCAGTACGGCTCCAACCAGCATCGTTGCCAGGAGCGCAAGCCAGTCCAGCGGCTTCTTGTACCCTGGCAACAATTTCGGCAGGAATTGGATGCGGAAGTGCGATCCTTCCCTGAGCGTGACCGCGTTAGCCAGAAACGCACTTGCGCCAACTGAATACAGCGTGACTTCGAACGTCCAGATGGTAGGATGGCCGAGTGCGCGCAGCACGATGTTGTAGACGATGGGAAGCGCCACAATCGTTATGACCAATGTCGCCAGCCAGTTGACTGCGGTTCCGAAGGCGCGCAAGCCGCCGTCCACTCTGTCGACTATCGCGCACCCATGCCGCGCTACCTTCGTTGGCGACGGCTCGGTTGTGGTATCTCTCACTTGGCTACCCGGGATGCCCGCCTCGTTCCGCCGGACACAGGGCTGACGATGGATGGGATCCACGCGTCAGGACACGCGCGCTGATGGCAGGCCATAGAACCGCCTGGCGGTATTCAAGTAAATGTTCTGAAGATCGGAATCGGTGAGCGCCGGCACCTCGTCGATCTGATCGCGCGACACGAAGGACTGCATGTCGAATGGGAAGTCGCTTCCAAACATGACCCGATCCGAACCCACCGAGCCGATCAGGAATGACAGGGGTCCGCTGCCGTGGATGATGGTGTCGTAATAGAACCGGCGCAGATAGGTGCTGGGCTCGGAACACCCATGCTTCCTGCACTCGGGGCGCACCTGGAAACCGTGATCCAACCGCCCGATGATGTAAGGCAGGAAACCACCGGCCTGCCCCAGGCATATCCGCAGCTTTGGAAAGCGGTCGAGCGTTCCGGAAAATATCAGCCGGGCGGCCGCCAGCGTCGTATCGGACGGGAACCCGATCAGGTTCTTGAGATGGAACTCGCGCACCCTGTCGCCGCCGATGACATTGTTCGGGTGGATGAATACGGCGAGTTCGAGCGCCTCCAGCGCTTCGTAGATCGGCCAGAACCGTTCGTCATCCAAGTCACGGCCGTTGATGTTGGAGCCGATCACGACGCCTTGCAGGCCGTTTCTCTTCACGAATTCGCATTCCTGAACCGCCGCGACTGCATCGCCCATGGGCACCGTTCCGACGCCACCAAATGTGCCCGGATGACCGCGCACGGCTTCGGCGATCGAGTCATTCACCATGCGGATGACAGTATGCGTGTCTTTGGCGGTCGACCAATAATAAAAAAGGAATGGCGGCGGGACCAGTATCTGCGTCGCAATACCCCATTTGTCGAGGTACTGCCGACGCAGCGCAATATCGTGAAAGTTGGCGCCGATCGGGCCGTACGGGCGCTCGGGCGTGACAACGAAAGTCTTGCCGTCGCCATTGGTTTCAACGGGGGTGCCGAACTTCGAGCCGCTCTCCCGCAGCAGATTGAGCACGGCCGACGGTAAATAATGACTGTGTGCGTCGATACAGGGTTTCACTGCGCCATCCTGGATAGTGTCAATCACATCGGAGCGCATGCGTGGAACGCTGCGTCACACCAATTGTGATAAGTTACATAATTATGAATACATTATCCAACTATTACCCGTGCGTCAAGCAAGGGATTACCCTGTAATCGTGGGTTGTGAAATGGTTTTTCTCAAGCCAAACCGTACCAGGCCAGTACACGGGTGTGAAAAAAAATCGGTCGAAAACAATTTTTCCCCGCACGATGGCCCCTGCGCAGACCCGTTTGCAGCGTCATGCCTGCCGTTATGGTCGTCTCCTCATTGCCTTGTTCGGTAACGCTTAAGCGGAAGCCGCCATACGACGAGCCGAACTACTGCGTCGCGCCGACGAGAACCCGCGCGCGGCACCCACGCCCGGCGCGCATCTGTGGGTTACGGCTGAAGGTTCCGCCGTCGCCTACCCCAAGAGAACAGAAAGCCGATACGCATCGACCCACACCGTTGCTTCATGACCGGCGCGATGCCCGCAGCCAGGCCCCCTGCCTCGTCCGCACCGAATCACCCGACTCGCCGGCCAGCCGTGCGTACATCGCGGGCGCCGTGTCACCCTCGGTATTGATGATCAGAACGCGCGAATTCACATCCAGCCCCGCTTCCTCGCTCAGCGCTGCATCGCGGCGCAGCGCCCGCAACGCGGCGAGCCCGGCCACGCCCGATTCGCCCGCGACGATGGGAACATCACGGTCGGAGCCTCTTGCCAGAACGCGCATGGCGGCGACGGCCTGCTCGTCG
>SCQX01000065.1 GCA_004298545.1 Candidimonas sp. | reverse complement strand
CGAGAGCAGCGCCACGCGATCGCAGTATTCGGCTTCGTCCATGAAGTGGGTGGTCACCATGATCGTCACGCCCTTGCGCGCCAGGCCGTTGATGTGGGTCCAGAATTCGCGGCGCGTGATAGGGTCGACACCCGATGTCGGCTCGTCCAGAAACAGCACGGATGGGCGATGCATCAGCGCGCAGGCAAGCGCCAGGCGCTGTTTATGCCCCAGCGGCAGGGAATCGGGCGCGGCCGACAACCAGTCGCCCAGGTCGAAGGTGTCGATCATTTCTGCGATGCGCGCTCTCCGCTCACTGCCTTCCAGTTGGTAGACGCCCGCCGCGAACTCCAGATTCTGGCGTACCGAGAGCAGACCGTAGAGCGAGAATTTCTGCGCCATGTAGCCGAGCCGGCTTTTCGCCGCACCGGTGGCGCGGCGCAGGTCGAGACCCGCCACGTGTGCCTCGCCGTGGGTTGGCTTGAGCAGGCCGCACAGCATCTTGAAGGTGGTGGATTTGCCGGCGCCGTTGGGGCCCAGCAGACCGAAGATTTCCCCGCCGCGCACCTCGAAACTCACGTTGTCGGTGGCGGTGAAGTTGCCGAAGCGCTTGGTGAGGTTGCGGCACGAAACGGCGATGTCGAGGCCCCGCTCGACGGGGGGCATGCGTTCGGCGAGCGCCGACATGCCGCCGGGACCGCCGCCGAGCAGGTCAATGAAGGCATCCTCGAAGCGCGTGGGCACCTTGGCCAGTCGCACGTTTGCCCGCTCGGCCAATGCCTGGATCTGGGTGGCTTGCGCCCCCGCGCGCAGCACCACGCGCACGCCGGCCCCCTGGATCACGCCATCGCTCACGCTTGGAAGGTTGAGCGCTTCAGTCAGCATCGCGCGGCGCCGGGCGCCCACGCCCTCCAGCCGGAAACTGCGTCCCTCGAGCCCCGCGGTCAGGACCTGCGGCGGGCCGTCGAACAGGAGCCGACCCGCGTTCAGCAGCAGCACGTGTTCGCAGCGTTCGGCCTCGTCGAGATAGGCGGTGGACCAGACCACGGCCATGCCGTCGTCGGTGAGTGCCCGCACCATGCGCCACAGGTCCTGGCGGCTGACCGGATCGACTCCGACGCCGGGTTCGTCCAGCAGCAAGACTTCGGGCCGCGCCATCAGCGCGCAGGCCAGGCCGAGCTTCTGTTTCATGCCGCCGGACAGCTTGCCGGCGAGGCGTTGGGTGAATGGTCCCAGGCGCGTGAACTCGAGCAGCTTGGCGAACAGGTCGGCGTGCTGGTCGGCGTTCATGCCGCGCAGCCGCGCGTACAGGCGCATGTTCTCCATGACCGACAGATCCTCGTAGAGACCGAAGCGCTGCGGCATATAGCCGCTGGCGATGTGGATCGCGTCGTTGTCTTTCACGACGTCGTATCCGGCCAGGGTGACGTGGCCGGCGTCGGGCGTCAGGAGACCAGCCATGAGGCGCATCAGCGTCGTCTTTCCGGCACCGTCCGGGCCGACCAGCCCGGTGAGCCGCCCGCGGCGGATTGTGGCGTCGAGGCCGCGCAGTGCCCGCACGCCACCGAAATGCTTGCTCACGCCAGCCAGGACGACTGCGGGATCTTCATTCTTGCGCTTCGCCGCCGCTGCAATGTCGTGACCGGCCGCCATGTCAGCGTTCCCCGGTTCGCGCGTTGCCGTGAGGCGGGGCTGGAACCTCGATCGTCACCGGCATGCCTTGCCGCAGCGCCGCATCCGCATCCTCGATCACGATCCGCAGGCGGTACACCAGGTCGGTGCGCAGGTCGGTGGTTTCCACGGTTTTTGGCGTGAACTCGGCGCGGGGGGAAATGAAACCGATCCGACCCCTGTACGTCTTGCTGGACGAGTCGCTTGTCACGCGCACCGTCATGCCCGGGGCGATGCGCCCCAGATTCGTTTCGCCGATGTAGGCGCGTACGTAAACGGGCTTGTCCAGGCTCAGGCTGTAGACCGTGCTTTGGCTGGTGACCATGCTGCCGGGCTCGCGCACGCGGGCAATCACGGTTCCGTCGCTCGGCGCCAGCAATTCGGTGTCGGCAAGTGCTGTGGCGGCCTGCGAGTGCGATGCCTGGGCAGCGGCCAGGCGCGCCTCGGCGGCGGCGATGTCTTCCTTGCGGAAACCTTCCGACGACTGCGACAGCGCCGCCTCCGCCGCTTTCACCCCGGCGGTGGCCTGGTCGCGCGCCGCGCGGGCGGCATCGACGGTTTTCTGGCTGCTGGCGCCCGATGCAAGCAGACCGCGTTGACGCTGGAAGTTGCGCGTGGCGTCGACAGCGACCGCCTGTGCCTGCTTGAGTGCCTCCCGCGCCTGGATGATCTCCTGCGGGCGAAGGCCGTGGCGCATCTTGGCCAGTTCGGCCTGCGCCAGGCGCACGTTGGCTTCGGCCGCGGCAAGCGCTTCCCGATAGGGCTGCGCATCGAGCGTCGCCATGCGGGTACCGGCGGCGACGGCGTCACCCTCGTCGAAAAGCATTTGCGCCACCCGCCCGGGCTGCCGGAAGGAAAGCTGCACCTCGCGGATGTCGACGTTGCCGTAGAGGCGTGTCGTGCCGTTGTCCTTGCCAGACCATGGCAGCCACCAGAGCGCCGCGCCGGCTGCCAGAACGACGATTGCCGCAAGGATGATTACGCGCTTCGCAGTGCGGGAAGCAGTGGGCTGGCTCATTGAACATCCTATGCCGAGTGCCGGTTGGGTTGCGGGCCGCACTAACGATAGTGCCGCACCGATTCAAGCCAGATTCATTGATAGGTAGTAAGTGATTACTATCTTAACAGGGGAAATTGCTGGTAGGCAAGGAGGATTTCCAAGCGGGTTGACGCCCGTCATGAGGGCTGACGGGTGCGCGAGCGGGTCGATTCACGCAGCGGAATCTGGAAGCGGGAATTTACCTGCCTGGCCGTCTACCGGTGCGCACGGTTACGCGGCACGAGGCGCGGCTGGTTGCTGGGACTGGCGGATTGGTCAGGCGCTTACCAGCCGTTGAAGCGGGGCCAGGTCTGGATGTCGCCGTCGGGCATCACCGCCTGGTACTCGGAGAATTGCGCGCCGGTGGCGCAGGCGTGGTTGGGCAGGATGCGCAGCTTCGTTCCAATGGGGAAATGCGCGGCGATGTCGTGGTCGCGTCCGTCGGCGCATGAGAGAATGCCGTGCTCCTGGTTGGCGCCGCTCATGAACCAACCGGGCATTGCGCGGCCATCTTCGGCGCATACTTGTCCGTAGCCGAAGTCGTGCCGTTGTTTTTGTGTGCCGCGATCGCGGCTCATTGCCATCCAGCCCGCGTCGACGATGGCCCAGCCTTTCTTTTCCTGATGGCCGATGACAGTCGTGAGAACGCTCAGCGCGATTTCATCCAGCGCGCATACGCCAACGTTGTGCATGACCAGGTCGAAAGCCACATAGACGCCCGCGCGCACCTCGGTCACGCCGTTCAGACGCTCGGCGGCCAGCGCGGTGGGTGTCGAGCCGATACTGACAGCCACGTTCTCGATGCCGGCTTCGTTCAACCGTTGTGCCGCGCGCACCGCCCCCGCGCGCTCCTGTTCGCCGATTGCCAGCAGCGCCGCGTGATTGCTGGTGTCGTAGCTGGCGCCCGCGTGCGTCAGTACACCGCCGACCCGCATGCCGCCGTCGCGCAGCACGCGCGCCACCTCCATGAGCGCCGCGCCCTCGGGTTCGATGCCCGACCGGTGGCCGTCGGTGTCGATTTCGACCCAGACCTCGAATGCGTCCGCATGGTCTTTGCCGAATTGTGCAATGGCCCGCGCGGTCGTGGCGTTGTCGGTAATGAGTTTCAGGTCGCAGCCGCGCCGGCGAAGCGCAAGCGCTCGCGGCAGCTTGCCGGGGTCGATTCCGACGGCGTAGAGGATGTCGGTGATTCCGGCCTCGAAGAACTGTTCGGCCTCTTTCAACGTGGAAACAGTGATGCCGCGCGCGCCCGCGGCAATTTGCGCGTCGACGACGCGCTGGCATTTGGTCGTTTTGACGTGCGGACGAAAGCGCACGCCAAGCGCATCG
>SCQX01000064.1 GCA_004298545.1 Candidimonas sp. | reverse complement strand
CGCCAAACCAGCGTTCCCACGGTGTGTGGTATGCCAAATCGTAGATATCGTCCTCGCGCGCCGCGGGGCCTTGCGACACTTGCGCCAGAATACGCGTTGCCAGGCGCGAGTGGAGATTGGCCCGCTGCATGCCCGGCCAGTCGGTGTGAAACCGGCAGCCCGCCCGTGCCGGGCGCGCGTCGGCAAAGCCCAGCGTGCGCAGTTCGGCGGCCAGGACATCCTCCAGCCCTTGCGGGCAGGAAGCGAATGCCGGAAAGGGCTCCAGATGCGGCGCGGGTCGTTTGCGCCGATCGATACGCGGTACTTTGCTGTCCGCGTTGAGCATGCCGGCCGCTGGTGAGGGCATTTGGCGGGCGGTTGCCGCGCGCTGCTTGAGGGTGTCGAGTTCTCGCAGTGCCACCTGGCGCGCGCGCGCGCCGGCGCGCCGGCGCGGTGCCTGGTCTGGATCAGGGGGTCGCCCGCCGCGTTTGCGAATCGAAAGTGTTTTGCGTGATGGATCGTCGGTCATGGCAGGGAGTGAACGTGTCCGTGGGCGTGCATCCCGGCGCGTCAGAATGGGCGGATGACGACCAGCACGAGGATGATCAGCAGCAGGAGCACCGGAATTTCATTGAACCATCGGTAGAACCGCTGGCTGCGTCGGTTGCGCCCCTGCGTGAATGCAATCAGCATGTGCCCGCAGACCAGGTGGTAGACGACCAGCAGCGCGACCATCGCCAGTTTGGCTTGCATCCAGGCCTGACCCCAGCCGATGCGGTAGCCCAGGTAAAGCCACAGGCCCATGGCAATCGCGAGCACCGCCAGCATGGACATGAAACGGTACAGGCGCCGCGCCATGCCAAGCAGGCATGCGCGCACTTCCGCGCCGTTCGCCTGGGCGAGATTCACGTAGATGCGCGGCAGGTAGAAGAGGCCGGCGAACCACGAAACGACAAAAAGAATGTGAAATGTTTTTATCCAAAGCATGGTTGGTAACGGTCGCTCCGCCCGCGGCGGCGATGGGGCGCCTCAGACGCCGCGTAGTTGACCGTCGCCGGTCAGAACCCACTTGAGAGTCGTCAAACCTTCCAGCCCCACCGGACCGCGCGCATGCAGCCGGTTCGTGGAAATGCCGATCTCGGCCCCCAGCCCATATTCGAAACCGTCGGCGAAACACGTGGGAAGGTTGACGTAAACCGAGCTTGCATCCACCTCGCGCTGGAAACGTGTGGCCGCCCCCAAGTCTTCGGTGACGATGGATTCCGTGTGCTGCGTACCCCAGCGGGCGATGTGATCCATGGCCTCGTCGATATCGTCGACCACCCGGATCGCCAGTATGGGCGCCAGATACTCGGTTGCCCAGTCGGCGTCGGTAGCTGGCAGGGCCGCGGGGATGAGATGGCGGGTGCGTTCGCAGCCTCGCAGCGCCACGCCTTTTGCGGCGAAGGTGGCCGCCAGGCGCGGCAGGATGGCGGATGCCACCTTGGCGTGGACCAACAGCGTTTCCATCGCGCCGCAGATACCGTAGCGGTACGTCTTGGCATTGACGGCGATGTCGTGCGCCTTGTCCAGGTTGGCGTGCGCGTCGATGTAGACGTGACAGTTGCCTTCCAGGTGCTTGATCATCGGCACCGTGGCCTCGGCCGCCAGACGGGCTATCAGCCCCTTGCCGCCGCGCGGGATGATGACGTCTATATAGTCGTTCATGGTAACCATCTGGCCCACCGCGGCCCGGTCGGTGGTGCCGACCATCTGCGCGGCGTCGATGGGCAGGCCCGCCGCCGTCAGCGCATCGCCGATGATGGCGATGAGCGCGTGGTTGGAGTGACGCGCTTCGCTGCCGCCGCGCAGAATGACGGCGTTGCCCGATTTCAGGCAGAGCGCGGCCGCGTCGATGGTGACGTTCGGGCGTGACTCGTAGATGATGCCTATCACGCCGAGCGGCACGCGCATGCGCGCCACGCGCATGCCGTTGGGGCGAATGGTGGTTTCGGTCGTGGCGCCCACCGGATCGGGCATGGCGGCAATCTGGCGCAGGCCATCGGCCATTGCCTGCAATGACCGGTTCGAGAGAGTCAGCCGGTCGATCATGGCGTCCGAAAGCGCGTTGCGTCGCGCGCTTTCAAGATCTTTGGCATTTTCGTCGAGCAGTGTCGCCGTGCGCTCGAGCACGAGGTCGGCCATGACGCGCAGCGCTTCGGCCTTGGCGCGACCCTGGGCGGCAAGCATGTGTCGCGCCGCGTCGCGCGCGTTGATTCCCAGGCGCTTCAGCCCAAAAGGGTCGCGAGAGGCGGGTGAGGTGGAAGCGGTCGTCATGGCTCGAGGAAAAGTGTACTTCGTATCGCACCGGTGTGCTTTGACGCGCTGTGCCACTAGGAAAATCGGGTGTCCGGGCGCGCCACATTCACCAGCAGGCGGGCCAGCTCCTCCCAGGGGTCGCCAAGGCGCCCTGGGGCCTTCAGCCCCTTGATGAGGCGGTCGATGTCGTGCGCGTGACACACGAGGCGCGGCCATGTTCGCAGCGGCAGACGCGCAAGGGCCTTGCGCACCCCTTGCTCGTGCGCGCCGAATATTCGGTTCTTTCGCATTTCGTCGGCCAGGTCGCGCCCCGCGGCGCGCGCGGCGGCCAGTCGCGCCATCGTGCGTACTTCGTCGCCGACCGCCCATAGTATCAATGGCAGCGCTTCGCCTTCGGCGCGCAAGCCCGCCAGCATGGTCAGCGCTTTGGATGCGCGCCCCGCCAGCATCGCGTCGCGCAGGCCGAAGACGTCATAGCGGGCGACATTGAGCACCGCGCGTTCCAGGTCATCAAAACCGATACGGCCCGGCGGGTAGAGCAGTGCGAGTTTCTGAATTTCCTGATGGGCGGCGAGTAGATTGCCCTCGACCTGATCCGCAAGCCATTCCAGCGCATCGGCGTCGAGCGATTGGTTCTGGCGCGACAGCCGCTCGGCGGCCCAGCGTGGCAGCTCGCCGCGCGCCACATCGGCAATTTCGATCAGTGCGCCCGCCGCTGCCAGGCCCGTCACCCATTTGGCGCCACGTGTCGCTCTGTCGAGTCGTGGCAGGCCGATCAGCACCAGAATGCCATCCAGCCCGCCGGCACGCGCGCGTTCGGCGATGTGCGTCAGTGCGTCACTGCCGCCGCGGCCGGGCTTGCCGGAAGGAATCTTGAGTTCGATCAGCCGCCGTTCACCGAACAGTGAGTCGTTCCGGATCGCCGAACTGACCGCCGACCAGTCGCCGCGGGCGTCCATCGTCAGGCTGGTGCGTTCGCCATAGCCGCGCCGTAGCGCGACGGCTCTGAGCGCGTCCATGGCTTCGGCAACCAGCAGCGGTTCGTTTCCCGCCACGGTGTAGAGCGGCCGCATCGGCTGCCGGTCGTTCTCCAGGCGTTTGAGAAGCGCCTGGATGCCGGGCGCGCGCGCCATCGCCTAGTCTCTCGCCGCGCGGGTTCGATCGCGGGGATCGGGTGGAGAGCGCATCAGAAGACTCCTTTCTGGGCGGCGTTGGAGTTCGACCAGGGGGTGGGCGTGTTGCCGCCCGTGCCTGGCGGCAAGGGCGCGGTATTCTCGTGGCTCTCGTCCACCGGCAGCGAACCGGCGTTCTGGTAGGCTCGGACGACTTCGGGAGAAGTCAGGCGCCGCACGATGCGGTCGACCAGGCTTTCCCGCATTTCCTGGAACTGGGCATCGATTTCGCCGGCGCCAGCCTGGATTTGCGTGGGATCGTAGGGGAGATCACGGCTGGTGTGGATGGTGGTGGGTGGCAGCAGCAAATGGCCTTTGGTGTCGGTCAGCTGGAACGAAAAGTCCAGGTTCAGCTCGTACTCGTCGACTTGCCCGTTGGCGTTGATGGACAGTTCTCGCAGCGACTGGTTGTTCGAAAGCTGAATGAGCCGCGCCTGGGCGTCTTTGGGAGAATCCACGAAATGGGTCTTGGGTGAACTGGCGACGATTGCCCGTCGCAGACGCGCGCCGAAATCGGAATTCTGCGCGATGTTGGTGTAGATCGTGTCGAAGGGCAGCGGCGCCGTGCCGCGCAGGTGGAACCCGCAGGCCGCCAGCAGCAGGCACAGTGCCGTGACCATTGCGCCATGCAGCCAGCGTGAGTGGGGTCGGTTTTCCGCCTGCGCGTGGGCCCGGGGACGCGTGCCATCGGGCGCGTGTCGCCGGCGTGGCGGCGGGGGCGGTTGACCAGTGGCGGGCGGGGTGTGGCGCATGATTCGTTTTCAACCGACGACGTTGACCAGTTTTCCGGGCACGACGATGATGCGCCGGACTGGGCGGCCGGCCAGGAAGCGGATCGTGGATTCATGTGCCAGCGCCAGGTGTTCGATGGTTGGCTTGTCGGCGCCGTGCGCCGCCCGTATCGAACCGCGCAGCTTGCCGTTGACCTGCAGAACCAGCTCGATTTCATCGGCCGTGAGTGCCCGTTCGTCAACCTCGGGCCATGGCGCGTCGAGCAGATCGCCCCAGCGCTTCGCGTAATCGAGGTCGCGCCACATTTGCCAGGTGACGTGGGGAACGACCGGGTAGAGCACGCGCAGCACGATGGAAAGGGCTTCGGCCAGTGCCTGGTGCGCGGTGGGTGTGTCGGCGCCGTTGAACGATTCGATGGCGTTGAGCATTTTCATGCCGGCCGATACGACTGTGTTGTACTGAATGCGCTGGTAATCGTAGTCGGCCTGGCGCAGCAACTGGTGGATTTCGTGGCGCAGCTCGCGCGACGCCTCATCGGCGTCGGCCCAGTCCGACGCTGCGCCGGTGTTCGCCTGGCGCACATCGTTCCGGTGGCGATAGCCAGCGGCCCACAGGCGTCGCAGGAAACGGTTCGCACCTTCGACGCCGGAGTCGGACCATTCCAGCGTCTGTTCCGGGGGGCTGGCGAACATGACGAAGAGGCGCGCCGTATCGGCGCCCAGGGTGTCGATGAGCGATTGTGGGTCGACACCGTTATTCTTGGACTTCGACATGGTGCCAATGCCGCCGTATTCGACCGCCGTGCCATCCGACTTGAGGCGGGCGCCTGAAATCACCCCTTTCGCGTCGGTGATGTTGTCGACCTCGTTCGGCCAGAAGTAGGCGATGCCGCCGTTGGCGGTACGCCGGTAATAAATATGATTGAGCACCATACCCTGGCACAGCAGGCGCGTGAACGGCTCGTCGAACGTCAGCAGGCCGAGGTCGCGCATGACGCGCGTCCAGAAACGGGCATAGAGCAGGTGCAGTACCGCGTGTTCGATCCCGCCGATGTACTGGTCCATCGGCATCCAGTAATCGTTGCGCGCATCCACCATGGCCTCGTCATTGCCCGGCGAGGTGTAGCGCATGAAGTACCAGGACGAGTCCACGAACGTGTCCATCGTGTCGGTTTCCCTTCGCGCCGGCTTATTGCAGCGCGGGCAGCGGCACGCGAGGAACGCTTCGTTTTTCGCCAAGGGGTTGCCGCTGCCGTCTGGAACCAGGTCGATGGGGAGGATGACGGGCAGATCTTTTTCCGGTACGGGCACGGGCCCGCAATCTGGACAATGAATGATGGGTATGGGGGTGCCCCAGTAGCGTTGGCGCGAGATGCCCCAATCGCGCAGGCGCCAAGTGGTCTGCTTCTCGCCCAGCGCCATGCCGGCCAGGTCCGCGGCGACGGCGTCTATGGCTTGCGCGGTCGTCAGGCCGTCGTATTTTCCGGAGTGGATCGTGCGGCCCCTTTGCTTGTCGGCGTACCACGCTTGCCAGACGGACGTATCGTAGCGGCCCCCGTCCACATCGATGACTTGACGGATGGGCAGGCCGTACTTGAGCGCAAATGCGAAGTCGCGCTCGTCGTGGCCGGGAACGCCCATGACAGCGCCGTCGCCGTAGCTCATCAGGACGTAATTGCCGACCCAGACGGGGATTGCAGCGCCGGTCAGCGGGTGGGTGACCGACAGCCCGGTGGCGATGCCCTCCTTTTCGCGGGTGGCCAGCTCAGCCTCGGTGGTGCCCCCTTGGCGGCAGGATTCGATGAATGCCGCGATGCGCGCGTTGGATTGCGCCGCGTGGACGGCCAGCGGATGTTCCGGCGCCACGGCGCAGAAGGTGACCCCCATGATGGTGTCGGCGCGAGTCGTGAAAACGTGCATGCGGCCGTTCTGGATGATCGTGCCGTCCTTGTCGCGGATAGTGTGGGTGAATGCGAACCGCACGCCCTCGCTACGGCCTATCCAGTTCTGCTGCATGACCCGGACGCGCTCCGGCCAGCCGGGTAGCCCGCCTTGGAGCCGTTCGATGAGTTCTTCGGCATACCGGGTGATGCGTAGATAGTACCCTGGAATCTCGCGCTTTTCGACCAGGGCGCCCGAGCGCCAGCCGCGCCCGTCGATGACTTGTTCGTTGGCCAGCACGGTCTGATCGACGGGATCCCAGTTGACCACCTGCGTCTTGCGGTAGGCGATGCCTTTTTCCAGCATTTTCAGGAAAAGCCACTGGTTCCACCGGTAGTATTTCGGGTCGCACGCACACATCTCGCGCGACCAATCGATGGCCAACCCCATTGCCCGCATTTGCTTCTTCATGTAGGCAATGTTGTCGTACGTCCATTTCGCTGGCGAAACGCCCGATTTGATGGCGGCGTTCTCGGCGGGCATGCCGAAGGCGTCCCATCCCATGGGCATGAGCACGTTGTAGCCGCGCATGCGCAACTGGCGCGTCATCATGTCATTGATGGTGTAGTTGCGCACGTGTCCCATGTGCAGCTTGCCGCTGGGGTAGGGCAGCATGGAGCAGGCGTAGAACTTGGGACGGACCGAGCCATCGGCGTTGACAGCGTTTTCCGTGACGCGGTAGACGTCGTGGGTCTGCCAGTCGGCGTGGCAGGCGGCTTCCACGGTAAGCGGGTGATAGTGTTCCTGCATGTGAGCGATGACTGAATTTATTGTGCGAGGCGGCTGGATCAGACGGTTCCTCGACGGACCTGCGAACGTTGCATTATAGGAGGTGGGGGTTGCTACGCGATCCCGAAAGAAAACCCCGCCGCGGCGGGGTTTCGTCGAGTGGCCCGGCCGTTCGCGGCGCGCGCCGGATCCCGCATCGGCCCGCGCCCTTCGCAAGGGGCCGCGGTTGGCGGTTGGCCTACTTCAGCTTGGTCTCTTTGTACTCCACGTGCTTGCGCGCAACGGGGTCGTACTTCTTGATCAGCATTTTCTCGGGCATGTTGCGTTTGTTCTTGGTCGTGGTGTAGAAATGGCCCGTGCCGGCTGACGATTCGAGCTTGATTTTTTCACGAGCACCTTTTGCCATGATGCGCTCCTGTTGAGGTTGGATTCTAGGTCAGGCGCGCAGGCCGCGTGCGCGCATCTCGGCCAGAACGCTGTCGATGCCGTTCTTGTCGATGGTACGAATGGCTTTTGCCGATACACGCAGGCGCACCCAGCGATTCTCGCTTTCCACCCAGAAGCGGCGTGCCTGCAGGTTCGGCAGGAAGCGGCGCTTGGTTTTGTTGTTCGCATGCGAAACATTGTTGCCGACCATCGGGCCTTTGCCGGTGACTTGGCATACGCGTGCCATGATTACACCTCTTCGCGAGAATTTACTTGGATTCGGATTCGTGGAGTACTTCGTCCGAAATACTCCGTCAACACTTCGACTCGGTCGCCTACGCTGCGATGCGTAGGCGTCATAAAGCCTTGTATTCTACTGAGGAAATGCGGTTGAAATCAAATGGCGCCCCGACACCGGCGTTGAAACCGCTTGTTGGTCCGGCGTAAGAATACCCCTGCGTGAAGTGGGAGTGTCCGGCTCGATGATGCCCGCGCACCGCGAAGACGGTGGGGGATGGTCGCGATGCACAGGCGGGAATTTGGCACGCCGCGCGTGATGAAGCAAGCCTCGCAAAGACTGCCGGGCCGCGCCACGCGGCTGCAAGCCAGTTGTCAGGCATCGATGGATAATTTGATGATAAAGTCATAATCTCCGAGAGCGAGTAGGGGTACTGGCGCGCCATTGAGTTGGTTCGCACGCTTAAAGTTCGCACGCTTAAATATCAAACCAGGCGCGCCGCCCACTGCGCCGGGCCGGCGCCGCTTTCACGATTTTTGTTCGGTCAACGCCTATAAGGGAGCAGGTTTTGGGTACGATCTTGTCTGTTGTTGAAAGTAAGCTTGCCGCGCTGCCGTTGCCGGTCGCGCTTGTCATGCCCGATGGTGCGAAGGCTGGTGCTCGGGACGCGGCCATACGTCTCGTATTGAAAGATAATTCCACCCTGGCCCATCTCGCGGCGGGTCATGTGGGGGCGCTGGGCGAGGATTACGTTGAAGGCAAGATGGACGTCGACGGTTCAATGCGCGACTTGATGCGTCTTGCCGCCGCCATTCTGCCAGGGTCGCCGATCGATGCCGCGCGCAATGGCTGGCTGACCGGACTGATACACAATTTGCTGTCGGTGCGGCATCACTCCATGGCGCGTGACGCGCGCCAGATTCAGTTCCATTACGATCTCTCTGACGATTTCTACGCCTTATGGCTCGATCCGCGGCGTGTATATTCGTGTGCCTATTATCGCGAACCGGACATGACGCTTGCGCAGGCGCAGGAAGCCAAGCTCGATCACATTTGCTGCAAACTGCGCCTCGGGGCTGGCGAGCGCTTTCTGGACGTGGGCGCGGGCTGGGGCGGTTTGCTGCTGTTCGCCGCCGAGAACTACGGTGTCGACGCGACGGGCATTACGCTTTCCAACAACCAGTATGCGTACGTGAACCGGCTGATCGAGGAGAAGGGCCTTGGTGGGCGCGTGCGCATGAGCCTGCTTGATTATCGCCGGCTCGACGAATCCAAGCCATACGACAAGATAGCGTCGGTGGGGATGTTCGAGCATGTGGGCATCGCGCAGTTGGAAGGCTATTTCTCGAAGATCCGGCGGCTGCTTCGCCCTGGTGGGCTGGTGCTCAACCACGGCATCACCGCGGGCGGTGTCAGCAATACGGCCCTGGGTGTCGGTATGGGGGATTTCATCGACAAATATATTTTCCCCGGCGGTGAACTCACCCACATCAGCAACGTACTGATCAAGGTGGCGGCGGGTGGCCTGGAAGCGCTCGACATCGAAAATCTGCGCCCGCATTACGCGCGCACGCTGTGGGCCTGGAGCGACGCGCTCGAGGCATGCCTGCCGCAGGCGCGGAAGCTGCTTGGCGAGGGAGACGGGGAGCGTTCGTTGCGGGCCTATCGTGTGTATCTCGCGGGGTGCGCCATGGGGTTCGAGCACGGTTGGACGGCGCTGCACCAAGTCTTGGCTCAGCCGATGCATGGCGGGCGCCACGACGAACTCGATTATCCCGGGGATCTAAGCTACCCGTGGCGCCGTGCCTACATGTACGGGCCGCGAGTGTAGCGTGCGCGGGATACCAGTCTCACTGCACGCGCAGCAGCCTGAATAGTTCCTGGCGGTCGGCCGCGCGCCCGCCCGTCCACAACACGCGCGCCGCGGCGGGATCCGCAAAGGCTTCCTCACCGCGCGCCACTTGCCGCGGCGTGGTCTGCTGGAGGATCAGCGTGCAGTCGGGCCGGTAACTGAGCTTGATGCCGTTGAATACGAAGAACGACGCGCGCTGGCCGAGCCCCAGGTCGAACGCGCGCAGGCATTCGCCCGGCTTCTGATATTCGTGCAATGCCGCGGCAAGCTGCGCAGATACCGGGCGATAGGTGCGGATGTAATCCAGCGCGGGCATCCAGAGCGTCACCAGCAGCACCCACGTGACCACCAGCCCGCTGGCCGACAGCACGGTTCCGCGCCACAGCGCCTGAGGTTTGACGTATAGCCGCCACCGTACCAGGGCGATCCAGATCACGGTGATGATGCCCGCCATCGCCAACGCCAGCAAGTGCAGCCGTGGTGTGTAACCGGTAGTCTGGCGCGCGATATTGTTGGCGATCTGGTGGGGCCAGCCGGTTTGCAGTGCGATCCACCCCAGCCAGACGGTGGCGCTCGTCAGGGAGAAGCACATGACCGCGAACCAGTCGAGCGAGTTGACCACGCCGCGGCGCAGCGTGGGCAGCGCGAACGCGGCAAGGGCGGCTGAAGGCACGGCCATGAGGCTGTACTCGGGCTCGAACGGGTCGGCCAGGCACAGCATGATGATGAGTGGCCACAACAAGAACATGGCCGGGATCCAGATGTGCGGTGCGAATAGCCATGAACGCCACCGCCAGAGGGCCAGCAGTGCGAACGGCCACGTGGGCCAGAGGAACCATGGCAGATCGCGCAGTATGCCGAGCACGACGCGATAGCGTGGCCAGGTGAACGAGTCGATGTTCCACAACCACCAGTTGTGGGTCCAGTAAGGGCTGACGCGGTCGGCCGGGATCCACCAGAGCAGTATGAATGCCGCGCAGATCACCGCCGAAACGATGAACCAATGCTTTGCGCGCCACAGGGCGGAGCGTGGGGCGCACAGGCAAGCGGCGGCGGCCATGATGGGTAGTGAACCGATCCAGCCGCGTGTGAGAAAAGCGGCGGCGAGCGCCACACCGAGCGTGATGGCGCCCGAGAATGGGCGGTCCAGCATGCGGGCCGCCGCATAGAATGCCAGCGCCTGAAAAGCAAGGAGTGCGGGCACTTCCGAGGTTTCATGGGTGCGCCACAGAATGCCGACGGTGGCGATGGTGAGCAGCAGCGCTGCATCGGCGATCATGCGGCCATAGTCGCGGACAGTGGGTTCTCCGCCGAATGGCAGCGCCAGTGGCTGTGGCTCGGGACGTCGCCCCAGAAGGTAAGTTCCGTACCAGACCGACCACAGCAGCAGGCCGAACCATAGCAGGTTGGGCAGGCGCGAGGCGATGATAGCGGCATCGAGCGGCGTCGTGAAAAGCTCGAACAATGGCTCGAACAGCCAGATGCTGAATGTGCCGACCCAGGTAATGAGCGGACCGTTTTGCGCGTAGGCCAGTGTGCCGATTTGCGGCAGCAGCAGCGCATGCCCCGTGCCGTGCAGCGCGGTGAGCATCGTGGCGAGGCCGGCCACGTCATCCGTTTTCCAGGGGTCGCGGAAAAAGAGCCCCGAGAAGATGTATATCACCCCCAGGAGCAACAAGAATGACCGGGGTAGTTTGGCGGTGGCCGGTGTGGTCAGCCGGGCCGGCGTGGAGCGGGGGTCGTTGGAGGGCACGAATGCGAATTTCCGCGATAAAGCGCGATAGAGGTCTGCACCGCAGTAAGCACCGGGGCTATCTTAAATGAAAAGGGCAGCCTTCAGGCTGCCTCTGCCGCGCGGTGAACGGATACCGTGGCCACATGCCGGCCGGACAGTGCGTCAGTGCCAGTGGCGCGCTGTGGTTCCGGCCTAGTGGCCGGCGCTCTTCACGGTGCCCGCGGTGCGCGCGAAGCGCGCGCGGAATTTTTCCACCCGGCCCGTTTCAACGATGCGTGTTTGCGCGCCGGTATAGAACGGGTGCGATTCAGAGGTGACGTCACATTTGAACAGCGGGTATGTCTTGCCATCCAGATCGATGGTTTCCCGGCTGGTGAGCGTAGAGCGCGACAGAAACTTCGTCCCAGTCTGCTGATCGAGGAATACCACGTCGCGATATTCGGGGTGAATGCCTTCTTTCATGGGGATTATCCTGCGGATTCCTGTTTTCTGTTCTGCTTTCCTGTATTCCGCGTGGCCAAATCTGTGCCACCCACCGGAATAGCCGCCCATTCTAGCATGTTCGGGGTGCGGCGCGAGGCTGGTGGCGCTCAGACTTGGCCGCGCTCCGCCAGCGAAACGGTTTTGTCGCAGGCAACGATGATGTGATCGAGCAGGCGCACGTCGACCAGCGCCAGCGCGTGTTTCAAGTGGCGAGTCAGCGAGAGGTCGGCCCCGCTGGGTTCGGCCACCCCGGACGGGTGGTTGTGCGCCAGGATCAGGGCGGCCGCATGGTGCCGCAGCGCCGCCTTGACCACTTCGCGCGGGTATACCGATGCCTGAGACAGCGTGCCGCGCGCAACCTCTTCGCCCGAAATCAGCCGGTATTGGCTGTCCAGGTAGAGTGCCAGGCAATGCTCGACCCGCAGGTGCCCCAGGTTTGCCATGCAGTAGGCCTTGACTTGCTGCGGCTGATCGAGGGCCGTACCTGATTTCAGGTCTTCCTCGAGGGCGCGCCGGCCCAGTTCGTCGATTGCCAGGAGTTCGCAAGTTTTGGCCATTCCCAATCCGGGGACGCCCATCAGTGCCGCGGCATCGGCCGACAGCAGGCCGCGCAGGCCGCCGAAGCGGGCGATCAGCCCATGACCGAGGGCGACGGCGTCACAGCCCGGCGTGCCGGTGCGCAAAACGATGGCGAGGAGTTCGGGGGTGGTGAGTACGTGCGCGCCGTGGGCCAGCAGGCGCTCGCGGGGGCGTTCGGGTTCGGGCTGATCCATATGAGTCGTCGTGAGGGATTCTGGGGGAAGAATGGTGGTTGCGCGGTAAAATGACACGTTGCAGGTTTGGTGTGCCGCGAGCCTGGTGTGCCGCAAGCCGCGCGGTAGTGCGGCGCAGTTCTGAAAAGAGTGACAGATCCTGACTGGCCGTCCCGATTCCGTGAATGCTTTTGTCCGTCCCGATTCCTACCTGACCCTGAATTACCGCATCGAACTGACGTCGGGCCCCGGCGCCGGCGCCGTTTTCGCCGACACGTTCGCGGGTCGCCCCGCCACGTTGCAGCTGGGGGTGGGGCAGCTGGCGCCGGGAATCGAAACGGCCCTGGTGGGTCATGAGGACGGCACCCGCTTCACCATCGAGCTGGCGGCGGCGCAGGCGTATGGCGAGCGCAATCCCGGGCTGCTGCAGCGCGTGACGCGCGCCATGCTGACGCGTGATGCCGCGCCCGGCACCCGGTTCGAGCCGGGCGACTTGGTGGAATTCACCGCGCCCGACGGCAGCCGTTATTCGGGGGTCCTCAAAGAACTGAACGACGCCTCGGCGTTGTTCGATTTCAATCACCCACTGGCTGGCGCCGATTTGCGCATCCAGGTGGCTTTGCTAGGAGTACTGTAATGCCCGACACGAACGACCAGACGCCCGATCTCGTGCTGGCCCAGCCGCGGGGGTTCTGCGCCGGCGTCGACCGCGCCATCGACATCGTCGAGCGCGCGCTGGAGCTGCATGGCGCGCCAATCTATGTTCGCCACGAAATCGTGCACAACCGCTACGTCGTGCAGGATCTCAAGAACAAGGGCGCTGTTTTCGTCGATGAGCTCGATCAGGTGCCCACCGGCGCCATCGTCGTATTTTCTGCGCACGGTGTGTCGCGCGCGGTGCGTGAACAGGCCAAGGCCATGGGTTTGCGAGTGTTCGATGCCACCTGTCCGTTGGTGACCAAGGTGCACGTCGAAGTCGCGCGCATGCGGGCTGAAGGGCGCGAAGTCATCATGATCGGCCATCGCGGCCATCCCGAGGTCGAGGGAACGCTCGGCCAGGCCGATGACGGCATTTATCTCGTGGAAAGGGTAAAAGACGTCGCTTCCCTGGTGGTGAAAGATCCGGCGAATCTGGCCTACGTCACCCAGACGACGCTTTCCATCGACGACGCGGCGGAGGTTGCGGCGGCGTTGCGTGAGCGGTTTCCCGGCATCGCCGCTCCCAAGAAAAGCGATATCTGTTATGCCACTCAAAATCGCCAGGACGCCGTGCGCGTCATGGCACGCGGCTGCGATCTGGTTTTCGTCGTGGGGAGCCAGAATAGCTCAAACTCCAATCGCCTGCGCGAGGTGGCCGAGCGTCAGGGCGCCGTGGCTCATCTGGTCGACGACCCCGCCATGATCGACCCCGCTTCGCTGCGCGGTGCGCGGCATGTTGGCGTGACCGCGGGCGCGTCGGCGCCGGAGGCGCTCGTGCAGCAGGTCATTGCGCGTCTGAAGGATTTGGGCGTGGGCGCGGTGCGCGTGTTGCCGGGCGTCAGGGAACACGTTGCCTTCCCGTTGCCGATTGAACTCTCACGCAAGCGGCCTCATGTCGTGCACCGCGCGGAAAGCGCCGCCAAGGTCAGCGGGTGAACGCGGACGGTGCCTGTCGATAGCGGCGCTGCAGCCATCGGCGTATATGGTCGAAGCGGTCGAAGCCCCAGAACGGCTCCCCATCCACGATGATGAACGGCGACCCGAAGACGCCCTTGCCCATGGCTTCTTCCACTTGTTTTCTCAGGGCATCCTTGATTGCCTGATCCTGCATCCCCTCGGCAAGCTGCCCGGCGTCCAGGCCGGCATCGCCGCCCAGCGTGATGACGACATCCGTATCACCGATGTCGCGCCCATCGACGAAGAAGGCGTGGTAGGCCTTGCGCGCGAACGTGATGGCTTTGGCGGGCCCGTGGCGTGACTCTATCCACATCATGGCCCGTGCGGCGGCGACCGTGCCAATGGGAAAATTCGCCGGATGGGCGTAGGGTATGTCGAACAGCTCCGCGGTTCGCGCGAAATCCCGCAGGGCATACGCGCCTTTCAGCGCAACGTCCACGACCGGCTTCGCGCCCGATTGCTTGAAGATGGGCCCCAGCAGAATCGGATGCCACGAGGCGGTACGCCCGAATTCATTCGCCAGCGCGTCGATTTGCGTGCTGGCGAAGTAGCCGTATGGGGAAGAGAAGTCGAAATAGAATTCGAAGGGTGCCGGATTCATGATGCCTCGCAGTGGAGATGTCTTGCGGTGCCAATGCGCCGCCTGGCGCCGGTGATGCGCCTGTCGTGAAAGTGGGTGACCGCGCCATACTACACCGCCGCGGGCCGAACCACGGCGGTGGCCCCCATGGCCGCCGCAGACGGTGACGTGGCCGCGCAGTCGATCGACGATACCGGTGGCCCGCGCGGTTGCGCGCGCCGGCAGCTCAGAGCGCCGGCGCGCTTACAATTGTCGCTCAGGGGTTTCGCGCCGCGAGCCGCTCCCGCCCGGAACCCGCCTGTCAACGTCTTTCGGTGAAGTCGATATCCATGAAAAAAAGCGTCCTGGTCGTGGGTGCAATCGTTGTTTTGGCCGTCGCGTACGTGGGGGCCTCATGGTACGTGGGAAAGCGCGCCGAGGCACTCGTGCGGCAAGTGGTGCAGGCCGACAACCAGCAGATCCGGCAGGTGCTCGGGGCGCACGGCACGAGCGCGACGCTCTCGGTCGCGAGCTACCGGCGCGGTGTCTTTTCCTCGGACGCGGTTTATGCGCTGTCCGTGCGCGACGCGCGGGGCGCTGTCGCTGAATTCAAATTGGCGGACCATATCGAGCACGGGCCGTTTCCGCTTTCGCGGGTGGAGAAGGGCAAGCTGCGGCCGTTGATGGTGAT
>SCQX01000012.1 GCA_004298545.1 Candidimonas sp. | reverse complement strand
GCGATGGCCTCGCCCACCGAGCTCGACGTCCGCTACCGCATCGCGCCCGGTTATTACATGTACCGCGAGCGGTTCAAGTTTGCGCTGGCACCCGATGCGCAGCGGCTGGGCAGCCCCGTCCTTCCGAATGGCATCGTCAAGTACGACCCCAACTTCGAAAAAGACGTCGAAATCTATCATGACCGGGCCCTGATACGGATCCCCGTGAAGGCCGGCGCCGCGGCGCCCCTGACACTCGACGTCACCGGACAGGGATGCGCCGATGCCGGCCTGTGCTATCCGCCCATGACGACGGCCCTCATCCTGCATCCCACCGCGGCGGGCTACACGGTCAGCGGCCCGGGTACCCGGGCGGATGGCAACCCGGCGGGCGAACGCCTTCGCTTCGATGCCGCGCTCAAGCTGGGGGACACCGGCCTGGCCACTTTCCTGGCGGGGGCCGGTTGGGGCGAGATCATTCTGCTATGCCTGGCGCTGGGCCTCCTGCTTTCTTTCACGCCGTGTGTGTTGCCGATGGTGCCGATCCTGCTGGCCATGGTAGCGGGCAGTACCACCACGGCCGGTGGCGCCCCCGCCCGGGTGTCGCGATGGCGCGGGCTGGCGCTGACGGGTTCCTACGTGCTGGGCATGTCGCTGGTCTACACGGCGCTGGGCATCGCCGCGGGGTTGATCGGCGCAAGCTTGTCCGTATGGCTGCAGACCCCCTGGGTACTGGCGGCATTCGCGGTGATGCTGGCGCTGCTTGCCCTGGCCATGTTCGATGTGTTCACGTTCCAGACCCCCGGCGGGCTGGCGGCGGCGTTGAGCCGAACGGCTGCCGGAATTCCCGGCGGTCGGATCGGCGCCTCCTTTGTCGTGGGCATGGTCTCCGCGCTGATAGTGGGCCCCTGCATGGCGGCTCCTTTGGCGGGCGTGCTGCTGTTCATCTCGCAAACCGGCAACGTAGTCCTGGGAGGTGTCGCGTTGTTCGCGCTGGCGTGGGGGCAGGGAATATTGCTGCTGGCCGTTGGCGGCTCGTCGGGAGCGCTACTGCCCAGGGCGGGCGCGTGGATGAACGGCATCAAGCACTTTTTCGGCCTATTGTTGCTGGCCACCGCCTGGTGGATGGTGAATTCCGTGCTGCCCGGCTGGCTCGTCACCTTGGGTTGGGCGGTTCTGGCGGCGTGGAGCGCAGTGATGCTGGGCGCCTTCGAGCCATTGCGGGCCGAGGCGGGTCAGGGGCGCGTGCTGCGCAAGGCGGTTGGGTTGCTGATGGCGCTTTGGGCGACTCTGATCATCGTCGGGGTGGCGGGCGGCGCGCACGATGCCTGGCAACCGTTGCGCCCGTGGTGGCCTCCGGCCCGCCAGACCGCCGCGGTTGCGGTGCCCGCGCCGTCGAACGCGGCCGCCGTTGCGTCGACCGCCTTCCCCCGCGTGTCTCCAGCCGCCGTTGCGTTGGCCACCCCTCCTCGGGTATCGCTGGCGCGCGGGCCGGCCGGCGCCGAAACCTTCACCAAGGTGTCTTCGTCGGCCCAGCTGGACGCTCTGTTGGCCCACACCACCCGCCCGGTCATGCTGGATTTTTACGCCGACTGGTGTACGTCGTGCCTGGAAATGCAGAAGTTCACTTTCAGTGATCCGCGAGTAGCTGAACTCATGTCCCGCTTCCTGCTGGTGCAGGCCGACGTGACGGCCAATAGCGCCGACGACCGTGCTCTGCTGCGGCGTTTCCGCCTGTTCGGGCCGCCCGGAATCATGTTCTTCGATACGCGCGGCAAGCTCGTGAGCGATGCGCGCGTGATCGGTTTCCAGGACGCGCGGCAGTTCACCGGCGTTCTGGATGGTGTGTTGGCGGCGTCGGAAAAACGGGCCGCGGCTACGCCGCGTTCTTGAGCAAGGTGGCCGCCGCGATGGCGAAGTAGGTGAGAATGCCGTCGCCGCCCGCGCGCTTGAAAGCGATCAGCGATTCCATCATCACTTTGTCGTGATCGAGCCAGCCATTGGCCGCGGCTGCCTTGATCATGGCGTATTCACCGCTCACCTGGTAGGCGAACGTCGGCATGCCGAAGGCATTCTTGACGTCGCGCAGTATGTCGAGGTAGGGCATGCCGGGTTTCACCATCACCATGTCGGCGCCTTCGCGAATGTCGGCGGCCACCTCTCGCAGCGCTTCGTTGCGGTTCGCCGGGTCCATCTGATAGGCCGCCTTGTTCGATTTGCCGAGATTGGCCGCCGATGCGACGGCATCGCGGAACGGCCCGTAGAACGCGCTGGCGTATTTTGCGGAGTACGCCATGATCCGGGTGTGGATATGGCGATGGTCCTCCAGCGCCCGCCGTATCACGCCGATGCGTCCGTCCATCATGTCGCTGGGCGCCACGATGTCCACGCCCGCCGCCGCCTGAATCAGCGCTTGCCGTGTGAGTATTTCAACCGTGGGCTCGTTCAAGACGTAACCGTCATCGTCGATGACGCCATCCTGGCCGTGGCTGGTGTACGGGTCGAGCGCCACGTCGGTCAGTACGCCAAGTTGCGGAAAGTGCGCCTTCAGCGTGGTGACGGTGCGCGGAATGAGCCCCTCGGGGTTCACGGCCTCGCTGCCGTCGGGGGTTTTCAGACTCGGGTCCACGACCGGAAAGAGCGCAAGCACGGGAACGCCCAGGCGAACGCAGGCTTCCCCCGCCTCGAGCAAGGTATCGGGCGAGTAGCGAACGACACCCGGCATCGACGCAACGGGTTCATGCACGCCCTTGCCCTCGCGCACGAAGACCGGGTAGATCAGGTCCGCGGCGGTCAGTGTGTTTTCACGCACGAGCCGCCGGGTGAAGTCGTCGCGGCGGTTGCGGCGCAGGCGCAACGATGGGTAGTCGGCAATGGGTAGGAAAGATGTCATGGTACGACCTTCGGAGAAATCCAGTTTTCAATGTGCCGGGTGGCGTCTTCCAATCCCAGGCGCCGCGTGGCGGAAAACGGTACCACGTGCGCCGCCCCGACGGCGGCCAGCTGCCGGCGTGTGGCGGATTCCGCGATGCGCCGCTGCCCGGCGGGCAGTTTATCGGCTTTCGTCAGCAGCACCAGCACCGGCTTGCCGCTGGGGGCCACCCAGTCGACCAGGCGGCCGTCCAGTTCGGTCATGCCGCGGCGAATGTCCACCAGAAGCACGACGCCGGCCAGCGACACGCGTTCGCGCAGATAGCCGCCAAGCACCTCGCCCCACTGGGCGCGTGTCTCCTTGTCGACTGCGGCATAGCCATAGCCCGGCAGATCGACAAGGAAACCCAGCGGTGCGTCGGGCTCCAGCGGGTCGGCGATGCCGAAGAAGTTGATCAGGCGCGTACGCCCCGGCGTTTTACTGGTGTGGGCCAGGCGACGCTGGTTGGTCAGCACGTTGATGGCCGACGATTTGCCAACGTTGGAGCGGCCCACGAAGCACACCTCCGCCACCGTGGGTGCGGGAAGCTGATCGAGGCGGGCCGCCGAAATCGAGAATGCGGCGCGGTGCAGTATGGACACGAATGGGAATGGATTTGGTGGTCAGGCTTATGCGCTATTGTATAATTGTGCGTTTGAAACAATTACGTCATCTTCTTTCAAAGCCCGTGGCGCGGGCGGTTGGGGCTTGAAAGGGCTTGGCTGGGTGCTGCGGTGCGGGCGCCTTGAATCGCGGTCGTCGAGGTTTTCATGAAGCGAGTGTTTTCCAAAGCATTGCTGGCCGGGGGTATGTTGCTGGGCTTGTCGGTCGCGTCGGTTGGCGTCATGTCGACCAGCTTCGCGGCCGATACCGGTGTTGCGAAACCCGATGCGGCGAAGGGTGAACAGCTCTTTACGCATGGCGATCCGGCGCGCGGCATCGTGGCCTGCATCACCTGTCATGGCGCCGCGGGCAACAGCACCATCGCGGCCAATCCCAATCTGGCCGCGCAGTCGCATGAATACCTTGCGCAGCAGCTCGAGACTTTCCGCTCGCAGGATGGCAAACCGCCACTGCGCCGCGGCAAGGGCGGCGTCAACACCGTCATGACCACTTTTGCGCAGGGGCTTACGGCTGCCGATATCCAGAATGTCGCTTATTATCTGGCGCAGCAGCCGCTGGACTGGTCCAAGGCTGGTACTGCAACCGACAAGGCCACGGTGGCGCTTGGCGAAAGCATCTGGCGCGGTGGCATTCCCGATCGGCGCGTGCCCGCCTGCGCCAGCTGTCACTCGGCCAATGGTGCCGGCCTGCCAGGTAAATTCCCTCGCCTGGCGGGGCAGCATCCCGGCTATTTGGCCGAGCAGCTCGCCTTGTTCGCCAATGGCGACCGCGCCAACAGTGACATGATGCACCAGATCGCCAATCGCATGACGCCAGCCGATATTGCCGCTGTCGCCGACTACGCGGCGGGCTTGCGATAAGAATATTCACCCGGAACGCACTGGTTTTCAGGCGCTGGTCGCCACAGTTCGATTTCCGGCTTGCACAGGAAGCATAAAGGGGGAGGTCGCCGTTGGCGGCAACCCCTTTTTTTACGAGTGTGAACACTGTGAAGTCATTATCCCTTTCGCGTCGTGGCGCTGACGTCGTCGAGCTGCTGGGGTCGATGCGATTCGCGGTCAGCCTGCTGGTGTTCGTGTGCGTTGCCAGCCTGATCGGTACCGTCTTGACGCAAAACCAGGACGCCGCTGCCTACATCGACCAGTTCGGACCTTTCTGGTTCTCGGTGTTCGGCAAGTTCTCGATCTACCACATCTATAATTCCTGGTGGTTTTTGTTGATCATGATGTTTCTCGTCGTGTCGACTTCCATCTGTCTGACGCGCAACACGCCGAAGATGCTGCGCGACGCCCGTTCGTTCCGCGAATACATCCGCACCAGCAGCCTGCGGGCGTTTCATCACCGTGTCGAATGTGCGTCGGCCGTTGGCGCCGACGAGAATCTGTCGCGCATACAGGGCTGGCTGCGTCAGCAGGGCTATCGGTACAAATTGCGGCAAGAGGGTGACGGCACCCTGGTTGCCGCCAAGCGGGGCGGTGCAAACCGGCTGGGCTATATCTTCACGCACGCGGCGATCGTCATCGTGCTTCTTGGCGGGCTGCTCGACAGCCAGATGCCGATACGCGTCCAGATATGGCTGGGGCTCAAGAAGCCGATCACACAGAACATGCTGGTTTCACAGGTTCCCGCCTCGGGGCGCCTGTCGATGGGCGACCTCAGCTTCCGCGCCAACATGCTGGTGCCCGAGGGAAGCCAAAGCAGTGACGGCCTTGTCAGCATCAACGACGGCGTGCTGGTGCAGCCGCTGCCGTTCATCATCAAGCTCAAGCGGTTCTACGTCAGCTATTACTCCACCGGCATGCCCAGTGATTTCAGGAGCGACGTGGAGATCATCGACCCCTCAACCGGGAAGTCGTTCGACCGCACGATCGAGGTGAACGAGCCGCTGCGCTACAAGGGTCTGACCATCTATCAGTCCAGTTTCGACGATGGCGGCAGCAAGCTGCGATTGATGGAGTACCCCTTGGTAGGCGCTGGCGACACGCCGATCCCCGTGGACGGCACGGTGGGCAAAACCACGAAGATCAACCTGGGCGCCGGCCCCCAGGCCTCGCCCCTGAGCATCGATCTGTCGGGGCTGCGCACGATCAACGTCGAAGACATGTCCGGCGGCAAACTGCCACAGCCCAAGCCGTTCCTGCGAGAGGTGGCCGCCGTCACGGGCAGCGCGGCGCGCGAGCGCAACCCGAACCTGCGCAACGTGGGGCCCAGTGTTCAGTACCGCATCATCGGCCGCGACGGTCAGTCGCACGAATTCAACAACTATATGCAGCCCATCACGCTCGATGGTATTTCCGTATTCCTGGCGGGTGTGCGCGAGGCGCCGGGTCAGAGTTATCGTTACTTGAGAATTCCGGCGGACGCGGATCACTCGGTTGCCGAATTCATGCGTTTGCGTGCGGCGCTGAACGATCCGGCCATGCGTGCCGAAGCAGCCGCCCGTTTTGCCGCCAAGAATTCAACGGCCACGATCCAGGGGTCGCTGCTGGCCAAGGCAGCGCAGGGCGCACTGGAAACTTTTGCGAAAGCGGGATTCAATGGCATCGTCGAGCGCGCGCCCGTTGCGGAACGCGAGAAGATCATGAGCTTTGCCGTGCCCATGATCCAGCTTTCCCTGACGGAATTGCGCGACATCGAGCGTGCGAAGGCCGGGCTGGCACCCATCGATTACACCGGCCCAGCGGGCGCGCAGGCTGAAAAATGGATCCAGACGGCGCTGCTTGCCCTGGCCAATCTTCCGGATTATCCTGCACCGGTATTCATGTCGCTGCAAGGCTTCCATCACATACAGGCCAGCGTGTTTCAGGTTGCGCGCAGCCCGGGGACGGCGATCGTCCTGCTGGGCTGCCTGTTTCTGGTCATCGGCATATTTTCCATGTTTTTCATTCGTGAGCGCCGTATCTGGGTTTGGGTCAAACCCGCGGGAGCGGGCAGCGAATTGCAGGCGGCCATGACGTCGCAGCGTCGGAATATCGACTTCGAACGCGATTTCGAGAATTTCAAGAACGCCGTCCGCCGTCTTTCCATGTAAAGAGAGGTTCATCCATGTCCAATACTCTGACCAAACCACGGCTGGTGCCAATGTGGGACAAGGCAATGTCCGCGAGTGGCGATTCTCGCGGCGGCCGCGGCAAACCCGACTGGACCGACGCCCTCTTCTTCCTGGCGCTGGCATCGAGCGCGGCGTATGCCATGCTCAATTACGGCACCGACATGAACTATTACGCCAAGGTCATCCTGGTCGGCACGGTGGCGGTATTCAGTTGGCTCGGCTGGATGTGGCGGCCCATGCGCTACCTGATCATCGCCAGCGGCCTGACGGCGCTGTTTGCAGTCTGGCTGTACAGCGACGGCACGGGCCTCGCGCATGGCAATCTGGCGCGCGCCGACACCACCTTTTTCCTGAAGTACCTGTTCTCGTCGCAGACGGCCATCCTCTGGATGTGTTCGCTATTCATACTGGCCACGGTGTGCTACTGGATCGGCTTCATGAGCAACACGGCGGCGTGGCTCGGCACGGTCTTCACTTGGGGGGCCGTGTACTTCGGCGCAACGGGCCTGCTGGTGCGCTGGCGCGAAGGCTATCTGCTGGGGCCTGATGTCGGCCACATCCCGGTCAGCAATCTGTACGAGGTTTTCGTCCTCTTTTCACTCATCACCGCGTTGTTCTATCTGTATTACGAGCGCCGCTACGCCACGCGCGCGCTCGGCGGCTTCGTCCTGATGGTGGTCAGTTCGGCGGTCGTATTCCTGTTGTGGTATTCGTTCACCCGCGATGCCTACCAGATAGAACCGCTGGTGCCGGCGCTCAAGAGCTGGTGGATGAAGCTGCACGTGCCCGCCAATTTCATCGGTTACGGCACTTTTTCACTTGCCGCCATGACCGGCTTTGCCTACCTGGTCAAGGAACACGGGCAGACCGCGTCGCGCGCGAAACTGATGCCCATCTTCCTGCTGGGCGCCGTGTTGTGCGCCGAGCCGTTCGTTTTCAGCACCCGTGAATTCTCACCGGTCTGGATGCTGTATTTCGGCCTCGGGGCAATCGTCGTGGGCGCCATCCTGATGTTCCGCGCGCCCATCGCGGCGAAGCTGCCGGCGCTGGAGGTGCTGGACGACATCATGTATCGCGCGATCGCGATCGGGTTTGCGTTCTTCACGCTTGCCACCATTCTGGGCGCGCTGTGGGCGGACAACGCCTGGGGAACCTACTGGCAGTGGGATCCCAAGGAAACCTGGGCGCTGATCGTCTGGCTGAATTACGCGGCGTGGCTGCATATGCGCCTGATGAAGGGGCTGCGTGGCAGTCTGGCGGCCTATTGGGCCCTGGCTGGCCTGCTCGTCACCAGCTTTGCTTTCCTGGGCGTCAATATGTTCCTGTCGGGCCTGCATTCGTACGGGGCGCTGTAGGCCGACCGGCCGGCGCGCGGCGTCCTCCGCGGCCGTGGCCCGGTAACGCACCTCGATGTGTTACCGGGCCACGCGCGGCTGGCGCCTTCGGAAGCCTTTCAGCCGAAGTACGCCGCGCGAACCTCGTCGTTTTCGGTTAATGCCTGGGCGGTGCCCTGTGCAACCACGCGTCCTTGCGACAGCACATAGCCGACGTGTGAAATGGCCAGCGTCTGGCGGGCGTTCTGCTCGACCAGCAAGACGGTGATTCCCAGTCCATTGATGCGCTGGATTACTTTGAAGTTTTCTTTGACGAAGAGCGGCGACAGACCCAGTGATGGCTCGTCGATGACCAGCAGGCGCGGCTCGGCCATCAGGCCTCGGCCGATCGACACCATGGCTTGCTCGCCGCCCGACATCGTGCCGGCAAGCTGCTCGGCGCGTTCACGCAGGCGGGGAAAGATGTCGTAGATGCGGGCAATGCGTTTTCGCAGCGTTGCTTCGTTCTTCTCCAGGAACCCGCCCAGCGCAAGATTCTCGGCGACCGTCATGCGCGGAAATACCTTGCGCCCCTCGGGAATGCAAGAAATGCCGCTGGCGACGATTTCATGGGTTTTCATGCCCGCCAATTCCTTGCCGTCCCATTGGAGGGAACCCTGGCGCGGCAGCGTGAGGCCGAAGATGGAGCGAATGAGCGTGGTTTTTCCGGCTCCGTTCGCGCCCAGGATGCAGGTGATCTTCCCGTGTTCGACTTCCAGGTTGACGTCGTGCAGAACGTCAACCGTGTCGTAGCGCGCGCAGAGGCCGCGAATGACAAGATTGCTCATGCCTCGTCTCCACCCAGGTAGGCCGTCTGCACCAGCGGATCGGCAGTGATCTGCGCGAACGTCCCCTCGGCAATCTTTTGCCCGAAGTTCAGGACGATACAACGGTCGGTAATGCGTTCGATGACGTGCATTTCGTGTTCGATCAACACCACCGTGAGATTTGCCATCTTGCCGCGCACCTGCAGGATATCGCCCATCAGTTCCGCCGTTTCGTCGCGCGTCATGCCCGCCGATGGCTCGTCCAGCAAGAGCAGCGACGGATTGTTGATGAGCGCGCGGCAGACCTCGATGCGCCGGCGGTCGATCATGGTGAACGTGCCGACCGCTTCGAACAGGCGGTCGACCAGCATGGGACTGAAGATGCGCAGCAGCGCCCGCACCTTTTCGACGTAGCGGTCGTATTCCGCGCGGAAGGCGCGCCGCCGGAGCAGGTTGAACACCAGCCCGCGCCGCATGTTCTGATAGTCGCCGATGGCGATGTTGTCGAACACGGTGAGCGACAGGGAAAGGCGCGAGCGCTGAAACGTGCGCGCCACGCCCATTCGATAAACCTCCTGGGGGGTCTTGTCGACCACGTCCCGTCCGTTGAAAATCACGTGCCCGGACGAGGCGTGGTACAGCCCGGTCAGCACGTTGAAAAAGGTCGTCTTTCCCGAGCCGTTGGGCCCGAGCAGACCCAGGATCTCTCCCTTGAAAACCCGCAGGTTGAGGCAATCGAGCGCGACGAGCCCGCCAAAGCGCATGGTCAGGTCATTGGCGTCGACCAAGACGCTCTGTTGGCTCATGCGGCACCCTTTTTGAAGAAAAGGCGGGTCTTGCGCGGAATCAGCCCATCCGGGCGAAACAGCAGAATGACGATCACCAGAGCGGCGTAGAAGAGAAACCGGTACTCCTGCATGAACTGAAATTTCTCGGGCAGCACCAGCACGATGAGGGCCGCCGGCAATATTCCCAGACTGTTGCCGAGCCCCCCGAGAATGACGATGGACACCATCAGCAGCGAGTCGGAAAACGTGAAATTGTTGGGCGCGACGAACGCGGTGGCCATGGCGTACAGGCCGCCGGCGACCCCCGCCATGAAGTTGCCGAGGGTGAAGGACAGTACTTTCCAGCGGGCAATGTGCAGGCCGAATGCGGCCGCGGCCGTCTCGTCGGTGCGAACCACGTCCATGCTCAGCCCGATCCACGAACGCCGCAGGACGTCGATGACGAGGTAGGCCAGCGCGCAGATCACCAGAGCCAGCAAGGCGTAACTGGCGTAGAACGATACGTCGGCGCCAAACATCGTGAAGCCATCGTTGAAGTGATAGCCGAACAGCGACATGCCGGGCACCTGCAAGCCCTGCGGCCCTCCCAGCGAATCGTTCACCTCGAGGAATGTCTTGAAGAGAATGCCGAAAGCAATGGTGACCAGCGCTGTGTAGTGGCTGCGCGTGCGCAGCACCGGCAGGATCAGCAGACACCCCACCAGCGCCGCGATGATCCCGCACGACAACAGGATGAGCAGATGGGGGGTGCCGGTATGCGCCGTCATCACGGCGGCGGTGTAGCTGCCCACGCCGAAGAAAGCCGCCCCCGCGAAGTTCGGAATGCCGGTGAAGCCGAACTGCATGTTCAGGCCCAGGCAGACCGTGGTGTAGAGCAGCACTGTGCAGAGCATCAGCAGCTGGAAGTCGGAATCGTAGAGCGCGATGATCAGCGCCAGTGCGCCGGCGATCGCCCAGGCCCGCGTTTGCCCGCCATGCGCCTCGCTGGCCCGTTCGATCCGGGTCGCCCAGCCCAGTCGCCGCGCCCCGATGATTGCCAGGCACGCCGCCACCAGCAGCGCCGCGATGCCCAGTTGATTCTCGGTTCGCAGCAGCAGCCAGAGATAGACCGTCAGGATTGCCGTGGTGAGTGCCAGCAGCCCGGTGGCGGCGCGATTGGACATTCCCGCGTGCTGTTTCATGTCAGACCCGCTCACTGGATCTTTCCGCGATCAGGCCGGTGGGTTTCCATGCCATGAGGGCGATCACTACGGCGAACGCGAAGACGTCCTTGTAGGCGCTGGCGATGCCGGGCACGAGCGCCGGAAGCGCTACGCTGCCGAACACTTGGAGGCCGGCAAAGATGAAGCCGCCGAGCACCGCGCCATACAGGCTGCCCAGGCCGCCTAGGATGGCGGCGGCGAATCCGATCACACCGAGCATCAGGCCGACGTTGAAATTGATTTCGTTGTAGTACAGGCCGTTCATGATGCCGGCGAGGGCGGCCAGCCCCGACCCGATGGCGAAGGTCAGCAGCACCACCGCTTCGAAATTGATGCCCATGAGCCGCGCGGTCTCGCTGTCCTGCGCAACGGCGCGTATGGCGCGGCCCAGCCGGGTGCGCGTGATGAGCAGATGCACGCCCACGATGGACAGCAGGCCGAAGAGCAGCAGGATGACGCTGTCGATCCGCAGGTTGAAGCCACCGAAGTTCGTCGACCACGTGGGGAGCAGCGCGGGGAAGCGCTTGGGATTCGAACCGTCGGGATAGAAAAGGCGCACGGCTTCGCGCAGCACCGTGCCCAGCATCAGGGTGACGAGCAGGGTGTTCATGGGGTCGGCCTTGCGCAAGGGCAGCACCAGGAATTTTGCGACGATCGCCCCCAGCAGCGCCGTCGCGCAAATCGAACCGGCGAGCGCGGCCAGCAATTGTAGCCACAGAGAGTCGACGCCCAGGGCCAGCACGCCGATCGACGCGGCCAGGCCCGCGAAGGCGCCGACCACCAGCACGTCGCCGTGCGAGAAATTGATGACGTCCAGTACGCCGAAGAACAGGGAGAACCCCACGGCGACCATGGCATAGATCATGCCCAGCATGAGGCCGTTGAAAACGTACTGCGCAATGACACCCATTCGATTCCTTCCCGGAAGGACCAAGGTTCAGCGCGGATTGCGGCCGGGCGCGCGATGGCAGCAATCCGCGGACAGGTTACAGCCCCGGCAGTTTTTTCGTGCCCTTGGCGTAAGCACTGTCTTCCCAGACGACCCACTTGCCGTCGTCGACGACGTATTTCGTCACCAGCGGCACGATGTTCTGGCCGTGATCGTCGAAAGTGACTTTGCCGATGATGGTGTCGACATCTTTGGTTTTGTGCAGTTCGTCGGTGACCTTCTTGCGGTTCGGCCCGACCTTGTCGATGGCGTTCATCAGCAGGTTGGCGGCGACGAAAGCGAACGGACCGTAGGCTTCGGGACGTTCGCCGTAGTTCTGCTTGTCATACTGTGCGGTGAAGTAGGCGCCTCCCGGAAGCTTTTCCAACGGTGCGCCCTCGAGGAATGAGAGCGATCCCTCGGCCACCTTGGGGCCCACGCCCGCGATGTAGGCGTCCGACTTGATGCCCGATGTTCCCTCGAAGGTGGCGACGACTCCCAGTTTGTCCATCTGGGTGCGGATGCGCACACCCAGTGGCGTGAGGCCGCCGAAGAACAAGGCCTGCGGGTGGGCTTCCTTGATCTTGGTAAGTTCAGTGGTGAAGTCTTGCTGGTCAACGGTGACGCCGAAGTCGGCCAGAATGGTGCCGCCGTACTGCTTGAGGTAACGCTTGAAGTACTCGTCGTGACCCTTGCCGTAGTCGGTCGTGTCGTGAATCACACCCCAGGTCTTGTACCCCAGGCTATGCATGAATTTCACGGCGACTTCATTCTGGTTGATCATGGTGCCGTTGACGCGGAAGACTTCCGGGTACTTGTGCCCATACGTGATCTCGGGCAGCACGGCCCCCCAGACGATGGCGGGCATGTGGAAGCGGTGATAAACCCCCACCGTCGCGCTGGCAACCGCCGAACAATAGTGCGTGATGCCGCCGATGATGCTCTTATCGGCCCCCATCTTGGTGGCGACCTGAACGCCGATGTTGGGCCGGCATTCGTCGTCCTGCACGACGAGCTGATAGGTGTACTTGGCCTTGGGGTTGGCGTTGTGCAGGCGGACGGCCAGATCGGCCGAATCGCGACCGCCCAGGCCGATGGCGGCGGAGCCGCCCGTCAGTGGTCCGATGAATGCGATCTTGACGACCTCCTTGGCTTGCGCGCCGGATGGCACGAACGCCAAGCTCACTGCCAGGGAAACCGCCGTGGTTTCCAGAAAGCTTCTGACGACTGTTTTCTTCATGACCTGTCTCCTGCCCGGATATTTTGGTTGGGTTCTAAAAAAGTGGTCCCTATGGGGGGTTCATGGCTCGACCGCGTTCGACCGATACCCGCCGTGCCGCCCGCCTGTGGCGGCGCCGGCATGCCGCAGGGTTGCAGGAGCATCGTCGACGCGGCGAAATCCTTGGGCAGTATAGCGGTAACGGCGGGCTCGCAGGGCGTGCCGACGCGGCTGGCGGCGGTGGCTGTCTACGAAAGAGTCACCGGCGCGACTGCACGCGGCTTGCTTTTTATCCGGGTGCGCAATACAAAATCGATTCGCGATTCGCAACGGGGGAGGAATCGAGAATGTCGACCAAGCATGGCGGGGTTTCGTTTGATGTGGCGGAGGCTTCGATCGATGCGCTGCGGCGCGGGATCCGTTCGCGTGAACTCTTGGTGTCTGGGCTCATCGATACCTGCCTGGAGCGGGTGGAGCGCTGGGATCGCGCGGGGCCGAAGCTTGCGGCGGTATTGGCGCTCAACCCCCGGGCGCGGCAACTTGCGGCTCGTTGCGACCATGCGGTGGCGGATGGATCGGGCGGCCCTCTGTGCGGCATCCCGGTGGCCGTGAAAGACAACTGCGACACGGCCGCGATGCCGACCACCGGCGGGTGCCTGGGGTTGCGGGACAGTCGTCCGGCGAGAGACAGCGCGGTGGTGCGCCGGCTGAAAGATGCCGGCGCGATCATCCTTGCCAAGACCAATCTGCACGAGCTGGCCCTGGCGGGCTTGACCGAGAGTTCACTGGGGGGCCAGACGCTGAACCCCTACGACCTGACCCGCACGCCCGGTGGCTCGAGTGGCGGGTCGGGCGTGGCCGTGACGATGGGGTTTGCCGCCGCGGCCATCGGAACGGACACGGTGAATTCCATCCGGTCGCCGTCGTCCGCCAATTCCATCGTGGGTCTGCGCCCCACGCGGGGGTTGATCAGTCGGGCGGGCATCATTCCGGTCAGCGAGACGCAGGACGCGGTTGGCCCCCTGGCGCGCACGGTTTTCGATATTGCGCTGCTGCTGGATGCGCTGGCGGGCTATGACCCGGAAGACCCGGCGACGGCGCGGTGTATCGGGCAGATACCCGACACCTATACCGCAAGTCTCCAGCGGCCCGGCCTGAGCGGCAGGCGGTTTGGTATCATCCGCGGCCTGCAGGGGACGTCGGCCGAGAACCGCGAAGTGAACGCGGCGGTCGAGCAGGCGATTGCGGCCATGCGCGGCGCGGGCGCCGAGGTGCTGTCCGTCGATGAACCTTTCTTCGACGCGGAGGAGCTGATCGAGAACCTGGACGTGCAGAAGTGGGAATTCAGGCATCTTTTCGATGCCTACTTGAAGCGGCTGCCCGCGCCCCCCGTGCGCGATCTGGCGGCTCTCATCGCGTCCGGCGCCCACCTGCCCGGCTCGCTGGCGTTTTTCAAGGAAGCGGTGGGCGTGAATGAACCGGACCGCGATCCAGAGTATCTTCGTCGCCTGGTGGCGATCGATCGATTGCGCGGCCGCGTATTCAGTCTGATGGCGAAACATCGGCTCGACGCGCTGGCCTACCCCCTGCAGCGTTGTCTGGTGGTGCCGATCGGCAGTGCCTCGCAGGCGCAGCGCAACGGGATCCTGGCGAGTCTGATAGGGTTCCCCGCGCTGACGCTGCCAATGGGCTTCTCGCGCCCGACGCCGACGGCGCCCATCGGCATTCCCATGGGGCTGGATCTGATGGCCCGGCCGTTTCACGAACCCTTGCTGCTGTCGATCGGCCATGCCTTCGAGCAGGTAACCCACGCGCGCCGGGCGCCGGCATTGGCGCGCGAGGTCTGAGCGCTGCTCGCGATCGTGTCACCCGTGCCACGCCCGTGGCGTCTTGCGGGTTGACGCTACTTATTTTTTCCGTGGCGGCAATATATAATTACATGTATTCGATCGCGTGTAAGTGGGCTATCTGTTGCGAAACGCTTGTAATTTCCGTTAAAAATTTGGAAGAGATAGTTGCACCGCGTATCGATATGCCGCTAAGGCTGGGGCATCGCGCGCGGGCGCGGCATTGGCTTCCGTCCCGTTGCGATACTGGCGGCGTGAATCTGTCAAGTGACTGTTCGCATTCGAACAGTCGTTGCCGGGGGCCACGCGTGACTACGAAAACATTTCAGGGCTGCACGGCAGGTAGAGGCGCCCCGACGAATGCGGAGGGAGTCCATCAGATGTCACCGGCGACTGTCGCCGATAGTCGTGGCGCGCCCAATCAGGGTGTCAACGGCCTGGCGCGGCTGGTTTTGTCGACGCAGCTCGAGATCCTGAATTCCTTCCTGCCAGCAAGTTGTTGGCTGGTCGCGGTCCACCAGAATGATCAACCCGAAATCGTCTCCGCCATTGGCGAGCGGGCGACCATCGCCGACGCGCTCGTCGCGTGCCTGGCGGACCGTTGGGATGTTCATGATCGCGAACCGAGCCTCGTTCGCCGGACTGTGGTCGCGGTCGAGCACGAGGCGCTGGTGACAGCCGGCTGTTCCGGCTGGTCTCCCACGCACGCCTACGGGGCGCGTCTGCGCGGCACACGCGGAGAGGTATCGGGGATCGTGCTGGGGTGCATCCGCGAGGCGGAGCATGACAGCCAGCCGGGCGTCCACAGTACATCGCACGAGATCGAACTTTGCCTACATGCCATTGCGCGCACGCTGAATCTTTATGCGGCATTGAGCGCCACCGAGAAGCTGGTGTATGAAACTCAGCGGCGCGCGCAGATCGATCCGCTCACGCAGGTCTTGAACCGCGCGGGATGGAATCGGCGGCTGCGCAATGCGGCGGCGACCGGCGTGGAGGTTGCCGTCGGCTTGCTCGATCTCGATTACCTCAAGTTCATCAACGATACGCGCGGCCATCTGGCCGGCGACGCGCTGCTGCAGTCGACCGCCCGCGCCATTCGGTCGGTTTTGCGCGCGAACGACAGCGTGGCCAGGCTGGGTGGCGACGAATTCGCAGTGCTCCTGTTCGACGTCACGCCCGATGTCGTCGCGTATCTGCGGGAGCGGCTGCGCCATACGCTGGCCGACGCCAACGTCTCCGCATCGATCGGGGTGGCGTTGCGCTCGGAATCGGGGTCGCTGGCCAATGCCATGCAGTTGGCCGATCGGCGCATGTATCAGGAAAAGCACGGCAAGCAACGGGCGCGCGCCGTCAACGTCAACGCGGGCGATTTCGAGTGACTCGACGTGCCGTTCGCCATGCGTTGACGCGCGTGCGCGCCAACCCCGTCACGGCGCCCACGTGGATTCGCCGCTAAACAGGCTCTCGATCGTTTCCCGCGGCCGCACGACCCGATATGCGCTGGCATCGACCATAATTTCCGCGGCGCGGGCGCGAGTGTTGTACTGGCTTGCCATGGAAAAACCGTAGGCGCCGGCCGACAGAATGGCCAGCAGGTCGTCCTGGCGGACCGCCAGTCGCCGGTCGCGCGCCAGCCAGTCGCCGCTCTCGCAGACGGGGCCGACGATATCGTAGACATTGGCGCGCACCGCGTCGGGGGGGGGCGGCGCAACCGCCACGACGTCATGCCAGGCGCCGTACAGGGTGGGCCGCAGGAGGTCATTCATGGCGGCGTCGACGATGGCGAAGTTGCGGGCGTCGTTGTGTTTCAGGTATTGCACCCGGGTCAGAAGAATGCCGGCGTTACCGACGAGCGATCGGCCGGGCTCCAGCACCACCTGAAGATGCCCAAGCCCGCTCGCATCCAGGCGTTCGAACACCCGTTCCAGCAATGCGCGGGGGGCGAGTGGCTGTTCATCCTTGTAGCGGATTCCCAGCCCACCGCCCAAATCCAGATGCCGCAGTTCGATTCCCTGGCTCCCCAGCCGCGCGATGAGTGCCAGCAGCTTGTCAAGCGCACCCAGATAAGGGTCGACCTCGCTGATCTGCGAGCCGATGTGGCAGTCCACGCCGACCACTTCGATGCAGCCTTTCAGGCTGGCGGCGCGGCGATACACGGCTTCGGCCCGATCGATGGGAATGCCGAATTTGTTTTCCTTCAGCCCGGTGGAGATGTAGGGGTGGGTTTGCGCATCCACGTCGGGGTTGACACGCACCGACGCGCGGGCGGGCAGGCCCAGGTCGCGCGCCACCGCGGCCAATCGGTCGAGCTCTGCCTCCGACTCCACGTTGAAGCACTTGACCCCCGCACGCAGCGCGGCCTGCATTTCCCAGACTTGTTTGCCGACGCCCGAGAATACGACCTGCGCCGGGTCGGCGCCGACTGCCAGAACGCGTGCCAGTTCGCCGCCCGAGACGATGTCGAAGCCTGCGCCCAATTCCTTGAATTCGTTCAGGATGGCGAGGTTCGAGTTGGCCTTCATGCCATAGCAGACCAGCACGTCGCGATCGCCCGCCGCGTGGCGATAGGTTGCCCACGCCTCGCGTAGCGCGTTGCGGGAATAGACGAAGCTTGGCGTGCCGAATTCCAGCGCGAGTTTCGGCAGCGGTACCGCCTCGGCGTGCAGGGTGCCGTTCCGGTACGGAAAGTATGAAAGCGGTGTCATGCGTCAGCGTGTGGTCATTGCACTGGCGATGGCACCGCCGCGTCTGGGTTGGCGGGCGGGTTGGGCAGAGCGGGAGGCTTGGTCAGGGATTCCGGGGGCGGCGATGGTTTGGGCATGGTCAGCGGCCCTTTGTAGCCGCAAGCGCACAGCGCGGTCGACAACAGCGCACCGGCCAGCACGCGGCCCAAGTGCCCGCCGAGTGCCCGGTGGGAAACGGTTCGCATGAAAAAAAACCTTCGTGAGGATGGAACGATACGCGACAGGATACTAGGGAAGTTCTGAACACGTCCACCCGGCCGCCGCATCGGGCTCGGCGTACCGGGTACCCAGGCTTCGCTAGAAATGGACCGGCAGTGCCTGTGCCCCGCCGCTGGTCGACGTGGGGGGGGCGTGTGCCGGGGCCGCGGAGCCCAGTTGATTGAGAAGCGCGCCGATACCATCGGGGGTTCCGGGGGTGCCCGGCGTGTCGGACGGCGACGGCAGCCCGACCCGCGCCACCGCTTTGCCGGGAGGGAACTCGTCGAAGTAGTAGTCGCCATTGATTTTGGTGAGGCCATCGGGCATAGGCCCGGGCGGGGTTTCCGGCTGACCCTTGAGGGCCATTTTCATGAAATCCAGCCAGATGGGCAGCGCCGCGCCGCCACCGGTTTCGCCGCTGCCCAGCGACTTCGGCTGATCGAAGCCCATCCAGGCGATGCCCACCAGTTTGGGCGTGAAGCCGGCGAACCAGGCGTCGCGGGAATCGTTGGTGGTGCCGGTCTTGCCACCCACGTCGTCGCGCTTGAGCACCTGATGCGCGCGCGCGCCCGTGCCGTACGTGGCGACTCCCCGCATCATGTCGTCCATGACGTAGGCTGTGCGGGGATCGATGACGCGCGCCGCGGGGTCGCCGGCGGTGGTGGGTTTGGCCTGCATGATGACGCGTCCGCTGCTGTCGGTGACGCGCTCGATGAGATAGGGCGGCACGCGATAGCCGCCATTGGCGAAGACGGAATAGGCGCCGGCCATCTGTAGCGGCGTGACGGTGCCGGCGCCGATGGCCATTGGCAGCACCGCCGGCTGGCGCGATTTGTCGAACCCGAACCGCATCAGGTATTCCTGCGCGTACTTCGGGGTAACCGCTTGCATGATGCGGATCGCCACCATGTTCTCGGATTTGTACAAGCCCTGCCGCATGGTGAGCATGGGTTCGTAGTGGTTGCCGTAATTTTTCGGCGCCCATGCCTTGGAACCCGTTTGCGCGGCGGTGAGCATGAATGGCTCGTCGGAAATTTGCGTGGCCGGTGTCAGCCCGCGTTCGAGTGCCGATGCGTAAATGAACGGCTTGATCGCCGAGCCGGGCTGGCGCCATGCCTGGGTGGCGCGGTCGAATTTGTCGACGCCGAAATCGAACCCGCCGACCAGCGACAGGACGGCTCCGTCCTCGGGGCTCACGGCCACGAATGCCGCCTCGACAGTAGGCATATTGATGATTTCCCAATGGCCGTCGTATTGATGCAGGTACACGACCGACCCGCGTTCGATTTTTTCCTTCGCGCTGGCGTTCTTCTTCAATGCGCGGGCGATGACGCGCAAGGCGTCTTTGTTGTCGACGTCGACGATTTCCTGAGACGAGCGGGCCACCACGACCTTCGATGGGCTGGCCGACAGAACCACCCCGGTCAGCAGCCCGCCGTCGTCAGGATATTTTTCCTGAACGTCGTCCAATGTCTTGTCGAGCTCGGCCGCGGAGTTTTCAATGCCGGCGGGGAGATCGATGTCGGCAACCGGGCCCGGGTAGCGCGAGCGGCGGGTGTAGTCGAGAATGCCGGCGCGCACCGCGCGGTACGCCGTTTCCTGATCTTTGGAGTTGATGGTGGTGTAGATGTTGAAGCCGCGTGAATAAATGTTGTCCTGGTACACGTTGTAGAGCAGGCGGCGCGCCAGTTCCGCCGGGTAGTCGCCGTGAATGGCATACGCGCCCGATTGTGTGCCCGCGGCCGATTTGATGACGATGGGTTGCGCCATGGCCCGCTTGTATTCGGCGTCGGTCAGGTAGCCCAGCGCCTTCATGCGCCCCAGCACGTAGCCCTGGCGTTCCTTGGCCCGCTTGAAGCTGGAAATTGGATTGAAGATCGATGGCGCCTTGGGAATGCCCGCCAGCATGGCCGCTTCGGCGGCGGTGATCTGCGATAGCGGCTTGCCGAAGTAGGTGCGGCAGGCGGCGGCGAATCCGTAGGCCCGGTGCCCCAGAAAGATCTGGTTCATGTACAGGTCGAGGATCTGATCCTTGGTGAGGGTCGCCTCTATCTTGTAGGTCAGCAGCAGCTCGTAGAATTTGCGGGTGTACGTCTTTTTGGAGGACAGGTAGAAGTTGCGCGCTACCTGCATCGTGATGGTGCTGGCGCCCTGTACCTTGGACATGTGAACGACGTTGGCGATGGCCGCGCGGATCACCCCCATCCAGTCGACGCCGCCGTGCTCGTAGAAGTGGTCGTCCTCGGCCGAGAGGATGGCCGATTTCATGACGTCGGGAATCTCGTCGAAACGCAGGACATTGCGGCGTTCCTCACCGAACTCGCCAATCAGCACATTGTCGGACGTATAGACGCGCAGCGGAATTCGCGGGCGATAGTCCGTCATGGCCGACAGGTTGGGCAGGTTCGGCCACGCCAGCGCCAGCGCCAGCGCGCCCAGCAGCGCGCCGCACAGCCCGAGTCCCGCGAAAAATACGACGATTTTTACGACGAAGCGGCTCAGCCAGGGGCGGGATGCGGCGCCCGAAGCGGCCTTGGAAGAATGGGCGGAAGAACTCATCGAAGGATGATTTTAAGTCCAACCTAGGTTAGATCATGAATTGTGCACCGGGTTTCTGTAACCGAGTGATGCCGTGTTGCGAACAGGCATCGGCGGGCCGGCGCGGCTGCTGATGCGATAATACACAAATGGGAAAATGGTCTTCGACAACGGTAACGCAGACACGCGCGCGCGAACGGAACGGCGTTGAATCCGCCGGGCTTTCGTTGCCGTATGATCGATCGGTGTTTCTCGTCGGGATGATGGGCGCCGGAAAAACGACCGTGGGGCGTCAGCTGGCGCGGGCGGTCGGGAGGGAATTCGTCGACCTCGATCACGAGATCGAGGCGCGCTGTGGTGTGAAAGTGTCGCTGATTTTCGAAATAGAAGGCGAAGCGGGGTTTCGCCGTCGCGAATCGCAGTTGATCGACGAGTATACCAGGCATCGGAATATCGTTCTGGCCACCGGCGGCGGGGCCGTCATCCGCCCCGAGAATCGGCGTTGCCTGAGGGAGCGCGGCGTCGTCGTTTATCTGCGCGCCAGCGCCGGCGAGCTGTATCGCCGCGTCGCCCGGGAACATAGCCGCCCGCTGCTCCAGACCGACGATCCGCGCGCGCGCATTGTCAGTCTGCTTGCCGCGCGCGGCCCGTTGTACGATGAGGTCGCCCACATAACGTTTGAAACGGGCGCCGTACCCGCGTCACACACGGTGCGCGCCCTCATTCCGCTATTGCAATGTCACAAATTATCCCCATGATCACGGTTCACGTCGATACGCCCGGCGGGCGTTATCCCATACATATCGGCCCGGGCCGGCTCGACCACCTGGCGGACAGCCTGCCCGCGGACACCACCTCCGTTGCGTTGATCACCAATACGACGGTGGCGCCGTTGTATGCGGCGCGCGTGGAACGTGCTCTCGCGCGGACGGGGAAACCCGTCGTCCGCGTCGAGCTTCCCGATGGCGAAGTGCACAAAGACTGGCAGACCCTGAATCAGATTTTCGACGCTCTGCTGCAAAATGGCATCGATCGCCAGGCGGTGCTCGTCGCGCTGGGCGGCGGCGTCATTGGCGACATGAGCGGTTTTGCCGCGGCCAGCTATATGCGTGGCGTGCGCTTCCTGCAGGTGCCGACGACGCTGCTGGCGCAAGTGGATTCTTCGGTTGGCGGCAAAACGGCCATCAACCATCCCCTGGGCAAGAACATGATAGGCGCCTTTCACCAGCCGGTGGCGGTGGAAATCGACACCGACGCGCTGGCCACGCTGCCCGATCGCGAGCTTTCCGCCGGCCTGGCCGAAACCATCAAGTACGGGATGATCGCGGACGCCGATTTCTTCGACTGGTGCGAGGCCAGTGTCGATGCGCTGCTGCGCCGCGACCAGGAGGCGATCATCACCGCCGTGCGGCGCTCGTGCGAGATCAAGGCGCGAGTGGTGTCGCAGGACGAGCGTGAGTCGGGCGTGCGCGCCATTCTCAATTTTGGCCATACTTTCGGCCATGCCATCGAGGCGGGTCTCGGCTACGGCGAATGGCTGCACGGCGAGGCGGTCGGGTGCGGCATGGTTCAGGCCGCCGAGCTGTCGGCGCGTGTACTCGGCCTGCCGCGGGCGGATGCCGACCGGGTGCGGGCGCTGGTCGACGCCATTGGCTGCCCGGTGCGGGCGCCCGACTTTGGGCTGCGCCGGTGGCTGGACCTCATGCGCGTGGACAAAAAGACTCGGGGTGGCGAGCTACGGTTCGTGCTGCTGCCGGCGATGGGTCGGGCGGAGATTCACACCGTGCCCGAGGGTGTGCTGGCCGATGTGCTGGAAGGCACGGTTGCGCGGGAGTCGTCATGATGACGCTCGCGCCCTATGCCTGTAGCCCCGACACTTCGCGCGGACGCCGGTACGACGAAGCGCCGCCCGAGAACAGGACGCAATTCCAGCGCGACCGCGATCGTATCGTGCACTGCAACGCCTTTCGCCTGCTGGAATACAAGACCCAGGTTTTCGTCAATCACGAAGGTGACTTGTTCCGCACGCGCCTGACGCATAGCCTGGAGGTTGCCCAGATCGCGCGCACGCTGGCGCGCAATCTGGGGTTGAACGAGGACCTGATCGAAGCCATTTCGCTGGCGCACGATCTGGGGCATACGCCGTTCGGCCACGCGGGCCAGGATGAACTCAATGCGTGCCTGCGCGAACTGGCGCCCGAAGCGGGCGGCTTCGAGCACAATCTTCAGAGCCTGCGCATCGTCGATGAGCTCGAAGAGCGCTATGCGGCGTTCAACGGTCTGAATCTGTGTTTCGAAACTCGCGAGGGGATACTGAAGCATTGCTCGCTGAAAGTTGCCCGCCAGCTCGGCGCGGTGGGCGAACGTTTCCTCGATCGCCTGCAGCCGTCGCTGGAAGCGCAAATCGCCAACCTCGCCGACGAGATCGCCTACAACAACCATGACGTCGACGATGGCCTGCGGTCGGGTCTGATCACGTTGAACCAGCTGCGGCAAGTGGAGATTTTTTCCACCCATCACGCGCGCGTGTGCCGCGACCATCCCAATCTGGAAGACCGCCGCGCCATCGCGGAAACCGTGCGCGCCATGATCAACACGCTGGTGCTGGATCTGAGCGCGACGACGCTGGCGAATTTGCAAGGCGCGGCCCCCGCGAGTGTCGACGACGTTCGCCGGTCGGCGCCGATGGCGGCGTTTTCAGCGTCGATTCGCCGTCAGGCGGATGAACTCAAGGCGTTTCTGCTGGAGAATCTGTACCGACACTATCGCGTGATACGCATGACCTCGAAGGCGCGGCGCATCGTGCGCGACCTGTTCGTGGCTTTCATGAACGATCCGCGCCTGCTGGCACAGGACCACCGGCGCGACGATGCCGTCGAGCAGGCGCGCGCCATTGCCGACTATATTGCCGGAATGACCGACCGCTTTGCCGTGCGCGAACATCAGCAGCTGTTTCGTGTCGGCTCCTAG
>SCQX01000063.1 GCA_004298545.1 Candidimonas sp. | reverse complement strand
CCCCGTGTGGTAGAGCAGCGGCTCGTCGTCGCGAACCAGGAATTCATTGAACTGCAGATCGATCCCCGGAACGTATACGGATATTCGAAAAATGTCGGGTGCGATCTCGTTGATGTTGGCCATCTGTAATCTCCACGTTGCGCGCTCCCGCGCGGGAATATGGACACTAGCTTAGACCATGCGCGGGCCCGGTGACAGCGTGCGCTTCCCGGCGGCATCAGCGCGGACGGTAGCGCGTCTTCCATCGACATCGATTCACGGCTGATTTGACTATCGTTATATAGGTATATATATTTCGAGGGGTTGTGATCAATCATTCCGTCGTGGTTCTCGTCGCAGCGCTCGACCCGGTCGGAAGTAGCGCGAAAAAAATGGTGCGGAAAACATGAGATTGAAAAACGTGGTGGCGCTGGTGCTGGTTGGCGCGGCGGCGTGGATGCCGGCGGCCCGCGCGGGCGATTTGCTGGTGGCGGCCGCGGCCAGCCTGACCAACGCGTTCACCGACATGGGCAGGCAATTCCAGGCCGCGCATCCGGGAACCAAAGTGTCGTTCAGCTTCGGCGCTTCCGATATCGTGCTGCGGCAGATCGTCAACGGCGCCCCGGCCGATATATTCGCGTCGGCCGACGAGCGGGCGATGGACAAGGCGGTCGCGGCGGGCGTGATCGACCCGGCGTCGCGCGTTGATTTCGCCGAGAACCGGATCGTCCTGATCGTGCCGTCGGGGGTCGCGTCTCCTGTGCGGTCGATCGATGATCTCAGCCACGCGGACGTCAAGCGCGTGACGCTGGGCAACCCCGCTTCGGTGCCGGTGGGCCGCTACACCCGGGCGGCGCTCGAATCCGCGGGGGTGTGGAAGATCGTGCGGGCGAAGGCGGTGCTGGCCAACGACGTGCGCCAGGCGCTCGATTACGTGGCGCGTGATGAAGTGGCGGCCGGGTTCGTGTTCGCGACCGATGCGGCCATCATGCCCGGCAAGGTCAAGGTGGTTCAGACCTTGCGCTCGCCAATTCCCGTGCGGTACCCGATGGCGCTCGTTGCGCGCAAAGGCCGCGACGCGCAGGCGCGCGCTTTCGTCGACTATGTGCTGTCGCCGGCGGGGCAGGCCATTCTGGCCAAGTACGGTTTCGAAAAACCTTGATGGGGCTTGCGCCGCGATCCCGATCCAGGGCTTCGCGGCGAGGCGCTTTTTGACACCATGCCGGATTTCACAGTTCCCTTGATTCTGTCGCTGAAGGTGGCGGGGTCGGCGGCCTTCATCGCCACGGTGCTGGGCGCCGGTGCGGCATTCGCGCTGGCGCGCTGGCGATCCCGCTGGTGCGAGGTCGTGGATTCCTTCCTGACGCTGCCGCTGGTATTGCCGCCCACCGTGATGGGCTACTATTTGCTGGTCCTTCTGGGGCGGCGTGGCGTGTTCGGGCAATGGCTGTCGCGCTGGGGAATCGAACTGGTCTTCACTTGGCAAGGCGCTGTCGTGGCCGCCAGCCTGGTGGCGTTTCCCCTGGTGCTCAAGTCGGCGCGGGCCGCTTTTCAAGACGTGGACGAGCAACTCGAAAACGCCGCCCGGGTGCTGGGGGTGGGCGAGGCGGCCATTTTCTTTCGGGTGACGCTGCCGCTTGCGTCGCGCGGCATCTTTGCCGGCGTACTGCTGGCATTTGCGCGGGCGCTGGGCGAATTTGGCGCCACGCTGATGGTGGCGGGCAATATTCCGGGGCGCACCCAGACCTTGTCCATCGCCATTTATCAAGCGGTTCAGGCGGGCGACGACGGTCTGGCCAATATCCTCGTTCTGATCACCTCCGCGACGTGCATCGTGGCCTTGCTGGTTGCCAGCTACGTATGGCCGGACCATTCCCGCCGCGGCCGCGCCAGGGTGCGCCTGTGACCGCCGGTCGGCAAGCGGCGGCGCGGTGCGCGGCGCTCGGCGCTGGCGAGCTGTCGCGTTGTGGTGCGCCGGCGGCCGTTCGGGTTGCGATCCGCCGCAAGCTAGTCACGGGTACGCGCGAATTCACGCTCGACGTTGCGTTTCAATCGGCGCATCGCCGTCTCGCGCTGTTCGGGCCGTCCGGTTCGGGCAAGACACTCACCGTACAGGCGATTGCGGGTCTGATGCGGCCGGATGCGGGACGCATCGTCCTGAACGGCCGCACGCTGTTCGATGCGGCCAGCGGCGTCTGCCTGCCGCCTCGCGCCAGGCGTGTGGCCTACCTGTTCCAGGACTATGCGCTGTTTCCCCACCTGACGGTGGCGCAGAACGTGTGTTTCGGCTTGACGCGAAGCTGGCGCAATCCGCGCCGGCGCCGGCTGCCGGCCATCGCGCGACACTGGATCGATACCTTCGAGCTGGGTGCGATCGCCAACAACTATCCGCACGAGATCTCGGGCGGTCAGAAGCAGCGAGCGGCGCTGGCGCGGGCGCTGGTCATCGAGCCCGATATCCTCTTGCTCGATGAGCCGCTGGCTGCGCTCGACGTCGCCCTCAGGCGCCGGCTGCGCATTGAACTGGCCAATCTGCAGCGACGGCTGGAGATTCCCATGATCCTGATCACTCATGACCCCGAGGATGTGCGGTCGCTGGCCGAAGAGGTGTACCTCATTCGGGACGGCCGGATCGTGGGCTCGGCCGCGGCGCACGATATTTAATTCAAGGGCGTGCCGCGTCAAATGAGTGGCAGCCCCACGCGGCTGGAGAGTTCATCGCGTGTCAGGCCTTGCACGGCGTCCACCAGTCTTACGCCGTCTGGCGTGATCTCCAGTGTTGCCAAATCCGTGTAGACGCGCCGAACGCAGGCGACGGCCGTGATCGGGTATGAACAACGCCGAACCAGTTTGCACTCGTCCGACTTCGTGAACAGGCTCATCATGACCCAGGTCTGCCTGGCGCCCACCGCCAAATCCATGGCACCGCCAACCGACGGGATGGCATCCTTGTCGCCCGTGCTCCAGTTCGCCAGATCACCCCGAATGCTGACTTGAAACGCGCCCAGCACGCAGATATCGATATGTCCGCCGCGGATCATCGCGAAGCTGTCAGCGTGGTGGAAGAACGATCCGCCCGGCAACAGCGTGATGGGTTGTTTGCCCGCATTGATCAGGTCGTAGTCTTCGAAGCCCCTGGCGGGCGCCGGCCCCATTCCCAAGACTCCATTCTCGCTATGCAAGATGACTTCCCGAGCATGAGGAATGTGGTTGGCAACCTGCGTGGGTTGCCCGATCCCCAGATTGACGGTCGCCCCGTCGAAAATATCGCGCGCGACGCGTTCGGCCAGCTGAGCTTTTGTCAATGGTTCATAAGACATGGTCATCCCCTCGCTTGGGCGCCAATCGCGCGAGTGGCGCCGCGCTCGATCCTGACGATCTTGTTGACGAAGATGCCTGGCGTGACGATTGTCTCCGGGTCCAAAGCCGCTGAGACCACGTCGTAGACGGACGCCACGGTTTTCACGGCCGCTGTCGCCATGACGGGGCCAAAGTTCCGGGCGGTCTTGTTGTAGACGAGATTGCCCCAGCGGTCGCCGTGTTCCGCTTTGATCAGCGCCAGATCACCCTGGATTGGATACTCGATGACGTAGTTCTTGCCGTTGATCGTTCGGGTTTCACGGTCGGCGGCCAAATCGGTTCCCGCCGTCGTCCGGCTGAAAAAGGCGCCGATGCCCGCGCCCGCGGCGCGAATCCTCTCGGCCAGGTTGCCTTGCGGCACGAGTTCGAGTTCAATCTTCCCGGCGCGATACAAGGCGTCGAAAACGTAACTGTCCGTTTGGCGCGGGAAGCTGCAAATGATTTTGCGAACGTGGCCCGTCTTCAAAAGGGCGGCCAGCCCGGTATCTCCGTTGCCGGCGTTGTTGCTGACCACCGTGAGGCCTTTTGCCCCGGTGGCGATCAGCGCTTCGATCAGTTCGTTGGGGATTCCCGCGGTGCCAAAGCCGCCGATGAGAACGGTGGCGTCGTCCCCGATCCCTTCCAGCGCCTCTGCCGCAGATGCCGCAATCTTGTTCAACATTCGGGCCTCTCTACGCGTGAGCAACCGGATCCGCCCCGCCATGCGCGGGCAGGTACTCGTCCTGTACGTACCGCGTGTGGATTCGGTTGTTGATGAAATCGTCTGTTGTGATCAACGCCTGGTGAAAGCTTTGCGTGGTACATACCCCGTCGATTTGAAGTTCCGCCAGTGCGCGCCGCATCCGGGCGATCGCCTCGGCGCGATCCCGCCCCCAGCACACCGCTTTTCCCAACATGGAGTCATAAAAAGGCGGGATGACGTATCCATCGAATAGGTGACTGTCCATGCGTACCCCGATGCCGCCTGGAGGGGTGTAGGCGGTAATGCGGCCAGGTTGCGGACGAAATTCGTGCGCCGTGTCTTCCGCGTTGATACGGCACTCGATCGCGTGTCCGGACGAGTGGACGTCGTTCTGTTCGAGGCCGATGCCATCGCCCGCGGCAATGCGCAACTGCGCCTTGACCAGATCGACGCCCGAAACCATTTCCGTCACGGGGTGCTCGACCTGGATGCGCGTGTTCATCTCCATGAAGTAGAACTTTTGCGATGGCGGATCCAGAATAAATTCGATGGTTCCCGCATTGCGGTATCGAACGTGGCGGCACAAGTCGATCGCCGCGCCGCACATCTGCTCCCGTAGTTGCGGTGTCAGCAGGGGCGAGGGACTTTCCTCGATCAGCTTCTGGTTGCGCCGCTGTGTGGAGCAGTCGCGTTCTCCAAGGTGGATGACATGCTCCCCGTCGCCGAGGATCTGGATTTCCACGTGGCGAATTTTGGTCAGGAATTTCTCGAGGTACATGTCGCCGTTGCCGAAGGCAACCACGGCTTCGCGCGACGCCTCGAGAAACGCCTTCTCCAGCGCGGCAGCATCGTGAACGATGCGCATGCCGCGGCCACCACCTCCCGCCGACGCCTTGAGCAGAACGGGGTAGCCGATGGCCTCGGCCGATCGTGCCGCCTCTTTTGCATCCCGCGTGATGCCCTCCGAGCCCGGCGTCGTGGGGACGCCGGCTTCCCGCGCCAAGTGGCGCGCCATGGCTTTATCGCCCATGGATCGGATAGCGTCGGCGCTGGGACCGATAAATAAATAGCCTTCTTTGGCGACCGCATCCGCGAATTCCGCGTTCTCGGAAAGGAAGCCATAACCCGGATGGATGGCGTCCACCCGCAGGGCATAGGCCGCCGCCAGAATCCGTTGGACGTTCAGATAACTGTCGGATGGCCTGGCGCCGCCAATGCAGATCGAGCGGTCCGCCATGCGTACCGCCATCGAGTGGCGATCCGCCGCGGAGAATATTTGCACGCTCTCGATACCGAGTTCTCGGCAGGCCCGGATGATTCGAACGGCGATCTCGCCTCGATTGGCAATGAGCACGCTGCCGATGCGTTTCGTCATGACGCTCCTCTCAATGGGTCGGTTCGATCACGACGAGGGGCTGGTCATATTCCACGGTTGCCCCGTCCGTGACGAGAATTTCTCGTACGACCCCGGCCGCCTCGGCAGGCAAAGCGTTCATCAGTTTCATCACTTCGAGGATCCCTACCGTGTCTTGCGCGTCTACCGCCTGACCGACCTCCACGAATGGCTTTGCACCGGGCTCGGGCGATCGGTAGAAGATTCCCACCATCGGCGCTTTCACGACCACCATGCCGGCGAGGCTCTCGGCGTCGACGCGCTCGGCGGGGGGCGCATTGAGGGAGGGGGGCGGCGACGTCGGCGAAGCGCTTGGGGCCGGCGTGGCAATCGCCTGACCGGCCTCCCGGAACTGGACCGCGTGGCTTCCGGTCGTATCCACTGGTGTGGCGGGCAATGGGAGGGCGGTGTTCGCCGTGGTGATTGCGGCGCCGCCACGGCTGAGGACGATCTCCACATCCCCGCACCGCAGCCGGAAATCCGTGAATTTGTCGGTTTGTTCAACCAGCTTGATAATCTCGAGCAGGTCCCTGTAACTCAAAGAGTCGTCATTCACTCTGTGCCTCTTCATGAAGATTGGGTGCTGTTCCTCTCAGGCTTGTGAAATTTCCAGACTGAAATCACCGCGTGAAATGTAAATATGGGCAGTGCGTGGTTGCTGTGACAGCCTGCGCACCAGGTCTGTGATGGGGTGCATCGTCCGGTATCCGTCCATGGGCGCCTTGTTGCCCAGCATGTCGTCAACCTGTGTTCCCGCAAACATGAAGCGCAGCAAGCGTTCGTCATCCGATGCGTTGGGATATTTCTTGCGCAGGCCGGCCAACGCCGGTTCTGGCTCCACCGGTTGCAGCGCGATTCGTTTTGAACCGTTTTCGACGATTCGGTCGAGCGCTTCGGGGTGAACGGGCGCCAGCAGTTCTCCGTAATACCCCAACACGTATTCTTTGACTTCGTTGGGGACGACGCGATATCGCTCTCCGTGGACGACATTGAGCACCGCCTGGGCGCCGACGAACTGCGCGAACGGTGTAATCATGATGGGGTAGCCAAGCTCTTCGCGCACTCGCGCCACTTCCACGAGTACCTCGTCGAAGCGGTCGATCAGGCCCGCCTGCGTCAGTTGTGATCGGAAATTGCTGAGCATTCCGCCGGGCATCTGGTGCGAGTAATGCGACGCGTCGTACTCCAGCACTTCGCCCAGCGGTTTGCCCTCGGCCTCGGCGATCCGCCGAAAGTGCTCACTCACCGTATCGATCTCCGCGTCGCGTATCGGTACGTCGTAGCCCAGCCATCGCAGGTTCTTCAAAATATTTTGTGTGGAAGGCTGGCCGGCGCCATTGGCCAGCGGCGCGATTGACGTGTGTAGAAGATCCGCGCCGCATTTCACGGCTTCCAGATACACCAGGGGCGCCAGACCGGTTAGGCAGTGGCTGTGCACCTCGAGCGGGATGTTCCCGATCACGGCCTTGACAGCCGGAACCAGCGTGCGGATGCGGTCGACCGTCAGCAGCCCCGCCGCGTCCTTGAGCATGATGGTGTCCACCGTCTTGCTCTTCACCAGTTCCCTTGCCGTTCTCACGTAGAGTTCGTCGGTGTGAACGGGACTCAGCGAGTACGACAGGGCGCCGAATGTTTTGACGCCCAACCGTTTGGCGGTACGGGTGGATGCCACGATGTTCTTTATATTATTGAGGCCGTCGAAGGATCCGACCACGCGGAATCCATTCGCCACGATGCGTTCGATCCAGAGTTCCAGAATATCGTCCGGAACCATATCGAACGCCAGCAGATTTTTGCTTCTCACTAAATAGCGCAGGGGGGTTTCGCATATCCGTTCGCGCATCAGGCGTACACGCTCCCAGGGATCCTCTTTCAGGTAGCGAACACAGACGTCGAATTGAATGGCCCCCGCCAGGTCGATTTGTTCGAACCCCATTTCATCCAGTCGTCGAGCGACTGGTATCATATGCGGCGTGGTCATGCGGGTCGCCCACAATGACTGGTGCGCGTCTCGAAGTGTCGTGTCAATGAGCCCTATGGTTTTCATTTGCGTACCATCCCCGAATAGGCGCCATGTCCCTCATGATGGTTGGAATCATGGATAAGAAACTCAACTTTCTTCATATTTATCAATCTAAAAATACGAAGGGTCAACCGAAACACATCATCGTGAGCCGCGCGATCATTAATGCCATAGAAGACGGGTATTGGGTGGACGGCGAAAAACTTCCTACCGAAAAAGTGCTTGCGGGAGCAACCTCGTTCAGTCTTGGAACGGTGCAACGCGCGCTGGCTTCGCTCGTGGAAGATGGCTATTTGCGCCGCAAGCGCGGTTCCGGAACCTTTGTTACACCGCTCCAGCGGCGTTTGGGCGAACCGTGGATCTACCGCACCTTGTCCGCCGACGGCACGCGGTTCATCCCCATGACGAGCAAAGTCATCGATCGCTTCTATCCCGCCCCCGCGGCAATACCGCAGCCGTTGAGGGCGGAACGGCATGGAAGGCGTGAAATCCTTTGCGTTGAACGGATCATCACAGCGGAGCATTATTCATTCTTCAGTCAGTATTATGTAAATACGAAAAGATTCCCGTTGTTCGAGGAGGAGCAAGCCAATAATCTGGACAACGAAAACTTCGTTCAATTGATACAGAATTCATATAAAGAAAAATTGGGCCGCGTCATACACAACGTGAGGCCGATACAATTGTCGCCAATCGTGAGTCAGAGTTTGTCGGTTCCAGATGGAACCTATGGAACGGAACTCAAGATTATGGGAATCGGCGTGAATGGTAATTTGATCTTTATCAATCACCTATATCTGCCGGTTGGCGGGGATTGCTACATACACTTTTGAACAATGGCGGATTCAATCAGGTTTTGGACAATTGGAACAATGCGGCTATCGCCAACGGAGTAAATATCTCTCTATTCTTGAGGTGGTGTAGGTCAGAGCCTCGCCCAGCAAGGCCAATAACAGCAGCACGGCAAAAACGCCATTCGTTTCGAAACTTCCGGCGAGATAGGTGAGCAGCTGCCCCAGTCCTTTTTCAGCGGCGATGATCTCCCCCGCGACCACGCCCAGCAGGGCGTAAACCAGACCCAGGCGCAATCCCGAGAAGATGGAGGGCACGGCG
>SCQX01000062.1 GCA_004298545.1 Candidimonas sp. | reverse complement strand
TCGGATTGGTAGACGTCGAAATTGACCCGGTACGTGGCGGTGATCAAATGTTCTTTCGTCTTGTATTGGATCGTGACCCCTCTGACTTCCAGCAGGGGGGTGGCCGTTTCAGTCATCTTTGTATCCTCCATGGCGATCTGCCGCGCGTGGCGGTTTTGCGGGTAGGGCTCGGCTATGCCTGTCGCTATTCGCGGGCCTTCCGATTGTCTCCTGTGACCTGACAGCGACCGTCGGAAGGGTTGGACGGTGGCGCACTGCTGCCGGGACGCTTTGTCGATGCGCGCGCGGCTATGGCCGCGCGACTATGATAATTGGAACCGTGCCTGCGAAAGGCCGGGCCCGTCATGCCATCGAACGATACGCCGCATGAATCAGGCCCGGCCGGTTGTTGCCTCTAGCTGAAGATTACACCTTGTGGGTACGTTCCATCAGGCGCTTTCGTACAGACGCGTCATGACGAATTCGCGATGGCCCAGCGCTTCCGCCGCCGTCAGACGGCCGTTCACCGTGGCGAACATCTTTTCCAGCAGCTTGTCGCCGGCCTCGTCGAGATTCATTTCGCGCTGCAGCAGGGGCGAGCAGTCGAAATCGATGTGCTCGCTCATGGTGCGCACCGTGCGCGGATTCGCGCTGAGTTTGATGACCGGCAGGATGGGGTTGCCGATGATGTTGCCCTGTCCCGTGGGGAAGAAGTGGACGACGTAACCCGCCGCCGCGCACAGCGTAACCATTTCGGCCGCGGCCGAGGACGAGTCCATGAACCACAGGCCAGAGTGCGTGGGGGTTTCCGCCTTGTCGAGGACGCCGTCAACCTTGCATTCCTTGCCGATTTTCTGAATGTTGCCCAGCGCCTTTTCTTCGATGGTCGTCAGGCCGCCGGCAATGTTGCCCTTGGTGGGCTGCGAGTCGGAGAGGTCGGACGTTTTGTGCGCGTTGATGACGTCCTGGTAGCGATTGAACACTTTCATGAACTTCGCCCGCACCTCGGCGTTGGCGCAGCGGTCGGCGACGAAATTCTCGCCGCCGGTGATTTCGGTGGTTTCGCCGAATACCAGGGTGGCGCCCGACTTGTAGAGCTTGTCGAACGCATTGCCGACGGTGGGGTTGGAACCCGCGCCCGACGTGGTGTCGCTTTCCCCGCATTTGGTGGATACCCAGAGCTCGCTGACTTTGCAGACTTCGCGCTGTTTTTCCGATGCCCACTGTACGTATTCTTTCGCGACTTTCGAGGCGCGCATGATGGTGTCGTGGTCGCCGTGGCGCTCGATGCCGAAGCCGGTGACGGGCTTGCCCGTTTTGGCGATGCCGTCCACGATTTTCTGCGTCCAGCCTTCTTCGATGCCGATCACGACGACGGCGGCGACGTTGGGGTTGGAACCCGCCCCGATCAGCGTGCGGAAGTGCAGGTCCAGGTCGGCGCCGAATTGCAGGCGCCCGTAGGGGTGGTTGATGACCATCGCGCCCTTGATGTTGTGGGCGACGGCTTCGCACGCGGTGTTGGACAGGTCGTCGAGCGGCAGGATGATGACGTGGTTGCGAACGCCGACGCGTCCGTTCTCGCGGCGGTAGCCTAGAAAAGTGGTGTCTTTGTTGATCATGATGGGATTGCGTCTTTTTTCGAGGGTGTTGAGGGGATGAAGCGGCGCGGTCGCCATGGGCCGCGCGTGGCGGGTCGCGGGCGCGCCGCCAGTGGCGGCGCCGCAGCCGTTACGTTACCAGCGCTTCGTCTTGATGTTCTGCGTGTGCGCGTGCTGCCCTTTCTTGATCGGCGCGACGACCTTCCCGATGTCGCAGCCGTACTCGATGACCGTGTCTCCGACGGCCATGTCTTTCAGCGCGACTTTGTGCCCGATGGGGATGTCTTGCGTTGCTTTGACTTTCGTCATGGTGTCGTTGTCCATGACCCAGGCGGTCAGTTCGGTGCCGGCCTGGATGCCTTCGACGACGGCGACGGCAACCATGTCGTCGGGATCGTGCAATACGGCGTGAATCATTCGGATCTCCTTGGTTCTGTGTTCGGTGGTTCGTGTGGATGGATCAAACCACGATAATATTAGATATCTAAGTCATCAATGTCAACTAGATGAATTGTATTTCTTTGCCTCGCCGTCCGTGTCGACTCCAGCCCTAATATCCGAAGAATTCTTCGCTGCGAACGTCGTCCTCGTCGATTCCCGCGTCTTCCAGTTCGCTGCTGAGGGATTCCACCATGGCCGGCGGGCCGGCCAGATAAAAGATGGGGTCGGTGAGGCCCGCGCAGACCTGTTTGATTTTTGCCGCGTCGATCATGCCGGTTTCCCCGTGCCATGGGCGCGTGGCGCCCTGCATGTGGGTCATGGTGGCCATCAGATGGAAGTTGGGGTTGCGCCGCGCCAGCTGCTCGAGTTCCTCGAGGAATGCCGCGTTCTCGGGGCTGCTGTTGGAGTAGAGCAGCGTCAGGTGCCGCGGCGACTGGTCGTGCGCGGCCTGCTGCAGCATGCTGTGGAACGGCGTGATGCCGATGCCGCCCGCCAGGAATACGGCGGGACGCGTGCTTTTGCCCGATAGCGTCAGAGAACCCGCGGGGCCTTCGAGCTTGACGGTGGTTCCCGCCGCCAGTTGCCCCAGCGCGCGCTTGAAGGCGCTGTCGCGCATGCGGGTGGCGATGACGATTTCGTCCTGGAACGGCGCGTTGACCAGCGAGAATGTGTGCAGCAGGGCATCGCCGCCGGCCGCCGGGTTTGCCGCGGGCAGCGTGATGTCGATGGCCTGCCCCGGTTTGAAGGTGAAACCCGCCGGCTTCTCGAAATGGAAGGCCAGGGTCCGGTTGGCGATTTCACGGTGTTTTTTGAAGGCGACGGTATAGGTGCTCATGCAGGGCTCCGGAGCAAGTGGGAAGAATGCGCCGGCGCTGCCGCGATATCGATGTACGGCGTCGAATGGCGGCGCGTCGGAGGCGAACGGCAGCTACGACTTTACCGCATACACGGCCGGGCGGCCGAGCGCGTTGCGGCTCGACACGCTGGCGAACGCCGAGTGGTTGTGGATGGATTCGAAATTCTCTGCCTCCACTCGCCAGGCCGCGACCCGCGGTTCGTGTTCAAGGGCCAGCGCGACGTCGCGCACCAGATCTTCAACGAATTTCGGATTGTCGTAGGCGTGCTCGGTGACGTATTTCTCGTCGGGGCGCTTGAGCAGGCCATACACTTCGCACGACGCGTTGCGCTCCGCGATGCCGACCAAATCCTCCAGCGGCATGTTCCGCGCGAGTTCGGCCTCGATGCCGATGAGCGAGCGCTGGTTGTGGGCGCCGTAGTCGGAGATTTCTTTCGAGCACGGGCACAGGCTGGTGACGGGGACTGTCACGTGCACGTGAAAATGGTAAGTATCGTCGTGGCGGAATTCGCCGTGCCACACGACATCGTAGTCGAGCAGGCTCGCCTCGCCCGATATGGGCGCCGTTTTCCGGATGAAATACGGAAACGCCATCGTGATGGAACCGGCGTCGGCGTTCAGGCGCCGCAGCATGTCGTGCACGAGCGTGCGGAACCCGGCCTGGTCGAGTGCGCCGGCGTGCGCCGCCAGCACTTCGATGAAACGCGACATGTGGGTGCCTTTTGCCGCCGCCGGAAGGCTGACGGTCATGGTCAACGTGGCGACCGTCGGTTGCAGACCCGCGGGCGTGTCGATAGTGACCGGGTAGCGCACGCCCTTGATGCCGACCTGGTCGAGCGCGAGCCCGCGCGGATCGGTGCGCGACTGGATATCGGGCAATAGGGCGTGTCGTTGTGATGCGTACATGATGTTCCTTTTCTGGGGTTGGCGCCGTACCGACGACGCCGGCGTATGTATTGGGGTTGAACGCGTCTGTCGCGATGCTTTACTCATCATTAGACGCGCATTGCCGCGAAAAGGTAACGGGGGTGTCAGTCGATCAGCTTGCCAGCGGCATCGTAGAAGGGGTAGTGGCCGCCGTAGTCGTCGACATAGACGGTGTGCGTGATCCAGCGTGTGCCGATGCGGGCGTGGACGTGGAATGCGGGGGGCTCCAGCACGAAGGCGCTGGGGCCGCCGGGCGCGAGATCGTAGGCAACCTGGTGCGAGGGTGAGGGACAGATGCTGGCGATCGTGCCACCGAAGCGGGTGAATATGGGCCGGTGCACGTGTCCGCATATCAGGCGCTCGATGTTCGAGTGCGCGCCGACGATGTGTTCGAGCGCCTGCGCGTCGTGGGCATCGAGCCCTTGCGCGTCCATGTGGCCTATGCCGCAAAGGAAGGGAGGGTGGTGCATGGCGATCAGTATCGATCGGCCGCCGTAACGCGCAAGCTGGCTGGTCAGCCAGTCGAGGCGCCCGCCATCGAGGCGCCCGCCGCTGTGGGGCGGGTCTTGTGTATCCAGCGCGATGAGGTTCAGCGGCCCCAGGTCGACGGTGTACTGTACATATTCGGAAGCACCCCGCAGGTAAGCGTGGTCGGGAAACGCCGCGCGCAGCGCCTTGCGGTCGTCGTGGTTGCCGACCACGAGGTAGTAAGGCATCGTCAGCGCCGACAGCATGCCGCGCAGCGAGCGGTATTCCTCCGCGCCGCCGAAGTCCGCCAGATCTCCCGTGATGACGACGGCGTCGGGACAAGGGCGCAGGGCATTCAGTTTGCCGATGCAGGCGCGCAGATAGGCGGAGGTGTCGACCTTGCGGTAGGCGAGCCGGCCGGGGCGTTTGATGTGGAGGTCGGTGATCTGGGCCAGAAGCATGGGTCAGTCCTTGCCGATGAGCAGCAGGTGTTCGGGCGCGATGTGCAGGCCAACGGGCTGGCCGGTTTCGACGTCGCAGCGGTTCGAGGTTTCGACGCAGACGGCTTTGCCCGCCGTCGCGCCGTCCACGTAGACGCGTGTGCGCTCACCGAGAAACTGTACCTGCGCGACGGTGCCGCGCAGGCTGCTCTGTTCGGCGGGAACCAGTTCCGCGTCTTCCGAGCGGAAGAAGAGCTCGGGCAGGCCATCGGCCCCCGGCGGACAGGGCAAGTGGCCGCCTTGCATGTGGAACGCGCCGTCGCGGTAGGTTCCGCTGAGCGCGTTGACCGAGCCCAGGAAGTGGGCAACGTGACGGTTGACCGGATGAAAATAGATGTCGCGCGGCGCGCCCACCTGTTCGATGCGGCCGGCGCTCATCACGATGACCCGATCGCCCAGAACCATGGCCTCCGCCTGATCGTGCGTGACGTACACGGTCGTGACGTTCAGGTTGCGCAGGAGCTGGTCCATGTCGGCGCGCAGTGTTTCGCGCAGTTTGGCATCGAGCGCCGTGAGCGGCTCATCGAGCAGCAGCACGCGCGGTTCGGGGGCGAGGGCGCGCGCCAGCGCCACGCGCTGCTTCTGCCCGCCCGACAACTGGTCGATGCGTTTGCCGGCATGTTCGCTCAAGTGCACCAGCGCCAGCAGTTCGTCGGTGCGCTTGCGGCGCCGGGCCGGCGGGGTCTTCTTGATTTTCAGGCCATAGCCGACGTTCTCGCGCACGCTGAAGTTGGGGAACAGGGCGTAGTTCTGGAACACCATGCCCACACGGCGCTCTTCGATGGGCTGTTGCGTGACGTCGTCGTCGCCGAACAGGATGCGCCCGCCCGGATCGGGCCGTTCGAGCCCGGCGATCAGGCGCAGCGTCGTTGTCTTGCCGCAGCCCGAGGGGCCCAGCAGCACCAGCGTTTCTCCCGCTTCGATGCGCAGGTTGATCGGTTGCAGCACCCGGTTTTTCTGGCTGTAGGTTTTGGCGCAGTTTTCCAGTGTGATGGCAATGGAATCGAGTTTCATCATGGCCTCAGCGCTTGCGCTTCTTTGGCTTGTCGAGCGACTGCATCACCAGCAGCAGCGGAATGACGATGGCGAAGAAGATGGTGGTGTAGGCGCTGCCCACTTCGATGCGCAGTGACGCGTAGGCGTTGGCAAGGCCCACCGGCAGCGTTTCGGTGAGCGGCGTGTGCAGCATCCAGGTAAGGTTGAATTCGCCCAGCGACAGGGTGACGACCATCAGCGCCCCCGCCAGGATGCCAGCGTGGATGTTGGGCACGACAATGGTGGCGAAGCGCTGGGAGAAGCGCGCGCCCAAGCTGGCGGCCCCTTCCTCCAGCAGCTTGATGTTCTGGCTGGCGCAGTCGGCGGCCACCGATCGCACCATGAACGGCAGTGTGAAAATGACGTGGCCGGCGACGATGAACCACAGGCTGATGCGAAAATCGCGCACCCCGCCGTACACGCTGATGATGGCCAGTGCGCTGGCGAGCCCGGGCAGGGCGATGGGTAGCGTGATCAGTTCTTCGATCAGGCGCGCCAGGCGGCTTTCCCAGCGCGCCAGCACGTAGCCGGCGGGTATGCCCACCAGCAGCACGATAACCAGCGTCGTTCCCGCCACGATCAGCGAATTGACGATGGCGCCGTGATAATCGGTGACGACTTGCGTGACCCACCGGAGGGTGAGCCCCGCCGACAGGCCGCGAAAGTAATTCACGGAAAACCCCGTGACCGCCGATACGATGACCGGTACGAAGAGAAACGCGCAGATGGACAGCGTCACCGCAAGCTGCGCGGTGAACAGGAGCCGTTGTTTGAGTGTCATCATCCCCCCGCCACCATCGTGGTGCCGGCCGCGTTGCGCGCCAATAGCAGCATGGCCCAGGTGACGATGCCCAGTATCACGCTGAGCGCGGCGGCGGTGACCAGGTTGGCATTCAGGGTGAATTCGGTATAGATGGTCATGGGCAGCACATTGATGTCGGTCGCCAGTGTGAACGCAGTGCCGAATGCGCCGATGGAAATGGCGAAACAGATGGCGCCCGACGCGATGAGCGACGGCCGCAGGGCCGGCAGGGTGACATCGCGCATCACCGCCCACGAGCCCGCGCCCAGGGAATGCGCCGCCTCGGCCAGCGCCGGGTCGATGGACTGGGCGGCTGCCATGACGGAGAGCACGATCTTGGGTATTGAAAAGTACAGGTATCCCAGAAACAGGCCGGACATAGAGTAGGCGAATACCAGCTTGTGCCCGAACAGTGCCTGGCTGACGTCGCCGATGACGCCCTGACGCCCCGCCAGCATGATCACCATGAAGCCAACCACGACACCGGGGAAGGCCAGCGGCAGCGTCAGCAGCGAGACCAGCAGACGCTTCCCCGGGAATTCGTTGTGCGTGAGGAACAGCCCGACGATGACCGACAGGATGATCGTGGCCACGGTGACGATCAGCGACAGCGCCACCGTCTGCCACAGGCTGGTGAGATACCGCGAGTCGCTGAGAATGGCACGGTAGGTGCGGATGAAGTCGCCGCCCGCGCTGATGCGCACCAGCACCGCGATCGGGATGAGCCAGAACGCGGTGAAGATGATCAGCGCCGGCAGCAGCAGTAGCGTGCGCCAGCGGGTCGGCAGGGTCAGGTCGCGCATGGCCGGTTCGTCGTGCCGCTCATTGGCCCCTAGCGCACCTGATCGAGGTACATGCGCTGGAAGGGCTCCTGCTCGGCCGCCACCTTGTTGTAGTCGACGGTCTTGGCGCGCGCATAATCGGACGCCGGCAGGAATTTCGCCTCGATGTCGGCCGGAATCTTCACGTTGCGCACAGGTTTGAGGAATGCGCTTGCCCAATGCGCCTGGCCCTTGTCGGACAGCACGTAGTCCAGCACGGTATGGGCTTCGGCCGGGTGGGGCGCGCCCTTGACCATCGCCATCACGTAGGGGAACGAGACCGTTCCTTCCGTGGGAATGACGAAGGCGACATCCGCGTGGTCTTTGTACTTGGCGCGATAGGCGTTGAAGTCGAAGTCGATGAGGATGGGGATTTCACCCGACAGGACGCGCGCGTACGAGGTTTGCTTGGGAACGATGGGGTGGTTCCGTTTCAGCTTCTTGAAGTATTCGATGGCCGGCTTGAAGTTGTCGAGCGTGCCGCCCAGTGCCTGGTTGATGGCGATGGCGCCGGCGTATCCCACGAACGCGCTGCTGGGGTCGAGATAGCCGACCATGCCGCGGTATTCCGGCTTGAGGAGGTCGGTCCACGATTGCGGCACCGGTTTGCCTTCCAGAGCCGCTTTGTTGACGAACAGCCCGATGGTGCCCGAGTGGATGGCGAACCAGTGGCCGTTCGGGTCTTTCAGATCGGCGGGAATCTGGTCCCAGTACTTCGGCTTGTAGGTACCGAGCACGTTGTATTTCATGGCCGCGATGGCGGAACTGATGCCCAGGTACACGACGTCGGCAACGGGGCTTGCCTTTTCGGTGATGATCTGCGCTAACGCCTGCCCCGAATTCTTGTTGTCGAGCGGCACAGTGACGCCAGTGTCGCGCTTGATATCGGCCACTTCGCCGGCCCAGTCAGCCCACTGCGGCGGGCAGTTGTAGCAGATGGCGAGTTTTTCCGCCTGGGCCGCGCCGGTGTACAGCCCGGCGGTCAGGGCGAGCAGGCCCAGCAGCCCGCGCAATGGAATTCTCATCATGGATGGTCTCCTTGGTTGTTGAACAGAGTCGAATAGCCAGAGGGGGTATTCGTCATCGATGGGGTGTCGATAGGGTGATTCACTGCGGCTCCTGGGGCGCCGGGCCGACCGTGCCGCCCGCCAGCAACCGGTGCGGCAGCACCAGTGACTGGGTGGCGGCCGGGCCACCGCCGAAATCGGCGAGCAGGCGGTTGGCCGCTTCGCGGCCGATGGCCTCGTTGGGTTGGCTGATGGTGGCCAGCGTGGGCTCGATGAGCTGGCCATATTCCAGGCCGTCGAAACCGATGACCGACACGTCGTCGGGAGTGCGCAGTGCGCGCTGGCGCAGCGACTTGATGACGCCCAGCGCCAGCATGTCGGTGCTGCAGAAGATCGCGCTCGGGGGATTGGCCGGGCCGTCGAACCACTGGTGCAAATGGGTGTCGAGCGAGTGCGCGCCGAAGTCGACTTCCGCCAGGGGCAACGGGGCCAGGCCCGCGTGCGCCATGGCGTCGCGGTACCCCAGGTGACGCAGGGCCGAGCGGTCGGACGCGGTGAGGTAGCCCGCCAGCATGGCGATGCGGCGATGGCCGGCGCGTATCAGGTGGCGCACGGCGTCGCGCGCCGCGGCGCGGTCGTCGACCGACACGGTCGCGTGGCCCGGCGCATGGTTGTACATCAGGACGTAGGGCACTTTTTCTTCCGCCAGCCGGGCCAGCGCCGGGCAGTTGCGCGCATTGGCAACGGTCAGCAGCAGGCCATCGACTTTCTGATGCAGCAGGATTTCGATGAACGGCATCTCTTTGGAAGAATCGTACTGCGTGGTGGTGAGCAGTACGCGCTTGTCGTACTGGTCGAGCACCGC
>SCQX01000011.1 GCA_004298545.1 Candidimonas sp. | reverse complement strand
AAGGTTGCCCCCACCAGCAAGAACACGGAAGCCTCGTCCTCCCAATCTGTCGGTATCCTCAGCCAATAGCGAGCGAACACGCTGTAGCTCAGCACCGCCGCGGCGGCGACGGTGGCCAGCATGCTCACGATGCGAAGCAGCGTACAGACGCGGCGCAGCAGCCGATACAGCACGCCGCCCACCACAGGCAGGGGGGTGGTCATCGCGGCCTCGGTGACGTCGCTCACCCTGTCGGCCGCGACACTCATGCTTGTACCTGCTGCGCCAGTTTGAGAAACCTGGCACAGTCTTTGGTTTGGGCCGCGTAGTCTTTCCACGCACTGTTCCGCGCAATCTCGCGCCATTTCTGAACAGTTGCCTTATCCAGGCTCACCACCTTGGCGCCGGCCTTTCCATACACGGCGGCCACCGATCGATCGTCAGCCTCCGCCCCCTGAACGTCGTAGGGATCCATCTCGGCGCCGACCTGTCGAATGACATCTTGCTGCGCCTTGCTGAGTTGATTGAAGGAGTCCTTCGACATCAGCAGACCGTTCAGCATGAACCAATAGGCAGCCTCGTGGCTTGGCGCGGTCAAAAATTTCGAGACCTCGTCCAGCTTGAACGACATGAGGCTGGTTGAGGAAGTCAGCGCCGCATCCATGACGCCGGTCTGCATATCGGCGTAGAGTTCGTTCGATGGCAGAGAAATCACCGAGGCACCGGCCGCTTCCAGCATGCGGTCCATGGCGCGGCTGCCACCGCGAATTTTCAGGTCCTTGGCATCGGCGGGCTCGACGATCGCCCTCGGGCGGCTGGCAACGCCGCCGGCCTGCCACACCCAACTGAGCATGACGATACCCTTGGCGTCGAGCAGCTGCACCAGGGCCTTCCCGATATCGGCATTTCTCCACGCGGTGGCGTTGGCATAGGAGGTAACCAGGCCGGGCATCAGACCAATGCCCAATTCCCGCACATGGCCCGCGGCGTACGGCAGCGGGTACAACGTCAAGTCCAGCGCGCCCATTTCCACGGCATTGAACTGCGCCTCCGTCTTCATCAGGGACGACCCGGGATACACCTGGAATTTCAGCGCGCCGTTGGTGCGCTTTTCAACCTCGGCACCGAACCGCTTGCACAGGTCGTTGCGGAAATCGCCCTGCGAGGGGAATTGATGCGATATCTTGAGTGTTTTCACATCGGCCGCGCGGGCCAGCGACAAGCCCGGCAATCCACCGGCAGTCCACAGCGATAACGTTGCCGCCGATCCGAGGATCATCTGGCGCCGAGTCATTTTCATAAGTGTCTCCTGAAAGTTGCCATTGCCCGCAGAGCAACGATTCGAACTCTGGCGCGGCGAACGGCTGATCTAAAAACCCAATTCCTTGGTTGTCCCACTGTGATTCCAACCGCCGCGACGTGGCAGAACGCGCGCATCGCCGGACCACCGTCCCGAATACCACCGCCACTGAAAAACCGCGCATCGATACTGCTTGGAAGCCACATGCCGGCAACCACGCCCGCGTCTGGGAAACCGCGGCAGCCATCACGATATGGATTTTGAATTCAAAAATATATGCTGATAAAAATTAAAAAAAGAAAAATTTCACATCGGGTGATCAGCGTTTACCCTAAGTTCAATTGGACGGAATACAAGAGTTACCGCGCCATACGCCCCCGAACGCCACACCCGCCGACAGACGCCGGACACGTCAGGCTACAGCGTCAAGAACACCGGCCGGACAGGTGGCTACCTCGTCGAAATACAAAATCACAAATAAGCAGCCAACAATCATAATCACAATAGTTGACAGGAAGCTTAGCCGCGAGGCGTACGTTCGCTGATACACTCGCAAGTGTCGCGAACCGGCGGATACTTCCGCGTCGCGGCAATTTCCGCAACGCCGGCAATACCCGTATCGACATCTTCGAGCATGCGCGTCAATCGCGTACCAACCGATCCGCCCACGATGGCTGCGCGCCTTCCCCTCCCCTACGACTACGCACGCGTCGAAGCGGCAGTGCTGGCGTACGTGCCGCGCTGGCGCGCAAGCGCGTTCGATGCCGTGGTGGCAATCGCGCGCGGCGGGCTGATTCCCGGCGTGATGGCGGCCACGGCGCTCGATGTCCCGTTGTTCGCGATGTCCTATGCGCGCTCCGAGCGCCGCGCCTCATGGCGCACGATCGCGCAGCCACCGCCGGCGAGCCGGCTGCTGCTGGTGGAGGACATCGCGGGACGCGGAACCACCCTGGCCGACTGCCTGGCGTTTCTGCGCCGCGCCGGCCACGATGTTGCAGTCTTCACGCTTGCCTACGATGCCGAGTCGCGCATTCATCCCGATTACGGGCAAGAAATGCCACCGGGTCGCGCGGCGTGGTTCCCCTGGGAGCGCGAATCCGTCACCAACGCATTCGCGGCCACCGGCAATCAGCCGGACCGGCCGCTGTCCGGGTACGCGTCGTGGGCCATCGATCTTGATGGCGTGCTTCTGCGGGATCTTCCCGCGGGCGACTACGCGCATGACCTCGATGCAACACTCCTGCGGCGCGATGCGCTTGAACCACGGGCCATGCTGCCCAAGCTCGAACTGGGCCGCATCGCCATCGTCACCGGCCGCCCCGAGTGCGACCGCGCCCGCACCCGCGCATGGCTCGACCGGCACGGCTTCCACGGGCCGCTGGCAATGCGCGACCCGGAACGCTACGATCCCGCGCACGTCACCGCCAGCAAGGTCGAAGCAATCCTTGCGGGGCGCCACACCCACTTTCTCGAGAGCAGCCCCACGCAGGCCATCGCCATCGCGACGCGGCTCCATGTGGCGCGCATCTTCTGGTGGGACGGCTCGCGCCCGATTGCGATAACCGCCAGCGCGGTCGACGGCACGCCGATCTGAACGACCGCCACCACCCGCGGTGAAGAGGGCATCCGCGTACAACGATCCGCGGCCTCCACACACACGCTTACAATCCACTATCATCTATTCAGTTTTCGCGACATGGCGCCACGCGAACGCGGTCCGCTCGAACCGAAAAGGAGAAATTCTTGCCCGCTTTATCAAAAATGACCTGCGTAGAGGACTTCCGCAGGGTGGCGCGCCGCCGCGTGCCGCGCATGTTCTACGATTACGCTGACACGGGCTCCTGGACGGAGGGCACTTACCACGCCAATGAGCGCGACTTCAAACGGTTGAAGCTGCGCCAGCAGGTTGCCGTCGACATCGAGCACCGCAGCCTGCGCACCACCATGGTGGGTACCAGCGTTGCCATGCCGGTGGCCATCGCCCCCACGGGGCTGACCGGCATGCAGCACGCGGACGGCGAAATCCTGGGTGCCAGGGCGGCGGAAAAATTCGGCATTCCGTTCACGCTGTCGACCATGAGCATCTGTTCGATCGAAGACATTGCCGCCCATACGCACAAGCCATTCTGGCTCCAGCTCTACGTAATGCGCGACAAAGACTTCCTTGCCGGCCTGATCGACCGCGCCAAGGCGGCGAATTGTTCGGCGCTCGTGCTGACACTCGACCTGCAGGTGCTTGGCCAGCGCAACAAAGACATCAAGAACGGCTTGTCGACGCCGCCCAAG
>SCQX01000061.1 GCA_004298545.1 Candidimonas sp. | reverse complement strand
ACGCCTTTCGCAATCGACACGCGCAACGCGTTTCATTACCATGAAACCGCGTTCAGCGTTCGATGGCAGGGAAAATGGCACTATTTGATACGCTTGGATTCCACTGGGACAGGTCGGCGGTGCCAACCTCCGTTCCTTCGCGCTCGATCGAACGCGCCTGTTTCCGCTTCCACAAGATGCTGCCCGAGTTCGTCTGGGGCGTCGGGGTCCTCGACGGCAACAAGCGCACCTTGCGCTTCATGATGAACGGCGCGCTGATGTCGCACGGCATCGACGCAATCAGTGTGCCCGCCGCCGACCGTGAAATGGCTCGATACGGCCTCGCTGAAGCAGCGATCGAAACCGGAAGCACTCCTGTGTATCGGAGAGAGCATGCACACCTTGGCAACCCCCCTGGGCGAGAACGCCAACCATGAACGCGGTTGAGATCGAAGCCGCGGTGGCGGAACTGGCCGCTCAACCCTTCGACGCGGCTGAGTTTCCGTTCGCGTTCCTGGCCGCCTTCGGCAACAAGGCGGTCACCATTGAGCGGCTGCGCGGCAAGCACAACAAGTCAGACGTAGAAGGCGGTGTCCTGCAGCGCAACAACATCCACCTGGCCGTCTGCGCGCCAGGCCGGGTAGGCGTCACGCTCGACGCCCTGCGGAAAAGTCCGAAGACGCTCGAGCCCCGGGCGCGCGTCCAGTTCGTACTGGCGACCGACGGCGATACGCTGGAAGCCGAAGACCGTGCCACCGGTGAACCGCTAGCCACCGAATTCAAGGATCTGGCCGAGCACTTCGGATTCTTCTTGCCGCTGGCGGGTATTTCCACCGTCCGCGAGATCAAGGACAACCCGATCGACGTCCGCGCCACGGGGCGTCTCAACAAGCTCTACGTCGAAATTCTGAAGCACAATCCGGATTGGGCGAAACGCCGCCATGACATGAACCACTTCATGGCGCGGCTGATCTTCTGCTTCTTCGCCGAAGACACTGACATCTTCACCGGTACCCGCCTCTTCACCCGTACGCTCGACCAGATGACGGAGCGTGATGGCGGGAATGTGGCCGACGTGATGGGCACGCTGTTCCGCGTGATGAACACCAAGACGGCAAATCGCGGCGCCGACATGCCCAACTGGGCCAGCCGTTTTCCCTATGTCAACGGCCATCTGTTCGCCGGCGCCACCGACGTGCCGCGCTTCACCAAGCTGGCACGCAGCTACCTGCTCCAGGCCGGCGGCCTGGACTGGAAGGCCATCAACCCCGATATTTTCGGCTCCATGATTCAGGCTGTGGCCGACGACGACGAGCGCGGCCAGCTCGGCATGCACTACACCAGCGTGCCCAACATCCTGAAGGTGCTCCAACCCCTGTTTTTGGATGATCTGCACCAGCAAATGGAAGATGCGGGCGACAGCGCGCGCAAGCTCCTCAACCTGCGCAAGCGCCTGGCGCGCATCCGGGTATTCGACCCGGCGTGCGGCAGCGGCAATTTTCTGGTGATCGCCTACAAGCGCCTGCGCGCCATCGAGGCCGCCATCGACGAAAAGCGCGGCGAGCCCAGGCGCAAATCCGACATCCCTATCACCAATTTTCGCGGAATCGAGCTGCGCGATTTCGCCGCAGAAATCGCCCGCCTTGCGCTCATCATCGCGGAGTTCCAGTGCGACGTGCTCTACCGCGGGCAGCAGGAGGCATTGCAGGACGTGCTGCCACTCAAGCACGACAACTGGATCACCCAGGGCAATGCCCTCCGCCTGGACTGGCTCACGATCTGTCCGCCGACCGGCACCGGCGTGAAGCTGGTGGCCGACGACCTGTTCGAGACACCGCTCGACCAGGCCGAGATCGACTTCGAGAACGAAGGCGGGGAGACGTATATCTGTGGGAACCCACCATATCTGGGCAGCACCTGGCAATCAGAGGAACAAAAAGTGGACCTCGAAGCTGTCTTCGGCAGCCATATCAAGCTATGGAGATCACTGGATTACGTCGCCGGCTGGTTCATGAAAGCTGCCAACTATGCTACGCACACACCTACCACGGCGGCTTTCGTAGCTACTAACTCAATCTGCCAAGGCCAGCAGGTACCCATATTGTGGCCCGCGATTTTTGCCACCGGCAATCAGATCACCTTTGCGCATACCTCGTTCAAGTGGCATAACCTCGCTGCGCGCAATGCTGGCGTCACAGTCGCCATCATTGGCATCAGTCTAAACCCCGCAAGCCCGCGGCGGCTTTTTGTCATCACCGATGACGGGACAGTGGTCGAGCAGCAATGCACAGCCATCAACGCCTATCTGGTAAGAGGCGAAAACGACATCGTCACGCGTTCCGCAAAACCCTCGAGCGGACAGGCCGAGATGGCGTTTGGCAACAAGCCTGTTGACGGTGGCAACTTGCTCCTGTCCACGGACGAGGTTAAGGCTCTGCATTTAACCCCCGAGCAATACCAGCGCTACATACGCCGGATTTACGGTTCGGCTGAATTCATTCGCGGCTTGCAGCGCTGTTGCCTGTGGATCGGACAGGAGGATCTAAACGAGGTCCGTACCGTCCCTGCCATCGCCGCACGCATCGAATCCGTGCGCACAATGCGGCTGGCAAGTAAAAAACCCGCGACTATTGCAGCCGCGCAACAACCACATCGATTTGGAGAAGTACGCCCCGACCAACCACACCGCTGGTCAGTCGTCATGCCACGAACATCTTCCGAATCCCGATCCTACCTGCCCGTGGGTATCATGAGCGCTGGCGACATCGCCAGCAGCGAAATCTTCGCTGCTCCCGACGCCCCGCTCTGGAACCTGGCCCTGATTGCCTCGCGCCTGCATCTGGTCTGGATCGCCACCGTCTGCGGCAAACTGAAGACGGATTTCCGCTACTCCAACACCCTGGGCTGGAACACCTTCCCGGTGCCGCTCCTGACCACGGAGAACAAAACCGACCTCACCCGCGCCGCCGAGGACATTCTTCTCGCCCGCGAGCGCTATTTCCCCGCCACTATCGCCAACATGTACGACCCCGCGCGCATGGACAAGGAATTTCCCGAAGTGCGCCACGCGCACGAAATCAACGACGAGATCATCGACCGCATATATATCGGTCGCCGTTTCAAGAACGACACCGAGCGTCTGGAAAAGCTGTTCGCCATGTACACCGCCATGACTGCCGGGCGCCAGAGTCGGAACCAGTCAGCGAAAACCCGCTCATGATTCCCCCGCAATCCAAGCGCCGCCTGGTCGATCCCGATTACGCACAATATTTATGATATCCTTACAACATAGTAAGGATTTATTCGCGCGGAGGCTTGCCATGACAACAGCCACACTGACTTCCAAGGGCCAGATCACCATCCCGGCCGCCGTACGTAGCGGGCTGGGGGTCGAAACTGGAGATCGCGTCGAGTTCATCGAGGTATCGACGGGGCGCTATGAACTGGTAGCCGCGACCCTGCCAGTGACAGCGCTCAAAGGGTTGATCTCGAAGCCGGCGCAGCCGGTCAGCGTCGAAGCCATGAACGCGGCGATCCGCGTGCACGCCGGCAAGGCCTTTCAATCGTGACCGGCATCGACACCAACGTGCTGGTGCGCTACCTGGCGCAGGACGATCCCGCGCAGGCAAAACTCGCCACGGGGCTGATCGAATCCTTCACCGCGAAGACGCCTGGCTTCATCTCGCAGGTAGTGCTGGTGGAAACGATCTGGGTGCTTCAATCGTGTTACGCAGCCAGCACGCAGCGCGTCGCGGAAGTGGTCGGGATGCTGCTGCAGGTGGAAAGCCTGGCGATTGAATCCGCTGAAACCGTTTGGCGGGCACTGCGGCAGTATCGCCCGGCGGGTGGCGACTTCGCCGACGTGCTCATCGCGGTACTCGCCGGAAAGGCGGGTTGCAAGGCGATATACAGTTTCGATCGCGATGCCGTCAAACGCTTCGGCATGACATTGCTGAAATAACCCAACCCACCATGACCAGCATTCCCAGTCCAGGCAACGGCGTCACGATCCCGTCGGTGTCCATCACCACAGCGCACACCGGGCGCAGCAAGAAGATCAACGAACTCGGCATGCGGCCGATGCAGGCGCGGGCGTGGAACAGACGTGGCGCGCAGTATCTGCTGATCAAGTCGCCGCCAGCATCGGGCAAGTCGCGCGCCTTGATGTTCATCGCGCTCGACAAACTTCACAACCAGGGTCTCAGGCAGGCCATCGTCGTGGTGCCGGAACGCTCCATCGGCGGCAGCTTCGCCGACGAGCCACTGAGCCGCTTCGGCTTTCCATGGGACTGGACAGTCGAACCGCGATGGAATCTGTGCGATGCGCCGGGCGTGGACGAACCACGGGTGGCCAAGTCGAAGGTGAAGGCGGTCGGCGAGTTCCTGCGTAGTGATGACCGGATTCTGGTATGCACGCATGCCACCTTCCGCTTCGCCGTGGATGAGCTAGGTGTAGCGGCGTTCGATGACCGCCTGATCGCGATCGACGAATTCCACCACGTCAGTGCCAATCCGGACAACCGCCTGGGTAACCAGTTGGCCGAGTTCCTGGCGCACGGCAAGGTCCACGTGGTGGCCATGACGGGCTCATACTTTCGCGGTGACGCGGCGCCCGTGCTGACGTCCGCGGACGAGGCGCGCTTCGAGGCCGTCACCTACACCTATTACGAACAACTCAACGGCTACGAGTACCTGAAGTCGCTCGACATCGGCTATTTCTTCTACACCGGCCGTTATCTCGACGCGATCAACAAAGTTCTCGATCCAGCACTCAAAACCATCGTCCACATTCCGAATGTCAACTCACGCGAGAGTCTCAGGGACAAGCAGCGTGAAGTCGAAGAGATCATGGGCGCGCTGGGCGACTGGAAGGGGGTGGACCCTCTGACCGGCTTCCACCAGATCGAACGCGCGGGGCGCGTGCTCAAAGTAGCTGATCTGGTCGACGACAGCGACCCGGTGCGACGCTCCAGGGTGCTGGCAGCGCTCAAGGACCCGGCGCGGCGCACCGATCGCGACCATGTCGACATCATCGTCGCGCTCGGCATGGCCAAAGAAGGCTTCGACTGGATCTGGTGCGAACACGCGCTGACCATCGGCTACCGCAACAGCCTGACGGAGATCGTGCAGATCATCGGCCGTGCCACGCGCGACGCACCGGGCAAAACGCATGCCCGCTTCACCAACTTGATCGCCGAGCCCGACGCCGACGAGGCGATGGTGGTCGATGCCGTCAACGATACCTTGAAGGCCATCGCGGCCAGTCTCCTGATGGAACAGGTGCTTGCGCCACGTTTCGAGTTCACGCCCAGGAACGCCGGGCCGCGGGAAGGTTTCGACTACGGTGACGACGGCTATCAGGCTGGCAGGACTAACATTGGCGTCAACGAAACGACCGGCCAGTATCATGTGGAGATCGAAGGTCTCAAGACCCCGGAAAGCCGGGAGGCCAACCGTATCTGCCGCGAAGACTTGAGCGAGGTCATCACGGCCTTCATACAGGACAAACCGACGCTGGAGCATGGTCTGTTCGATCGGGAAAACACGCTGCCGGAGGAACTCACGCAGCTGCGCATGGGCAAGATCGTGCGTGAACGCTACCCCGAATTGTCCGAGGCCGACCAGGAAGCGGTGCGCGAGCACGCCGTGGCGGCGCTGAACATTACCCAGCAGGCCAAGCAGGCGCTGGCCACGCTGCGCGCCAGCGGCAGCGCCGAGACTGACGCCAAGGGTGATCGGACCCAGAGCAATCTCGACTTGATCCACGGTGTGCGCAAGTTCGTCAACGTCAAAGACCTGGATATCGACCTCATTGATCGCATCAATCCGTTCGATGCGGCCTATGCCGTGCTCGCCCGCGCCATGGACGAAGGCACGCTGAGGCGGGTGGAGGCCGTCATCGCCGCCAAACGCATCGCGATCGATCGGGACGAGGCCGTAGAGCTGACGACTCGCGCGGTGCAATTCATGCGCGACCGCGGCCGTGCGCCCAGCGCGACCAGCAACGACCCGTGGGAGCAACGCATGGCCGAAGGTGTGGTGGCGCTGGCGCGTTATCGCCGCCAGGAAAAGGCGGGCGAACAACCCGAGGAAGTCGCGTAATGGCACCTCTTTCCGAAGACGAGATGCTCGCCGCGCTGGGTGCCGACACGGAGCCCGAGCCCGCGCGTCGATACACGCATCGGGAAGAACGGCTGATCGCGGGCTTCGAAGACATCCAGCGCTTCGTCGAGGCGCACGGGCACACTCCGCAGCACGGTGAGGATAAGGACATCTTCGAGCGGCTGTACGCCACGCGGCTGGATCGCCTGCGTTCCCTGCCGGACGCGCGCGATTTGCTGACGCCCACTGACAGGCAAGGCCTGCTCGCGGGTGCGGCCGAGGCTTCCGCGCCGGCGCCACGCGACATGGACGAAGACGCGCTTCTGGCCACATTGGGCGCCAATGCGGATCAGGACGACGACATCGGCGTGCTGCGCCATGTGCGCTCCCGTGCCGAACGACAAGCAGCCGAGGCGGTTGCCGATCGGCAACCATGCAAGGATTTCGATCGCTTCAAGCCACTGTTCGATCGCGTGCGAATCGAGCTCGACGACGGGACGCGCAAGAGCTTGCGGTTCGGTCGCGACACTACCATCGACGCCGGCAATTTTTTCATTCTTGCCGGGCAAATGGTATATGTGGCCCAGAAGGAAGAGGAGTTCAAGACATCTCAGGGGCACCCCGATGCCCGCCTGCGCGTGATCTATGCCAACGGCATGGAAAGCGATTTGCTGTTGCGTTCGCTGCAGCGCGCGCTATACAAAGACACCAGCGGACGCCGGATCACCAGCACCGACGCCGATGCCGGCCCGCTGTTCGGCGACCACATGGAAGCCGACGACAGCGAGAGCGGCACCATCTACGTACTGCGCAGCCAATCGACCGAGCCATTCATCGCCGCACACCGCGAACTGATACACAAGATCGGCGTCACGGGTGGCAGCGTGGAAAAACGCGTCGCCGCTGCCAGGCACGACGCAACCTACCTGCTGGCCGATGTGGACATCGTGGCCACATACACGTTGTCGGACATCGATCGCGTCAAGCTCGAGAACCTGCTGCACCGCATCTTCGCGCCGGCACAGCTCGAATTGACCGTCAGCGACCGCTTCGGCGAACCGATCAGGCCGCACGAGTGGTTCCTGGTGCCATTATCGGCTATCGATGAGGCCGTCAACCGCATACGCGACGGCTCGATCACTGAAGTGGCCTACGACCCCGCCACCGCCACGCTGACACCGCTCGGCGGCCGCTGATTCGCAAGGCACGTCGCCCGCGCGCCGCCCCAACGCCCGCTCAGGTCGCCGGAGATTCTCAGTTCACCGGCGATTTGATCCAGTTGGCAATCAGATCGACCGCGTCGCGCTCCATGCCGGTGAAGCCATGCCAATGCAAGGGTCCGCAGGG
>SCQX01000010.1 GCA_004298545.1 Candidimonas sp. | reverse complement strand
ACTTTGCGGTTCTGTGCCTGCTGAGGATAGTAGGAAATCAGGGCGTCGATGGCCGCTTCCGGGTTCTTCATGGCCATTTCGAACGCTTCGCGCGTGGCTTTCACAAATCCCCGGACCACCTGAGGATGCTCCTTTGCATACTGGGTATTGACGACGATACCGTTGGCAAGCACGTTGACGCCAAAGTCCGAATACCGGAAGTAGTAGGGCTTCACCCCTTTGGCTTCAACTTGGGCGACCTGCTGGTTGACATTGCCGGGAATGGCATCGACGCGGCCTTGCAGGAAGAGCGCCAGCTTTGCGGTGGCGGTTGGCTGAATCACCTTGATCTTGCTCGCGTCGACACCGTTTTTGGCCAATAACGCGGGCAGTATCTGCGCCGTCGACTCGGCGGGCGAATACGCCATGGTCTTGCCCTCGAGCTGCTTGGGCGTCTTGATGGGGTCGTCGGCACGCGAGATGATGCACATGGCGCCACTGAGCACCCGCATCACTGCCACGATGGGCAAGCCCTGTTGAACACCCCGAATCATGGTGGCGAAATCTTCGAAACCAAACGGCTCATTGCCGCGCGCGATCTGCTGGGCCAGGGTGGCTGATCCCGATCCTTCCGTGATCTTCACGTCCAGCCCCTCCTTTTCGTAGAGCCCCTTTTTCAGGCCCAGGAAAAAAGCAGCGTGGGTGCCGTAAAGTGACCAGTCAAGACCGAAGTGCACCGGGGTGAGGGGCTTGACGGCCGCGTGCGCGCCCGAGGTCGCGGCAAGAGGCAAGAGCGCCGCCAGCGCTGCGGAAGCAAATGATAATTTCAGTGAATGTATGGATATTTTCATGGTTTCCTCCTTTTGTCGCATGAACTGGTCACATGGTCGGTTGAACGTCCTTCAGTCGCATGGACTGGTGCCACGGAATCGAGAAATATTCAACCAGCGCAACGGCGTAATAAAGCAGCACGCCAATAATCATCAGCATCACGAGTACGGCAAAGAGCAACGTCGTGTCCAGATTCGCGTTGGCGCGGATGAGCAGGTAGCCCAGCCCCTCGTTGGAGCTGACCCACTCGGCGATGACCGCGCCGACAACGGCGAAAGCAACCGACACCTTCAGGCCGGCGAATAGGTTCGGCAGCGCGAACGGCAAACGGAAATGCCAGAAAAGCTGCATGGGGGTCGCGCGCATGGAATGCGCGAGTTCCAGCATTTCCCCCTCCACCGAGCGCAGCCCGACCACGGTGGAAATGACAACTGGGAAAAAAGCAACCAGGAAGGTAACGATGAGCTTGGGCGCGATGCCCAGGCCGAACCACACGATAATGAGGGGTGCGAGCGCCACTTTCGGGAAGGTTTGCGACAGAATGAGCCACGGCATGAGCGCTTTGTCGACGGCGCGCGAGCTCACGATGGCGAGTGCAAGCCCGATGCCCAGGACGATGCTGAGCGCGAACCCGCCAATAGTTTCGTATGTGGTGATCCAGGTATGCCACATCAGAAACGGGAACTCGCTCACAATCTCGTGAAAGACCGCGCCCGGCAAAGGAAGTAGATACGAAGGCACTCCGAAGACGAGCACGGCCACATACCACAGAAGAATGGCGATCACCGCCGTGGCGAGGGGATAGATCAGGTTCTTCATAGCGTATGGGTACCTTGCCTCGATGCGACGAACGCGTCAGGTTGTTCGTTGCAGGAAATCGAAGGCGGTAAGCACGAATATCTTTGCCAGCGCATTCAACTCATCGGCCATGACATGTTCGTTGGCGCCTCCCATAGCGTGTGGCGTAAGGCCACAGACTACGGTGGGCACCCCGCGGTAACGGTACAGCCGTGAATCGGATGCACCTACGCGCATGTTCACCACGGGACGCTCGCCGATGATTTCCTCGCAGACATCACGCGTGGTGGTGATGATCTCGTGGTCCGGATCGGTATAGCTGGGTTCATAGCGGTTGGTGATGCGGTAGTCGATGCCGTGCATGGGTGTCAGCAGCTTGGCGATTTCCGCTTCCAGCTGCGCAACCGTCACCCCGAGGGGGATTCGGATGTCGAGACTGGCACGCGCGACGTCGGGCACCAGGTTCGTCGAGGTACCGCCTTCGATGGTGCCGACATTGACGGTGACCCGGCGCAGCACGTCGGATTCCCCTTTTCCCGACAGCGCTTCGGAGACGCGCGCGGCGGCTTGCATCGCCGCGGAGGCATCGTTTGGCGTATCCACAGGCATATCACGCAGCGAGGTCAGTTTCCGCAATGCCTCGACGAGAAGCTCGATGGCGTTGTCGCCCAGATGCACGTGCGCCCCGTGGCTGGCATGGCCGTGCGCCGTGACCTCCATCCAGACCATGCCCTTTTCGCCGAAACGCAACACCCGGGGCGAGCCCGCATCGCCACACACCATGGCATCGCCCACCGCAAACGGCACGTGGTCCAGAAGGTACTGCGTTCCAAGCCGCCCCATGGATTCTTCGTCACCGGCAAACGTCAGCACGAGCTCACCCGACCAGTCGTTGCGCCAGCCTGCCAAGGTCTTCATGGCGTAGATGGCGCAGGCCACGCCACCCTTCATGTCGGAGATGCCACGCCCATAGAGTTTGCCGTGGCGCTCGGCCAGCGTGAACGGGTCGCTCTCCCACTGGGCCCGATCGCCAGCGGGAAAGGTGTCGAGGTGCCCATTGAAGACCAAGCGGCGCCCGGGGCCACGTCCGTTCAAGCGGGCGACGACATTGGCGACAGGCGCCTCGGACTCGATCACCTCTACGTCTACGTTGGCAACGGGCCGCAAGACGTCGACGATTGCGTGCGCAATGGCGCCTGTATCGCCCGGTGGGTTTTCCGAAACAGCGGAGACCAGCCGCGACGCAATGGCGACGACATCGCCCGCGGTATCCTCGATCGCCGCGCGCAATGCCGTCCTGGGATTCACCACCTGATTCACATCTCTCTTCACAGCGGTTCCACACAAAGATTCTTCTGGGAGGCTGAACCCGGAGCCGGATTCATTCCATTCGCTTTTCATTATGGCGGTGCGCGCCCATCGCGGCTAATCGCTTTTATTGTGTCAAGTATTGGTAATTCCTATACTTGTCGCTGTCAATCGCGAGCGAACGAGTCGGTAGGTCAGCGCATGCGCCTGAATTTGCGGCAATTATCCTGTTTCCACTCAGTAATGGTCTGCGGCACCGTCACGGGCGCGGCCGAGCTGCTGCATTTGTCGCAACCGACCATTAGCGGAACCATTGCGAATCTGGAGCATCAGCTGGGGTTCGACCTGTTCATCCGCGACAAGGGGCGGCTGACGCCAACACCGGAAGCAAACAATTTCTATGTGGCTGCTTTGCAGACACTGGACAGCATGGACCGAACGGTGGAGGTCGCCCAGGAAATCCGGGACGGGCAGGCGGGGCACCTGACCATCGCCACCTACCCCGGCATCGCATTGCACTTCATGCCGCGCCTGTTGGGCGAATTCCTGGACGGGCGCGCCGGCGTTCGGGTCAAGCTTCTGTCACGCAGTTCAAGCGTGATTCGCGGCTGGTTTCCCGCCCACCGGTTCGATCTGGGCGTCTCGGAATTGCCGGTGGACAATACCGCGCTCGATGTCGAAACGTTCTCTTTCGAGTGCGTTTGCGTCATGAACCCGCAACATGCACTCGCCCGCGAACCCTTTCTGACACCCACTATATTGGACGGCGTGCCTTTCGTCGCACTTTTTCGCGAGCACGCCACCTACCACCAGCTCGCCGTCACATTCAGCGAGGCGAAGGCGAACTGGAACGTCACGCTCGAAACGGAGTATTTCGAAACGGCATGCGCATCCGCCGCGGCGGGCGTGGGCATTGCGCTCATCGACCCGATCACCGCCCTCTCACGCCCCGAAGGAGAAATTGCGGTACGCCGGTTCAAGCCGACAATTCGCTATGAAATCGGCATCCTGGTGCCTCGCGATCAGCCCCCGTCCAGACTCACGCTGCAGTTCATGGGGCTGTTGAGAGACCGGCTTGCGCCGTTTACGGTTTGAGTGCATACACGC
>SCQX01000060.1 GCA_004298545.1 Candidimonas sp. | reverse complement strand
TTGCCCGGCAAACGGATACTGGTGCTGGGCGACATGGCCGAGGTTGGAACCGACAGCCCCGCGCTGCATGGCGAGGTGGGGGCCTATGCTTGCGAGCGTGGGGTCGATGCGTTGTTGACTTTCGGCCCGGCGGCGGCGCACGCGGCAAGCGCCTTCGGGCCGCATGCCCGCGCCTTCGATTCGATCGATGCGCTGGTGGCGCACCTGATCGCCCTGGGGCGGGCGAATATTCTGGTGAAAGGGTCGCGCAGCACACACATGGAACGTGTCGTGCGGGCGCTCGAGAAGGTGTTGGCCAATCATGGCGGGGAGGGCAGTCATGCTGCTTGAACTGGCCAGATGGCTGTCCGCCGCGCATTTCCGCGCCTTTGGCGTGTTCGAATACATCACGTTCCGTGCCGTGCTCGCATGTGGCACGGCGCTGCTGATCGGCTTGTGCGCCGGGCCGTGCGTCATACGCAAGTTGACCGAACTGAAAATCGGCCAGGCGGTCCGCGCCTACGGCCCCGAATCGCATTTGCAGAAATCGGGCACGCCGACCATGGGTGGCGTGCTGATCCTGATCTCGATCGCGATCACCACGCTGTTGTGGGCGGACTGGACCAATCGCTTCGTGTGGGTGGTGCTGCTGGTCACGTTCGGGTTCGGCTGGATCGGCTGGGCCGATGATTACAAGAAGGTGACCAACCATGATCCTGAAGGGATGCGGCCCTGGGTGAAGTTCGCCTGGCAGGCGCTCGTTGGCATTGTGGCGGCGATCTACCTGGCGTTCGCCGTTTCGGCGCCGGCGAACGCCGACCTGTGGCCGCTGTTTCGCGGTTGGATTTCCAGCGGGTTATCCATGCCTTTGCCCACCCGTGCCGACCTGATCGTGCCTTTCTTCAAGAGCGTGAGTTATCCGCTGGGGGTGTTTGGTTTCGTCACCCTGACGTGGTTCGTGATCGTTGGCGCAAGCAATGCCGTCAACCTGACTGACGGCCTGGATGGCCTCGCCATCATGCCGACCGTCATGGTGGGTAGCGCGCTGGGCATATTCGCGTATGTGGTGGGGCGCACCGATTATTCGAAATATCTGTTGTTCCCCTACATTCCCGGGGCCTCGGAACTCATGGTCCTGTGCGCGGCAATTGCCGGCGCGGGACTCGCGTTTCTATGGTTCAACGCCTATCCGGCGCAGGTGTTCATGGGCGATGTGGGCGCGCTGGCGCTGGGCGGCGCGCTGGGCACGATCGCCGTCATCGTGCGCCAGGAAATCGTATTTTTCGTGATGGGCGGCGTGTTCGTCGCCGAGACATTGTCGGTCATGCTGCAGGTGGCTTATTTCAAATACACGAAAAGACGATACGGGCAGGGCCGGCGCATCTTGCGGATGGCTCCGCTGCATCATCACTTCGAGGTGGGTGGCTGGAAAGAGACTCAAGTGGTGGTGCGTTTCTGGATTATCAGCATGATGCTGGTTCTGGCGGGTCTCGCGACCCTGAAGCTGCGATGAATACGATGGCATTTCCTTCGGTTGGGGTCGGTGAACTGACCCTGGTGCTGGGCTTGGGCGAAACTGGTGTGGCGGCGGCGCGCTGGTGCCTCGCCCATGGCGCGCGCGTGCGCGCCATGGACACCCGCTCCGCTCCTGCCGGTGCGGCAACTTTGAGAAAGGAGGCACCCGCCGCCGGCATCGACTTCCGCCTCGGCGCCGATGCGCTGTCGGCCGACGCCCTGGATGGCGTTGCCCGGCTGGTGACGAGCCCCGGCCTGTCGCCCAGGCAAGAGCCGGTGAAATCATTCCTGGCGCTGGCGGCAGAGAAGGGCATCGAGGTCATCGGCGAGATCGAATTGTTTGCGCGCGCCCTGCGCGACATGGCCGGTCAGGGTTATCACCCCAAGTTGCTGGCTGTGACAGGCACCAATGGCAAGACAACCGTCACCGCGCTCACCCGACGCCTGGTGGAGGCGGGCGGCTTGACGGCCCGCGCGGCCGGCAACATTGGCCCGGCGGCGCTGACCGCGTTGGCCGATGCGCTTGCCTCTGATCGGCTACCCGACGTCTGGGTGCTGGAACTTTCCAGTTTTCAATTGGAGACCACGACGTCGCTGGTGCCCGATGCGGCGGCCGTACTCAATCTGACGCAGGATCACCTGGATTGGCACGGCTCCATGGAGGCGTATGGCGCCGCGAAGGCGCGACTGCCGCGCATGGCGAGACTGTCGATCGTCAATCGCGATGATGCGCGGGTGGCCGCCATGGTGGCGGATGTCCGGGGCGATGGCGTGCGCACTTTCGGCAGGGATGAACCTGTCTATCGCGGCGATATGGGGGTCGAGCGCAGTCACGGTGTCGCCTGGCTGGCAGCGTCCGATGCCGTCGATTTCGACCCCCCAGCCGCCGCGCCGCGCCGTGGCCGCAAGGTATCTGCGCCGCTGCGCGCGAACGGGCGGCTGGTCCGGTTGATGCCGCTCGAGGCGCTGCACATCCCGGGGATGCACAACGCGATGAACGCGCTGGCGGCGCTGGCGCTGGGCCGGTCGGTGGGCCTGGGATGGGCGGCCATGCTGCCGGCGCTGCGCGATTATGGCGGCGAGCCGCACCGCACCGAGTTCGTGCGGACGATTGGCGGCATCGACTTCGTCAACGACAGCAAGGGTACCAACGTCGGTGCCACGGTGGCGGCGCTCGAAGGGCTGGAACGAACCGTGGTCCTGATCGCCGGTGGCCTGGGCAAGGGACAGGATTTCTCGCCTCTGGTGAATCCGGTGCGCAGTCATGCGCGCGCCGTGGTCCTGATCGGGCGGGACGGGCCGGCCATCGGGCGGGCGTTGGCGCCGGCGGGCGTCACTCTGGTCGACGCCGCATCTTTCCACGAGGCGGTAGCGCGCGCTTTCGAGTTGGCGCGGGCGGGCGATGCGGTGCTGCTGTCACCGGCGTGCGCCAGCATGGACATGTTTCGGAACTATCGCCACCGCGGCACCTCTTTCGTGGAAGAGGTGCGCGCACTGGCGCTGAACGAAGGAGAGGTCGCATGAGTCTGTTCGCCGAACTCACTTCGGGCATCAACACGGTGCGGCCGGGGCGCACGACCATGCGCGGGTTCGACCTTTCCCTGGTCATCGTGGCCACCGCGCTGGTGCTGTTTGGTTTGCTGATGGTCTATTCGGCATCCATCGGTCTGGCGGATGGACCGCGCTATTCCACCTATGGCCGATTCTATTTCGTGGGGCGCCACGCGGCGTTCATCACCGTGGGGCTCGCCTGCGCGGCAATTGCCGCGACGATTTCCATGAAAACCTGGGAACGACTTGCCGTCCCGATTTTTCTGGCCACGATGGCGCTGCTCCTCATCGTTCTGGTGCCGGGTATCGGCCGTGAGGTAAACGGCGCGCGCCGCTGGGTTGGTGTGGGGCCGATCAATTTTCAGCCGTCCGAGCTCATGAAAGTAGCGGTGCTGCTGTTCGCCGCCGCGTATACCGTCCGCAAGCAGCAGCACATGAAGAATTTCGTCCGTGGTTTCCTGCCGATGGCCTGTGCGCTTGCCGGGGTTGGACTCGTCCTGTTGATGGAGCCAGACCTTGGTGCGTTCATGGTCTGCGTGGCGATCGCGGTCGGCATCCTGTTCATAGGCGGCATCAACGGCAAGCTGTTCTCGGCGCTGCTGAGCATCATGATGGGTAGCTTCCTGCTGCTCATCTGGCTGTCGCCGTGGCGGCGCGAGCGTCTGTTCGTGTACCTCGACCCGTGGAATCCTTCCAACACTTACGGCAGCGCCTACCAGTTGTCGCATTCGCTCATTGCCCTGGGCCGCGGCCATTGGTTCGGCGTGGGCCTGGGCGCCAGCGTGGAAAAGCTGCATTACCTACCCGAGGCGCATACCGACTTCATTTTTTCGGTCATTGGCGAAGAACTGGGATTCGTTGGGCTGATGGGTGTCGTGTGCCTCTTCGCGTTTCTGGTGTGGCGGGGGTTCGAAATCGGGCGCCAGGCCATCGCCATGGAGCGCGTGTTCAGCGGGCTCGTGGCGCAGGGCGTTGCGCTGTGGTTTGGCGTGCAGGCGTTCATCAACATGGGGGTGTGTGTCGGTCTGCTGCCGACCAAAGGCTTGACGCTGCCGCTGGTGAGCTATGGCGGTTCCAGCATCGTCATGAATCTGGTGGCGCTCGCGCTGCTGCTTCGAGTCGATCATGAAAATCGGAATCTGATGCGGGGTGTGCGAACGTGAGCGGCCAGACGATGCTCATCATGGCGGGCGGAACGGGCGGGCACATCATGCCTGGGCTGGCCGTCGCCCAGGAAATGCGGCGGCGCGGCTGGCGCGTATTCTGGCTGGGGCATCCCGAGCACATGGAAGGCCGGCTGGTGCCCGACTATGGATTCGAACTCGAGGCGCTGCGTTTCTCGGGAGTGCGGGGTCGCGGGCTGGCGGTGTTGGCGCGGCTGCCGCTGACGCTGGCGCGCGCCTGCTGGCAGGCGTTCGGCGTGTTGGCGCGAATTCGACCCGATGTCGTTCTGGGCATGGGCGGTTACGTTGCGTTTCCGGGTGGCCTGATGGCCGCACTGCGCCGCATTCCCCTGGCCATCCACGAGCAGAATGCCGTGGCGGGCACCGCCAATCGGTGGCTCGCTCGCTTGGCTGGAAAAGTGCTATGCGGTTTCCCGGGTACCTTGCCGGGTGCCGTGGTCGTCGGTAATCCGGTGCGGTCCGCCATGCTGGCGGCGGCGTCCGTCGAGCAGCGCTACGCGGCGCGGCGCGGCCCGCTGCATCTGCTGGTCGTAGGAGGGAGCTTGGGGGCAGGGGCGCTCAACGCCACTGTGCCGGCGGCCCTGGCGCGCCTAGCCGAAGATGCGCGGCCGATCGTGACGCATCAGGCTGGCGAGCGGCATTTGGCGACGTTGCGGCAAACGTATGAGAATGCCGGGGTGCGCGCGCAGTGTCATGCATTCATCGACGACATGGCGGGGGCGCTGGCGGATGCCGATGTCGTGATCTGCCGCGCCGGGGCGATGACGGTGGCGGAGGTGGCGGCAATCGGGGTGGCCGCGCTGTTCGTGCCGCTGCCCGGCGCCATCGACGATCATCAGACCGCCAACGCCCGATACCTGGGCGATGGCGATGGCGCGTGGATCAGGAAACAGTCGGAATTCACCGCCGAGTGGCTTTCTCAGTGGCTGTCACCACGGTCGCGCGAGGAATTGTCGGGCGTGGCCAGGCGCGCGCATTCACGCGCCTGGCCCGATGCCACCGGTCGCATTGCCGATGCGTGTGAGCAGCTGGCGGGGGCGCGCGCATGAAACATCGTATCCGGCACATTCATTTCGTTGGCATCGGTGGCTCGGGCATGAGCGGAATCGCCGAGGTGCTGCTCAATTTGGGATATGGCATCAGCGGGTCGGACATCCAGGAGACGGCGGTGACGCGGCGCCTGGCCGGATTGGGGGTGCGCGTGTCCATTGGCCATGCGGCCGAGAATGTGGCTGGCGCGGGCGCCATCGTCACATCCACGGCGGTGTCCGACGACAATCCGGAGGTTCGGGCCGCCAGGGCCGCACATATCCCGGTCGTGCCGCGCGCCCTGATGCTGGCGGAATTGATGCGGCTCAAGCGCGGAATCGCCGTTGCCGGCACACACGGCAAGACCACGACGACCAGTCTGGTCGCAACGGTTCTGGCGGGAGGCGGGCTGGATCCCACCTTCGTCATCGGCGGGCGGCTTACGTCGGCGGGGGCCAATGCGCGTCTGGGGCAGGGCGAGTACATCGTGGTCGAGGCCGACGAATCCGACGCGTCGTTCCTGAATCTGCTGCCTGTCATGGCCGTCGTGACCAATATCGACAACGATCACATGGGCACCTACGGCCACGATATCGCGCGCTTGAAAAGCGCATTCATCGAGTTCACGCACAAGCTGCCATTCTATGGCAGCGCGGTATTGTGCCAGGACGACCCGAATGTGCGCGAAATCATTCCGTTCATCTCGCGGCCGGTGACGACATACGGCATCGACGGCGATCCCATGGTACGGGCCCTGGATGTGCGTACCGACGGCACGCGCATGTGTTTCGATGTTGCGCGCAGCGCGGGATCTCATGCATTGCCGGTGCTGTCCATCCGCTTGAATCTGCCCGGTCGCCACAACGTGCTCAATGCCCTGGCGGCCATTGCCGTGGCGACGGAACTGGGGGTGCCCGACGACTCCATCGCGGAGTCGCTCGCCGCCTTCAAGGGTGTAGGCCGGCGTTTCACGCAGGTTGGAGAATTCCCCGTTGCCGCCGCGCATGGCGGCGGGTCGTTCCGGCTGATCGACGACTATGGCCACCATCCGGTGGAAATGGCCGCGACTCTGGCCGCCGCGCGGGGCGCCTGGCCGGGACACCGCATCGTCCTGGCGTTTCAGCCGCACCGCTACACGCGCATGCGCGACTGTTTCGAGGACTTCGTGCGCGTGCTCGGCGAAGCGGATGCGGTTCTTTTGACAGAGGTGTATCCCGCCGGGGAACAGCCGCTGGTCGCGGCCGACAGCCGCACGCTCATGCGCGCGCTGCGGGTGGCGGGCCGGGTGGAACCGTTGTTCGTCGAAGACGTCGCCGATCTTCCCGCCGCCGTTCTCGATTTCGTCAGAGACGGCGACGTGGTGGTCGTCATGGGCGCCGGTTCCATCAACCGCGTGCCGGCGCGAATCGGAGAACTGGCATGAACGCGCGGTTTGGTCGCGTCGGCGTGCTGTATGGCGGCAGCTCCGCGGAGCGTGAGGTGTCGATCATGTCGGGGCGTGGCGTGCATGCCGCGCTGACCGCCGCGGGTGTCGATGCCCATCTGTTCGACACCGGTACGGAAAGTCTCGCCGATCTTGCCGCAGCCGGGTTCGATCGCGTGTTCATCGCCCTGCACGGGCGCTACGGTGAGGACGGTACCGTGCAAGGTGCGCTCGAGCTGTTGCGCTTGCCCTATACCGGCAGCGGCCCGCTGGCGTCGGCTCTGGCCATGGACAAAATCATGACCAAGGAAATCTGGCTGCGTCGGCAGCTGCCGACGCCGCCGTTCGCGGTGCTCGGCGGCGAGGCCGATCTGGCGGATCTGATCGGCAGCCTGGGTTTGCCCCTGATCGTCAAACCGCCACACGAGGGTTCCACGCTGGGTGTCGGCAGGGCGATGGACGCGGCTGCCTTGCGGGACGCTTTTCAACAGGCGGCGAAATACGACGCCAAGGTGCTTGCCGAACGTTTCATCGAGGGTCGGGAACTGACGGTGGCGCTGCTCGGCACCGGTGCCGCGGCGCGCGCGCTGCCGATCATCGAGATCGTCGCGCCGGACGGAAATTACGACTTCGAACACAAATACGTCTCCAATGAAACGCGGTACGTCTGTCCCGCCGATCTTTCACCCGAGTCGACGCGGGAGATCCTCGATCTCTCGCGTCGCGCCTACCTTGCCTTGGGGTGCGAAGGGTGGGGGCGGGTAGACCTGATGCTCGATCATGCGGGCAGGCCCTGGCTTCTTGAACTGAACACGTCGCCGGGAATGACCAGCCATTCGCTGGTGCCGATGGCGGCGAAGGCTGCCGGCATGAGTTATGCGGATCTGTGTGTCGCCATCCTTGCCGAGGCTTCCTGCAAGGTGGCGGCCTTTTCGACGGCGGGAGGGAGATAGTCGTGTCCACGGATGCGCGCCTGACCAATTTCGTCGCCAACACGCTGGCGCTGCTGGCGGTGCTGGCGTTGCTGGGAGGCGTTGTCGTGTGGGTCGTACAGCGCCCGTATTTCGCGATTGCGCATGTCCGCATTGAACCGCTGCACGGCACGACCCTGCACTATGTTTCGGCCGCCAGCGTGCAGGCTACGATAGCCGGGCGCTTGATGGGCAACTTCTTCACCGTCAATCTCAACGATGCGCGCCGTCTGTTTCAGACGGTACCCTGGGTACGGCGCGCCCAGGTGCGGCGAGTCTGGCCGAACACGCTGGTGGTGGCGTTGGAAGAACAGCAGCCGTTGGCGTTGTGGAACGAGAACCAGATGATCAACACATGGGGCGAGGCTTTCAGCGCCAACCAGGGAGAGCTGCCCGACGACGTTCATCTGCCGCAACTCAACGGGCCCGCCACTTCCGAGCGGTTGGTCGTCCAGCGGTACGCCGAATTGATGCGCTGGTTCGCGCCGCTGAATCTGGATGTGCGCGAGGTGACGCTGAGTCCACGCTACGCGTGGACCGTCGTGCTGTCCGATGGGATGTCGCTGGAGCTGGGGCGTGATCCCGCCGCCGACACGCTCGATCCACACGGCCGGTCTGGCGCGCTGCCTTTCGCGGCGCGCATCGAGCGCTTCGTCAATGCCTGGCCGACACTCGAGAAAAAGATCGATGGACGCAAGATCGGCAACGCCGATCTGCGCTATGCCAACGGATTCGCCATCACGCTGGCTCAGGTGCCATCCCAACCTCCTACGAAATAAAAATACCATGACCCGTGACCTCAAGGACCTGATCGTTGCACTCGACATCGGCACCAGCAAAGTGGTGGCTGTCGTGGCGGAGATATTGCCCGAAGGGCGCTTCGAAGTGCTGGGACTGGGGCAACATGACTCCCGCGGCATGCGCAAGGGCGTCGTGGTCAACATTGAATCGACCGTCAATTCCATCCAGCGCGCGCTCGAAGAGGCCGAACTGATGGCCGACTGCAAGATTCGCGAGGTCTACACGGGCATTGCGGGCAGTCACATCACCAGTTTCAATTCCAGCGGCATGGTTGCCGTCAAGGACAAGGAAGTGACGCAGACCGACGTCGCGCGTGCGATCGAGACGGCGAAGGCGGTCAACATTCCTACCGATCAGCAGGTGCTGCACGTGCTGACTCAGGAATTCATCGTGGATTCGCAAGAGGACATCCGTGAGCCGATAGGGATGAGCGCGTTGCGCCTGGAGGTGCGGGTGCACATCGTGACCGGCGCGGTGAGCGCGGCGCAGAACATCGTCAAATGCGTGCGCCGCTGTGGGCTGGAGGTGCAAGACCTCATCCTGCAGCCGCTGGCATCCAGCATGGCGTGCCTGACTTCCGATGAGAAAGAATTGGGGGTGGTGCTGGTCGACATTGGCGGCGGTACCACCGACATCGCCATCTACACGGGCGGCGCCATACGCCACACCGCCGTGGTTCCAATCGCGGGGGACCAGATCACCAGTGACATCGCCGCCATGTTGCGCACGCCGACGCCCGACGCGGAGGAAATCAAGCTGCGCTTCGGCATTGCCAAGCAGGTGCTGGCCGACGTCGATGAGCAGATCGAAGTTCCCGGCCTGGGAGACCGGCCCAATCGGCAGGTCAAGCGCCAGGCCCTGGGGGCGGTGATAGAACCCCGTGTCGAGGAGTTGTTCACCTTCGTGCAGCAGATCGTGCGGGAATCGGGCTACGAGGATCTGTTGGCGTCTGGCGTCGTATTGACGGGCGGTACCGCGCTGATGCCCGGGATCGTCGAATTGGCCGAGGACGTGTTCCTCAAGCCCGTGCGGGTCGGCGTTCCGAATTACGAGGGCAGCCTTGCCGATGTGATGCGCAATCCCCGCTTTTCCACCGCGATCGGTCTGCTTTCCGAAGCGCGGCTGCAGCGGGCGCGCGGGCGCAAGGTGGCGCAGCAGAAAGGTAGCGTCAAGACGTTGCTGACGCGCATGAGGGAGTGGTTCATGAATTGAGTTGGGCCTTGCCGGCCCGCCGGGCGAATAGCGGCAATCGTCCGCGGCGGCGGTTTCAAATGGAGCGCGAGCAGATCGTTGCGCGGGTGGTTCGATCAAAGTGCTGGCCTTCTCTTGAAGCGACTGTCGGAAGCAGTGTTGGGGAGTTTTTTCAATCGCTTTGTATGTTTCATTAGGATTTGTGAGGGAGTCAACCATGATGAACTTTGAAATGCTCGATAGCAGTACGAACGGAACGGTGATCAAAGTGGTGGGGGTTGGGGGCGCGGGTGGAAACGCGATCGCCCACATGATTCATTCCAGCGTCAACGGTGTCGATTTCATTTGTGCGAATACCGACGCGCAGGCACTGGCCACCACCGAGTCCCCGGTCCAGATTCGCCTCGGACGAACGGGGCTGGGCGCGGGCGCCAAGCCAGAGCAAGGGCGCGCGGCGGCCGAAACGGCGCGGGAAGAAATTCGCGCGGCGCTGACCGGCGCGAATATGGTTTTCATCACCGCAGGCATGGGTGGGGGTACGGGTACGGGTGCAAGTCCGGTCGTGGCCGAGGTCGCCAAGGAGCTTGGAATCTTGACGGTCGGCGTGGTGACCAAGCCGTTTGCGTTCGAAGGCAATCGGCGCATGAAAATGGCGGAGGATGGTATTGCGGAACTGTCGCGGCATGTTCATTCACTGATCGTGGTTCTCAATGAGAACCTCTACGACCTGATGGACGAGGATGCGACCCAGGAAGACTGCTTCAAGGCGGCCGATGACGTGCTTCGCAACGCCTGCGCGGGCATTGCCGAAATCATCAATGTCGAAGGCAATGTGAACGTGGACTTCGAAGATGTCAAGACCATCATGGGCGAGCAGGGCCAGGCGATGATGGGGACGTCGATAGCCGCTGGCGCCGACCGTGCGCGCGTAGCGGCCGAACACGCCATTGCCTGCCCGCTGCTGGAAGGTGTCGATCTTCATGGCGCCCGTGGCATGCTGGTCAACATCACGGCCAGTCGCACGCTCAAGATGCGTGAAACCCGCGAAATCATGGATACGATACGCAGCTATGCGTCGGAGGAGGCGACCGTCATCTTCGGCACGGCCTACGACGAAGCCATGGGCGAGAACCTGCGCGTCACCGTGGTGGCCACTGGACTGGGGCAGCAGCTTGCGCGGCCGCAGCTCGTGACGAACCGCGCGGAAGGCCAGAAAACCGGGACGGATGATTTTCCGATGATGGTTGGGCGGGATTATGCCAATTCGAATTCGGATGTTCCGGCGGTCATTCGCAAACCGCGCGGCGGCAATGCGTCGGCGCAAGTGCGGGCGTTGGAAACGGCGGGAATGGACCATTTCGACATTCCCGCGTTCCTGCGCAAGCAGGCCGACTGATACCGCTGGAGCGAAATAGTTGTTGCCGGACGTCACTTCCAGACCTTGCGGGAACCGGGAGTGGCGGTGTTTTGAGCACCGATGACTTTCCGCCGGATGCGTCCTGTCCGACTCTCTCACGTTGAGCGGGATGTCATTGGTGCGCGTTACCGCGCGGGCGCGCTTCCCCCTCCCCTGGGAAAGCGCGCTCGCGCGCTCATGAAATTGATCGGAACAAGATTCAGCAACTTGTGGCCCGCTTGTGACAAAAACCGCGGGGCGGTGCGCTTAAACTCATTACAATACGCGTTTACCCGTATTCGTCGCCCAGAGGCAGAACAGAACCTAATTCAGTACCATCATGCTACGTCAGCGCACCATTCAGAAATCCATCAGCACCAAGGGCGTGGGGCTCCATTCGGGACGCCGGGTCGAAATCACGTTGCGGCCGGCCGCGCCTGATATGGGTATTGTTTTTCACCGCATCGATCTCCCCCAGGTCGTCGATCTGCCCGCGCGCGCCGACCGGGTGGGCGACACGCGCCTGGCGTCGGTGCTGCAGAACGGGAACGTGCGCGTTTCCACGGTGGAGCATCTGATGTCGGCGCTCTCCGGTCTGGGCATCGACAATCTGCATGTGGATCTCACGGCCGAAGAAGTGCCGATCATGGACGGCAGTGCCGCCACGTTCGTGTATTTGCTTCGTTCTGCCGGACTGGAGGAACAGCTCGCGCCCAAGCATTTTCTGCGAATACTCGATTCGGTGGAAGTTCGCGAGGGCGAGGGCTCGGACCTGAGATGGGCCCGCCTTGAACCGTACGATGGATTCGCCGTGTCGTTTGCCATTGATTTTCACCATCCCGCCATTGATTCCACTGCCAATTTCGCCGAGGTGGACTTTGCGCGCGATTCCTATGTGAAGGAAATCGCGCGTGCCCGTACCTTCGGTTTCGTGAGCGAGGTGGAAGCGTTGCGCGCCGCGGGCCTGGCGCGCGGCGGCAGCCTCGACAACGCCATCGTGATGGATGAGTATCGCGTGTTGAACAGCGACGGCCTGCGCTACGACGACGAGTTCGTCAAGCACAAGATTCTCGACGCGATCGGCGATCTTTATCTCATCGGCAGACCTCTGGTGGGCCGCTACGTAGCCTGCAAATCGGGGCATGCGCTGAACAATCAGCTGGTGCGCGCGGTGCTGGCGCGCGAGGGCGCCTGGGAACTCATCACGTACGAGTCGCCGGCGGTGGCGCCGAAGGCGCTCGTCAATGAGTGGAAGTTCGTTTGAGGCCGTATTCGCGCTAACGCCGCCGGTGGTGTTCGATCAGGCGTGTGATGGCGTCGGCCAGCGGCCCGGGCCGGGTCTGTTCACGCAGTTCCACGAACGCTTGCAGCGCGGTGTCGTCCAATGGCGCGACTTTTCTCTCGCGCGCGCCGTTCGCGTCGTCTTGCGGCAAATGCGCTTGCACCCGGACGACGACTTCGGCAAGGTTGCGGCCACCCTGGTTGAGTACGCGCACGATGCGCGGCGCCATCTGGCGCAGTTTGGCCGCTTGCGCACCACTGGGCACCACGAGTGTGACGCGTGTTGCTTCGATGCGGGCGACACGGCAAGTTTGCCCGAGGGCCGGCGGCAGCAGGCGCCGCAGTTCCCGCTCGGCGGCGAGCAGCGTCTTTGCCGTCGACAGAACCGATGCGCCTTGCGTGTCTTGGGCCAGCCATGCCGCGGCGGTCAGGCCGGGCATGCCGGCTCTGCCGGTGGGAAAGCGTGGTTTGGCGCGGCGCATGGTGTACGTGTGTGACGGAGCTGAGTGAAACGGGCGGTATGGCGGAGTTGCCTGGCGCGGCAGGGTGGCGCCCGGTGGGTGTGCCGGCCAGTAGCCAGTGTGACGCGGCGTGTTGCGGTTGACAAGCGTGTATTGGCGTTTGCCGCTACGTATCGAGGTTGAGCGTGCGTTAAACTGTATCGTTTGGCCTCAGGGCTCTCTTTTTCGGGCGCATTGCACTCGCGTGCCCGTTCGAGCTTCCCTGGTGCGCGAGCAACCTGCCAGTCTGGAGAGAGAATCAGGGTTGGAGCCGGGTCTCTGCCGGATTCACAAGACACGACGAAACGACACGACAAGAATGGTATCCCTGATAAAGAAGCTCATTGGCAGTCGCAACGACCGCCTGTTGAAGCAATACCGCCAGCAAGTGGCGAAGATCAATGCGCTCGAGCCGCAAATCGCAAAGCTGGACGATGCGCAGCTCGCGGCCAAGACCGATGAATTCCGCCAGCGGCAGAAGGACGGCAAATCGCTCGATGAACTTTTGCCGGAAGCCTTCGCTGTCGTCCGTGAAGCCAGCAAACGCGTCTTCGGGATGCGCCACTTCGACGTGCAATTGTTGGGCGCGATCGCGCTGCACAATGGCAAGATCGCCGAAATGCGCACGGGCGAGGGCAAAACCCTCATGGCTACCCTGGCCGTGTATCTGAACGCGCTTACCGGGCGCGGCGTGCACGTGGTGACCGTCAACGACTACCTGGCGCGGCGCGACGCCGAGTGGATGGGGCGCCTGTACAGTTTTCTTGGCATGTCGGTGGGGGTCGTGGTGCCGCAGCAGGACAACGACGAGAAAATGGCGGCATACGCGGCCGACATCACGTACGGCACGAATAACGAGTACGGCTTCGATTACCTGCGCGACAACATGGAGTACCAGGCGCAAGACCGGCGCCAGCGCGAGCTGGCCTACGCGATCGTCGACGAGGTGGATTCCATCCTCATCGACGAGGCGCGCACGCCATTGATCATTTCCGGGCAGGCCGACGACAACACCGAACTGTATGTGCGCATGAACGTGGTACCGCCCATGCTGACCCGGATGGCGGGCGAGCCCAAGCCGCAGGAACCCGAGCCCGAGGGTGACTTCTGGGTGGACGAGAAGGGGCAGCAGGTCTATTTGTCCGAGGCTGGACAGATCAAGGTCGAGCAGATTCTGTCCAAGATCGGTCTGCTGCCAGAGGGCGAATCGCTGTACAGCGCGCGCAACATCACCCTGGTACATCATCTGATGGTTGCGCTGCGGGCCCACAACCTGTTTTTCCGCGATCAGCATTATGTGGTGCAGGAAGGCGAAGTGATCATCGTCGACGAGTTCACCGGGCGGCTGATGGTCGGGCGGCGCTGGTCGGATGGTCTGCATCAGGCGGTGGAAGCCAAGGAAGGCGTGAAGATACAGAACGAGAATCAGACGCTGGCGTCCATCACTTTTCAGAATTTTTTCCGCATGTACGACAAGTTGGCGGGCATGACGGGCACCGCCGATACGGAAGCCTACGAATTCCAGGAAATATACTCGCTGGAAACGGTGATTGTGCCGACCAATCGCCCAATGGTTCGCGTCGATCAGAACGATCAGGTGTTCAAGACCGATCATGAAAAGTATGACGCCATCGTGGCCGACATCGAAGATTGCCATGAACGCGGGCAACCCGTTCTGGTCGGCACCACCAGCATCGAGAATTCCGAGCGCCTGTCGGCGCAGTTGGACAAGCGCAAGCTGCCGCACGAGGTGCTCAACGCCAAGCAGCACGCGCGTGAAGCCGAAATCGTCGCCCAGGCGGGCAAGCCCGGCCAGATCACCATTGCCACCAACATGGCGGGCCGCGGCACCGACATCGTGCTGGGGGGGCGCATCGAGAATCAGATCGACGCCATCCGCGCCGACGCGTCGCTGGACGACGCCGGGAAACAGGCGCGCATCGACGCCATACAACGGGAATGGGCACCCGCGAACAAGGCCGTCAAAGACGCCGGCGGGCTACGCATCATCGGCACCGAGCGTCACGAGTCGCGGCGCATCGACAACCAATTGCGCGGCCGCGCGGGCCGCCAGGGTGACCCGGGATCGTCGCGCTTCTACCTGTCGCTGGAAGATTCGCTCATGCGCATCTTCGCGGGCGACCGGGTGCGCGCCATCATGGAGCGGTTGCGTTTGCCCGAGGGCGAGCCGATCGAAGCCCGCATGGTGTCGCGTTCCATAGAGTCGGCACAGCGCAAGGTCGAGAGCCGCAACTTCGACATACGCAAGCAGCTGCTGGAATACGACGACGTTGCCAATGACCAGCGCAAGGTCTTGTATGCGCAGCGCAACGAGGTGCTGGAGTCCGAAGATGTCTCGGAAATGATCGGCAATCTGCGCGACGCCACGGTGACGGGGCTGTTCCGCTCATTCGTTCCCGAAGAATCCATGGAAGAGCAATGGGATGTGCCGGCGCTGCAAAAGGCGCTGGAAGCCGATCTGCAAATTGCCATGCCGCTGGTCGAGATGCTCGATCAGGAATCCAACCTGACCGATGACGATTTGCTGGAACGGGTGGTGGCCGAAGCGCGTCGAATTTATGACGAGAAGGTTGCCCTGGTGGGGCGCGAGAACTGGGCGCCTTTCGAGCGATCCATGCTGCTGCAGGCCGTTGACACGCACTGGCGCGGCCATTTGTTGACACTCGATCACCTGCGCCAGGGGATCCATCTGCGCGGTTACGCGCAGGTCGATCCCAAGCAGGAATACAAGCGCGAGGCGTTCGAACTGTTCTCGAGCATGCTCGAGCGCATTCGCGACGAGGTCGTCAAGACCCTTCTGACGGTGAAAATTCAGTCGGCCGAAGAAGAGATGGCCGAGGCGGAACCCGTGCGCCTGGATAACGTCAC
>SCQX01000009.1 GCA_004298545.1 Candidimonas sp. | reverse complement strand
GGATAGTTCTCGGCCGCGATGCCGGCCTTGGTCAGCGCATTGAAGAGCGTCGATTTACCAACGTTGGGCAAGCCAACGATGCCGCATTGCAAAGCCATCGTTCAACTATCCTTCAGAAAACAGCGATTGTAGCCCGCGCGAAAAAGCGCCTACGTCATCCAGTGCGGCACAATATGCACGACCAGCCACACCATCGCCAGCGGCCCCGCATTGAAGATGCCATGCAGCAGCATCGATGCGCCCACGCCGCGCCGCATGCGCTGCCACCCCAGCACGGTGCCGGTCAGCCATTGCGGCAGCACGAGCAGCGGCATCAACCATAACGGCGTGCCGTCGAACGAAAAATTCGCCAGATGCGCGGCAGCGAACAGCAGGCACGAGGCATGGAACACCCAGGGAAACACCGCCCAGTAGCGCCGGCGCCAGCGCCACGGCAACGGGCGTCGGGCAAACCGCGCCCCCACCGCCATTGGCACCCAGCACCCGGCCAGCACGGCCGCCAGCAGCAGCGCCGAATACCAGTGCAGTCCCATCAGCATCGCGGCCAGAGAGGCCGGAAACAGCCAGATCGCCTGCGCAAGATGGCGCAGTCCATAGCGAAACACGAGCTCTTCCACGATCGGCGCCCACAACAGCGCCGACAGCCATGGAATATTCAGCAGATTCAGGCGGCTCTGGGCGCCTCCCGCGGTGGCGGCCGCGAGCGCGATCGGCCCCAGGAAGAACAGATTGACGACCCACAGGACGGCGGCCCAGCGCACCAGGCCACCGAGGCGCACACTGGGAAACCAGTCGCCCGTCCAGCCGGAAATCGCGGCGCGCCCCCGCAGGCGCGGGGCGAAACGGGGCCGCGCGAAAAAACGCAGATAATCCCGAAATTCCGCGCGAAACGTCAGCCGCGCGCGGCAGTCAGCCACGACGCGCCCCGATGTGCCCGGCCACTGGGAACACGTCGGGCTTCGGGATCACAAGCTGCAAAATCACGCCCGCGGACTCAACCATGGCTGTGCTCATGAAACCGGCTGCCGGCCTCATGGTTGCCCTCGTGCAGTTGATTGATCGCCGGCTCGAATTCTCCCCGCAACAACAGCGGCAGCACGGCGCGACAGCGGTCGATGACGGATTCGATCCCACGCAATTCATCATCCCCCGGGGATCCCAGCACGAAGCCGATCACCTGCTGAGACAGGCCAAGCGTGCGGGGATGCCCGATTCCCACGCGCAGCCGCCAGAAATTCGAGCTGGCGAGTTCGCGCTGAATGTCGCGCAGCCCATTGTGCCCGGCATGTCCACCCCCCTGCTTGAGCTTGACCTGGCCGGGCAGCAGATCGAGCTCGTCGTGCAGCACCAGGACCTGTTCCGGCGCGAGCTTGTAGAAGCGCGCCAGGGCGCCGACCGCCAGGCCGGAATGGTTCATGAATGTCGCGGGCTTGGCAAGTATCACCGCGGCATTTTCAAAGCGCGCTTTGGCAACCCAGGCGGAGAAAGTCTTCTCCATCATGAAACTCGCGGACAGATCATCGGCAAAATGATCCACCAGCCAGAACCCGGCATTATGCCGCGTGGCCTCATACTGCGGTCCGGGGTTGCCCAGACCGACGATCAAGCGTATTCGTTCAGTCATGCGGAATTGCGCGCCGCGAACCAACGCTGCTTCGCCATCACGCCGAGAAGGCGCGCGGCCGCGCCAAGCACTACTCGGTCGGGGTCGCCGGCGGTTCAGGGGTTGTCGCGTCCGCCGCGGGTGCCGCCCCCTCGGCCGGTTCTTCATCGGCAGGGCCAATCTCGACTTGCGCCGTGGCTATCAGCGGATTGGTATCGCCGCCCCGGGCGGCGTACGCCACGCCGCTGGGCAATGCAATATCGGCAAGGTGCAGCCGCGCGCCAAGCACCATTCCCGACAAATCAACTTCGATGAACTGTGGCAGATCCGCCGGCAGGCACACAATGTCGATTTCCGTCAACACATGGCTGATGACGGCGCCACTGAGCTTGACCGCCGGAGCCGCTTCAGCGTTGATGAAGTGGAACGGCACTTTGGTGTTGATCGCGCGCGTCGCGTCGACACGCTGAAAATCCACGTGCAGAACCTGCTGCCTGTAGGGATGCCACTGTACAGCGCGCAGCAGTACCTGCTGCGACTTGCCATCGAGATCCATGGTGAGGATGGATGCGTGGAACTGCTCTTTGCGCAGAGCGTGATAGATTTCGTTGTGATCGAGCTCGATGCTGGCGGCGCCAGCCTCGCCGCCATAGACGATGGCGGGAACGCGACCGGCGTGGCGCAGGCGGCGGCTCGCGCTCGTACCATGCTCGCTACGCGAAACGGCATTGAATTTCATGAAATACTCCGATGTTGGGCTTGCGCCCGTCAAAAAAGCGGTACAACCACACCGCGTAAACCCCGCGCCGGCCGCGACCAGCCGCCACGGGAAAGAACAAGTTCAATCGACGTTCAGTCGACGAACAGCGAACTGACCGATTCCGCCGTTGAAATTCGCAGCATCGTTTCACCCAGCAAAGAGGCGCACGACAGCTGCCGGATCTTGCCGCATGCGCGTGCCGCCTCGGACAAGGGGATGGTGTCGGTCACCACCAGTTCATCGAGCGCCGATTCCATGATGCGCTCGATGGCGCCCCCCGAAAGCACCGGGTGCGTGCAATACGCGAACACCGACACGGCGCCGCGCTCTTTCAGGGCCTGCGCGGCCTTGCACAGCGTACCGGCCGTATCGACCATATCGTCCATGATGATGCAAGTGCGGCCGTCGACCTCGCCGATGATGTTCATGACCTCGGACACGTTGGCGCGCGGGCGCCGCTTGTCGATGATGGACAGGTCGGCCTCGAGCTGTTTGGCCAGCGCCCGCGCCCGCACGACGCCGCCGATATCGGGGGAGACCACCACCAGATCCTGATAGTTGCGACGCCAGATGTCGCCCAGCAACACCGGGCCGGCATAAATATTGTCGACGGGAATGTCGAAAAATCCCTGGATCTGATCGGCGTGCAGATCCATGGTCATGACGCGATCCACCCCCGCCACCTGCAGCATGTTGGCCACGACCTTTGCGGAAATCGGCACCCGCGCCGAGCGCGGCCGGCGATCCTGGCGCGCGTAGCCGAAATAAGGGATGGCAGCGGTGATGCGCCCGGCCGAGGCGCGCCGCAGCGCGTCGACGATGACCATGATCTCCATCAGATTGTCGTTGGTGGGCGCACACGTGGGCTGCAAAACGAAAACGTCCTTGCCACGGACGTTCTCATTGATTTCCACCATGACCTCGCCATCGGAAAAACGACCGACCGTCATTTTTCCCAGCGACATGTCGAGATGGTTGACGACATCGACCGCCAGACGGATATTGGCGGTGCCGGTGAAAATCATGAATCTGTCTTGTGACATGATAGACGGTGGAAATCGAAAAGGGCTGGGGAAGAAGGATTCGAACCTTCGCATGCTGGAATCAAAATCCAGTGCCTTAACCAACTTGGCTATTCCCCAATCAACGGCTCATCCAATGCAGCAGTGGATGCTCGACCAACCCCTGACATAGCCACGAATTCTTGATTACCGACGCCCCGGCGCCGCTGTTCGACGACGCCTCGGCAGTAATTTCGCGCTGGCACTCGAGCGCCTGATCCATGCTGACGAATTCCGCAAAAAAACAGGCTCCTGAGCCTGTCATGCGCGCATTGATTCCGCACTGGCGAAACCACTTGGCCAACTGCCCCACCGCCGGATACATGGCGCATGCCACAGGTTCCAGGTCGTTGCGACCGAAAAACACCGCGTTGCTTCTTCTCTGCCAATCTGCGAAGACGGCAATTGTGACGCACGCGGTATCCCTTGTCAATTCAGGGGCCGCGAACACCGCCTGCGTGGGAACGACCTGATACGGCTGCGCGACCACGTAGACGCGGTCGGGCAGCGCGACGGCGGTCAGGTCGGCACCCACCCCTTCGGCAAACGCGGATTGGCCGAATATGAACGCAGGCACATCGGCGCCCAGCGACAGGCCAATACGCATGAGCGCCACGCGTGACAAGCCACAGTTCCACAGCCGGTTCAGCGCAATGAGGGTGGTTGCGGCGTCCGTAGAACCACCACCCAGCCCGCCCCCGACTGGTATATGCTTGCGGCACACCACGTGAACACCTGCGTGCACCCCCGTCACCCGGCGCAGTGCGCGCGCCGCCCGTACGATCAGATCATCGCCGCCGGCTTCGTCCAGTGCCGGATTGTCACAGGAAATGAGACCGTCGGCGCGCGCGTCGAAATCGAGCCGATCGTACAGATCGATGAATCGGAAGACGGTCTGCAGTTCATGGTACCCATCGGCCCGTCGGCCCACGACATGGAGGAACAGGTTGAGCTTGGCCGGCGCGGGCATATCGTACAAGGCCATCGCCACCCCCCGCGCTCAGCTGTCGATGACGAGCCGCACGACGATACGCGTGCCGGCGTCGGCGCGCCGCAGGACCAGCAGGCGTGGCCCCAGCGCATCATAATTCGTCAGACGAACGGACCAGCCATTTTCGAGGAAGCTCTCGATTTTCCCGCCGGCGCCGGTTTTCAGGTCGCGCGCGCGCCCATCGGTGCGGCCGCGTAGCCACGTGCGCAACCCCTCGACGGGAATCGGCCCGCCAACCACTTGCGCCACCAGGGCATCCGCATTCTGTGCGAACTCGCGCGTACCATCGGCGCGCAGCAGCACGGCGCCCGCCGGGGTGATGTCCACACGAGCCAATGTGCTTCCCAGCGGGTTCGCCAGATCGAGTCGCTGGTTCCCGCCTTCGTCCAACCACGAAAACCCGCCCTGTACCGCGCGCGGTTCACCGGAGTTGTCGCTGACATTGACCGCGAAACGTCCGCTGCGGCTGAATGCCGCGGCGCCATGGCCAACCAGCCTGGGGGGTACCGCGCACGCGCCCAACAGCAGCAACAGGCCCGCAGCGCCAGCCCGAATGACCCGGCGCGCGAACAGGCGCCGGGTCATTGGAACGACACCTGGAACCGCTTCAGTGTCTTGACGAGAACGTCGTTGTGAGGATCTTTCTGGAACCCTTCCCGCCATATCTTGCGCGCTTCGTCGCGCCGA
>SCQX01000059.1 GCA_004298545.1 Candidimonas sp. | reverse complement strand
GCGTCATCGCTCAGCGTCTCCACCGCCTGACCGTCGAGCACGATGCGGCCGCTGTCGGGCCGATCGAGGCCCGCGATCAGGTTGAGCAGGGTGGATTTGCCCACCCCCGACTCCCCCATCACGGCAACGTATTCGCCCGCTCGCAGTTCAAGGTGAACATCACGAAAGACGGTGCGCGCGCGCGTCCCGTCGAACGTCTTGGCAACCGCGTCGAGCAGCAACACATCTAGTACTGACCAAGAAAGTCGCGCTTGCCGATCACGACCCCGTTATGACGCAGGATTGCATAGGCCGTCGACACGTGAAAGAAAAACTGCGGCATGCCATAGCTGAGCAGATACGACTGGCCGGTGAACGTTTTCTCCTGCGGCGTACCGGGGTGTGTCGCGGTCTTGCGATCCGCCCCGCCCTCGATTGCCGACTTCGGCAGCCCATCGATAAAGGCAAGGGTCTTGGCGATGAGCGCGTGCAAGTCGGCGAAACTGCGTTCCTTGCCATCGTACTCGGGCGCTTCCGCGCCCGCGATTCGCGCCGTGCTGTCACGCGCAAAATGCGCGGCGATCTGAACCTGCCGGACCAGGGGGAACATGTCGGGGAAAAGCCGTGCCTGCAGCAGAACCTCCGGATCTACTTTCGCGGCTTCGGCATGCGCCTCCGCTTTCCTCAAAATAGCACCCAGACTATCGAGATATTGTTTGAAAACTGGCACGGATGCCGTGTAGATGGAAAATGCCATGATCATTCCAGAGTGACGAACAAGATTTTTCATTATAGGCAGCAGCGTACCGGCGCGCGACGCGCGTTTCCCCATGCACCGTTCAACTATTCTGCCGTCGTACACTTGAATTATCTCGATACGAATGAAGTGCACACAGGACGTGCATACAGCGCCCGTTGTATTCAAATCACCCGATAACATCATGACCGAACATTCGCCTGAAACGATGCGCGCAATGGTTCTGCGCCAACCCGGCGGCCAACTTCAACTGGAGCAGCTGCCACGCCCCGCCGCCGGCCCGGGCCAAATCCAGATCGCCATTGAAGCCTGTGGCGTGTGCCGCACCGATCTGCACTTGGTGGACGGTGAATTACCCGACCCGGTGCTGCCGATCGTCCCTGGCCACGAGATCGTCGGGCGCATCTCGGCGCTCGGTCCGGGCGTAACAGGATTCGCGCCGGGGCAACGCGTAGGCGTGCCATGGCTGGGCTGGACCTGCGGCACGTGCGACTTCTGTGCGGCGGGTCGCGAAAACCTGTGCGATTCGGCGCGCTTCACCGGCTACCAGATCAACGGCGGATACGCGCAATACACGGTTGCCGACGCCCGCTATTGTTTTGTGCTTCCAGAGACTCCCCACCACTTGACCGCCGCTCAACTGGCGCCGCTGCTTTGTGCGGGGCTGATCGGCTATCGCGCACTGCGGCTGGCGGGCGAGGCCGCAAACGTTGGCCTGTACGGATTCGGCGCCGCCGCGCACATACTCGCGCAGGTACTCGAACACCAAGGGCGAACGGTATACGCGTTCACCCGCCCAGGCGATGCGGAAAGCCAGGCATTCGCGCGACGTTTGGGTGCCGACTGGGTGGGTTCCACCGACGAGCGACCACCGCGGCCGCTTGACGCGGCGCTGCTGTTCGCCCCCGTGGGCGCGCTCGTGCCGCTGGCGCTGACACACGTGAGAAAAGGCGGCCGCGTCGTCTGTGCCGGCATTCACATGAGCGACATCCCCACTTTTCCATACGCCAGCCTATGGGGCGAGCGAACGATCTGCTCGGTGGCCAACCTCACCCGCCAGGACGGCGTCGAATTCATGACGCTCGCGCACGACATACCCATACACACGGAAGTCACCGAATTTCCGCTCGAACAAGCCAACGATGCGCTGGCGCGCCTGCGTGCCGGCGCACTTCAAGGCGCGGCGGTGCTGATCCCACACGGATATTTCCGCGAAGACGCAAAGCACTGAGGGTACCAAGCCTCACGGCCCCTCCGATCGAGCCAGCCATGCACGCCTTGGCGTTTCTCTGACCGAGGTGGGCCTCGCGTGCGTTCAGGGCACCTTCGAGCGCCACGCTTCAGTGCCGAATTTCTCGCGGATCAGCCGGTCGACTTCCGCAAGGTCCGCCGCGGACAACGCACCGGGCCGCAGCCCATTGCGTTGGCGGAACGTATCGACCATGCGGTCGATGATCACTTCCCGCGGCAGCCCCGTCTGGCTGCGCAGCGGATCGACCCGTTTGACCGCCGATTG
>SCQX01000058.1 GCA_004298545.1 Candidimonas sp. | reverse complement strand
CCGACGATGGGCCGGCCCCCCAGCGTCAGCCGACCGTTCGTCGGCATCAGGAAGCCCGCCAGGAGATTCAGCAGCGTTGTCTTCCCGCAGCCCGACGCACCCAGCGCGACGACGAAATCTCCGGGGTTGATTTCCAGATTCACGTCCTGGAGCGCGGTAACCGCGCCCCCCTTTTTCGTGATTCCCGGGTAGGTCACGCTGACACGCTCTACCTGTAGACTTTCATTGGAGATGGCCATTCTTGATCCTTCTCTTGAAATGGGGATCGGCCGCGAGCCAACGCCGGGAGCGCAGCGGCAACGGCGGGTGGACGGCGTTGCCGGGCGGCGTGGGCCGTCCGGCGGACCGTGGTTCCTTCCCGCTGTTCGTTCTATTTCTCGGCGGCCGCCGCGTAAGTGTCGGTCACGTAGGGCAGGTAGCTGCCCAATGGTTTGTCGATCTGGCGCTGCTCTTGCAGGAACGTTGCGCTGGCCGTAAGCGCGCGCACCGCACCCCCATCCTTGCCGCCGCCCAGCCAGGTTTTCGACGCTTGTTCGGTCACATTCGGGAAAATCAGCAGGTGAAGCGCGGTGATGATGTCTTCCGGCTTGCCGCCGATCATCTTGGAAATGCCCGTGATGTCGGGGGAACTTGCCGTCAGCTGTTTGCTATGCGCGTTGAAATCGCCATACGCCTTGGCGAGCACCGTGGCGAACATGTGCATGAACTTCGGATTCTTGGCCGCCCAGCCTTTGTTGGCGACGATGCCGTCGAACGTGGGAACGCTCTTGGCGCCGACGGCGGCCGAATCGGTGAGCACCTTGCCGGTTTTCTCGATTTCGATCAGTGCGGGCGGCCAGACGTAGGCGGCGTCTATGTCGCCACGCTGCCAGGCGGCGACGATCTGCGGCGGCTGCATGTTCAGAATGCGCACTTTCGACGGATTGATCTTCCAGATCTTGCTCAGGGCGATCAGCAGGTGGAAGTGCGAAGTCGAGACGAACGGCACGGCAACCGTCTTGCCGATCAGGTCGTCGGGCTTGGTGATGCCGGTGCCGTTGCGCACGACCAAGGCCTCGGAGTGGCCGATGTTGTCGAGTATCCAGAAGAGCTCGATATCCACGCCGCGCGTCACCGCCGCGGCGATGCCGGTGGAACCAAGCACGCCGACCGGTACATCGCCGGACGCGAACGCCGTGGAAATGTCGCCCGCCGAGCTGAATTGCCGCCAGTCGATCTTGTAGCCGATGGCTTTCGCCGCGCGGTCGAAACTGCCGTCGGCGATGGCGCTGACGAACGGGCCGACGATTTGCTGGTAGCCGACGACGACCGTGGTCTCGGCTTTCGCGGCCGTGGCGCCGAACGCGAGCATGCCGCCCGCGAGACCCGCCAACAGATAGTTGCAAGCGCGTTTGAAAAACAAAAACGTATGCATGTCAGATCTCCATCCGGTTGTGTGCGCTTCCAGCCGCGCATCGTGTTTTGTCGTGTCGCTGCGTGTACTTATCTTGCCCACAGTCGCCGCGCGCGGCTAGGTCCAGTTGTTTGCATTAGTTAGGGCCAGATGTTGCGACCGCCGCCGCGCGCGCTGGCGTCGCGCGGCGGCCGCGCGTGGAATCGATGTTAAAATCGCGCTCTGCCCATTTCCGCAAAACCGGCGCAGTTCCCCGCGGGGCGGCGATTCGCCGTCGGCCATTCGGTTGGAGTACGGTCTCCATAGTTAAATGGATATAACTTTCCCCTCCTGACTATTGGGCACCCGGCTCGAAAGGGTCGGCGTGAATGCGCTTAACGTCGGTGAACCCCCGTGTCCGCACGCGAGGCAATACCGAGCGAAGCCCGGCCTTCGTATGAAGAATCGCCGGCCCGCGGGCCGAAATTCTTCGCCGGGAACGTGTAGAGACTCGACAGGCGCAACCTAAAGCCGAACGGCCAGGGTTAAGAGAGAGTCCAGACCACAAACCCGCTTCGGGGCGGCGCAAGCCGTAGTGGCATGAAGGGAAGATTGCAGGTTCGATTCCTGCTGGAGACGCCAGTTGCGCGGCGGCGTTCGGGCGGGGCGGGTGCGACAATCGACGCTGGCCGCCACCTTTTATCGGAACTCCGGTCATGGTAGACAAGGCAACCATTCGGCGGATCATCGAGCGCAATCAGAAAATGTATGGGGGGAAGCCATACGGCATGGATGAGATCCATGCGATGGCCGACCGCATCAAGGCGGGTTTGCCCGATGCGCGCGTGTACCTCGTCGGGCCCTATGCCTGGGGCTGGGGTGAGCGCAGCCATAGTGTGGGTTTCGCAATTGCCTTGCCCGATGAGGTACTCGAACGCACGCCCACGTGGAAGCTCGAAGGTGAGGCGCGCCGCCTGGCCGAGCCCGGCGAGATTCCCGTTGAAATCACGGTCTACCCTGCCTCCATCGTGGCGGATGCGCCCGCGGACATACTCGGGATGAGAAATATAGAAATGTAGGCGCGCCGCTCATGCCGCGCCAGCCCAGCAGCTTTCTAGGCTCGCGGGGATCGCGACTGGGCGTCCAGCAGCGCCAGCGCATCGGTGGCGGCGACCCACTCTTCGTTGGTGGGCTCGACGGCGACGCGTACGGCGCTGTCGACGTTCGAGATCACCGCCGCGTTGGCCGCGTTTGCCTGGCTGTCGAGGCGGACGCCAAGCCAGCCGAGCGCCGCGCAGACGCGCTCGCGTATGATCGCGTTGTGCTCGCCTACACCAGCGGTGAATACCAGCATATCGAGTCCGCCAAGGGTTGCCGTCAGCGCGCCCACTTCACGGACGATGCGGTGTACGTACAGCGACAGCGCGTCACGCGCCGCCGGCTCGGCTTCGCGTCGCAGCAGATCACGCGGATCCGAAGAGATGCCCGAAACGCCGAGGAGCCCCGATTCGTGATAAAGCAGATGGCCGACCTGGTCGATGCCGAGCCCGCGTGTCTGCATCAGGTAGAGCACCACGCCAGGGTCCAGCGCGCCGCAGCGCGTGCCCATCATCAGGCCGTCCAGCGCCGAGAAACCCATGGTGGTGGCCACACTGCGCAGATCGCGCATGGCGCACAGGCTTGCGCCGCTGCCCAAATGCGCGCAGACCACGCGTCCGCGGGCGCGCGCGCCGTGGCGTTCCTCCAGCGCGCGCGCCATGTAGGCGTAGGAGAGGCCATGAAAGCCGTAGCGACGCAACCCCGTTTTCGTCAGCGCGCGCGGCAGCGGCAGCATCCGCTCGACCTTTGGCAGCGTGCGGTGGAACGCCGTATCGAAACAGGCAATTTGGGGAAGTTCGGGATGCAGTGCGAGAAGCGCCTCGATGACCTCCAGCGCGAACGGCTGATGCAGCGGCGCCAGCGGGATATACGTGCGCAGGTCGTTCAGGCTGTTGGTGTCTATTAGCACCGGCGCGGCGTACTTGCTGCCGCCATGCACGACCCGGTGGGCGACTGCGGCCAACCGGCGTGTGCCGAGCTGTGACGGCAACCGCTCGCCTATTTGCATGAGCGCGTCAGTGTAGGGGTGTTCGGGGGCGAATGCCGCCACTCGCCTGTTGCAGCCATTCTCTTCATAGCGTGGCGCGGGTCCGGTGACCTCCTCGACCTTCCCGCTCCAGAGCGGTTGCCGCGGCAGTGGAGAAAGCGCACCGTCGAAGAGCGCGAACTTTATGCTGGACGAGCCGCAATTGAGCACGAGCAGCAACTTTTCCGCTGGCGGCGACATGGTGGATGCGCCTCTTGTCGCGCTGGTCAGGCTCGCGGCATTCGTTCGATGGCGCTCTTGCGTGCTTTACGGCGCCGCGGCGTTGCAACCAGTTCGGTCGCGAAAAACAGTACGGCAAGCCAGAAGATCATGGAAAACCACCAGGCGTTTTCAGAGAACGGCGCGTGGTTCGTGATTCCCAGAGCGCTTCCGATACTCGGCCAAGTGTCGGTGACCAGATGCAGCATATGGTTGCCTGGCAGGCAGGCAACCCATTTCAGCGCCGGCCATAGATGAGTGAAGGGTGGCATGGCGTTTATAATCCGTAGGGAATATGAAGCCCCATATTATGGGATCGAAATCGCGGCGGTTCCATGAGGCGGATGGCCGGGAGGATATCATGAGATCACTGCTGCCTTATACGCGCCAGCTCGGCCAGCGCCGCATATCGGCATTCTATCTGCTGCCTCGGTTCAGCGCGGGGTCCTGGCGCCGCGGCCATCACCTGTATGGCAGCGGTATCAGCGCGCTGTCTCGCCGGCGATCGCAGCGCGACATGTTCGCCGAAACGGAGTATGACAGCGATGAACTGGCCGTCGAAGCCGAGGGCGACGAACTCTAGACGCAATGGCCACTCGATGAGCGCGAGCGGCCACATTGTGTATCGATGTGGTGTGCCGCCGTGCGCCATTCACTACGGCTGGGCCTTGCACTGGACGGGGGCATGCTGGTCGGCCGTCCATGTGGCTGTCTTGCCTTTGC
>SCQX01000057.1 GCA_004298545.1 Candidimonas sp. | reverse complement strand
CTCATGTGCTGGCCATGGCCGTTGTAGCTGAAGATTGAACGGACGGGGAAACCGTCTCCCACCCAGTGGCCCGAAGGTGCGCTGTATGTGCCGATGATTGTCTTCATGAGGTATCTCCGTGATCGCAAGCCGTCTGGCTTGCTTCGATGGAGTACAAGATAAATCTGAGACGATGGAGCGAAAAGACAGTAAAATTCGCTCCTTGCGTTCTATGGATAGAACGATGATATTGCCATGCAAGATCTCAACGATCTGTACTACTTCGCCGCGGTGGTGGAACACGGTGGCTTTGCGCCGGCGGGCCGTGCGCTGCGCGTCCCGAAGTCCAAGCTCAGCCGGCGGGTGGCGTTACTGGAAGAGCGGCTTGGCGTGCGCCTGTTGCAGCGGTCTTCACGTCAGTTCTCGGTGACGGACCTCGGCGAAGAGTTTTACCGACACTGCCGCGCGATGCTGGTGGAGGCCGACGCCGCGCGTGATGCGATCGAGTCTCGCAAGGCTGAGCCGCAGGGCCGTGTACACGTCACCTGCCCAGTCGCGCTGCTGCAGGCACGCATGGGCGCGATCCTGGCCGACTTCATGCTCGAATGTCCCAAGGTCAGCATCCGGCTGGAGAGCACCAACCGCCATGTGGATGTGATTGGCGAAAGCATCGACATTGCCATTCGTGCGCGCAAGGCGCCCCTGGAAGACAGCGACCTGGTGGCACGGGTGCTGTCGGATCATCCCTGGAAACTGGTCGCGAGCCCAAAGTTGATCCAGCGCCTGGGCACGCCGAAGCACCCGGCTGACTTGTCGCAATTTCCGATGATCGATATGGATCCTGCTTCTGGCGTGCACGCGTGGGAACTGACTGGCCCATCGCAGGCGCATGCCTCGATCGCCGTCATGCCACGCCTCGTGACCGATGACATGATCATGTTGCGAACTGCTGCGTCGCACGGTGTGGGCATCACGCAACTGCCTCAGATGATCGTGGACGATGCGTTGCAAGCTGGGGGCCTGATCGAACTGCTGCCCGAGTGGTCACCCGAGATCGGGCGCATCCACGCCGTGTTCCCATCGCGCCGCGGCCTGTTGCCATCCGTTAGGGCACTGCTCGACTATCTGGCGAAACGCATGGCAGAACCTGACGCCCCACAACGGCCGCACCCGGAGGTTCTGCGAAAACGTGCACGGTAAACCGCGCGCCGGCTAGTTTTCGGCATCGCCAGCTCACTGCGGTGCCGACCGGCCCGCGCTCGCCCAGAAAGCAGGATCCAGCGTACAAGTGTGGCGGGCCTCTGCGCCACCCGGGTTCCTCAGTACCACCCGCAAGGTTTGCGGCCCCTTGGCGGTGTAGCGATGATCCACGACGCCACGATCTGCTCGTGGCCGGTACGCCAGAGGCTGTCATCCGGCCCGTCATTCACAGTCAATAAAATAATAATGCCCGGCATCAAAGGGCAATACCCAATCAGGCTGATTCGTGCCATCCTGGCGGTCAAGACTCTACCCGATGGTTCACTGCCATGAATGTCTCACGCTCCCCGATGCACACACTGGCCGCCGTCGTCATCACGGCGCTACTGACGGTCACCGCCCCCGGGGCAGCCGTCGGCGCCGGGGCGGCTCTCGTGTCCCGCAACGCGGGCAACCTCCCCGACGACGCCAGCCCGCCCTTCACGACCCAGCGCATCGCCACCTTCGACTACCCGTGGGCGATCGCCTTCCTGCCCGACGGGCGCCTGCTCATCACCGAAAAGCCGGGGCGGATCTTCATCACAACGCCGGGCGGCGGCAAGACCCCCGTACTGGGGGTACCCGAAGTCTATTACCGCGGTCAGGACGGGCTGCTCGATATCGCCGTATCACCAGACTTCAAGCGAGACAGGACGGTATTCTTCACCTACGTCGCCCCGGAGGACGGAGGGGGCGTCCTGACGCTGGCAGGCGCCCGGCTGCGGGACTCAGGGCACCGGGCCTCGCTGGACAATCGGCACGTCCTGTGGCGCCAACAGCCGGCCAGCCGGGGTGGTCAGCCCGGCGGCATCATCGCCTTCGCGCCGGACGGCCGGCATCTCTTCCTGACCGTGGGCGACCGAATGGAACCCGACCGGGTTCAGGATCCTGACAACGCCCGGGGCAAGATCCTGCGCCTGAACCTGGATGGTTCCGCGCCAGCCGACAACCCGATGGCCGGGCGGCCGGGTATCCGGGCGCTGACCTGGACGACCGGCCACCGCAACCCGTACGGCCTGGCCTTCGCAGCGGACGGACGGTTATGGGAGGACGAAATGGGCCCCAAGGGCGGCGATGAGCTGAACCAGATCATCCGGGGCAAGAACTACGGCTGGCCCATCGTGTCCAACGGCGACCAGTACGACGGCACCCCGATCCCCAGGCACAGCACCCACCCGGAATTCGAGGCGCCCCGCGTCTACTGGACCCCAGTGATCGCCCCCGCCGGTCTCGCGTTCTACTACGGGGCTCAATTCCCCGCCTGGCAGGGTTCCGCGCTTATCGGCGGCCTGGTGTCCCACGGCCTGGTTCGGATCGCCTTCGAACCTGACGGCAACGCCCGGCAGATCGATCGCTGGTCACTGGGCGCGCGCATCCGCGACGTATCGGTCGCGCCCGACGGGACAGTCTGGGTGATCGAAGATGGCGCTCGCGCGGCTTTGCTGCGACTGATCCCGCGCAGCTGAAGGAAAGGCTAGTGTCCTGCTTGATTAGTTTGAGCACTCAAACTCGGATGCATGGGCTTGTCAGACGAGGTTCCGAAGGGCTCTACGGCTCTACTTCATCAACCGTGTCTGACGAATGCTCACCCCCGTACATGGGGTAGACCCCTTGACAATAATGGGAAATTTTGGTGGGCGGTGGGGGTTTCGAACCCTCGACCTCTGCCGTGTGAAGGCAGCGCTCTACCCCTGAGCTAACCGCCCGTCAGAAACCGCTGATCTGACAGGAGCTTGCGGAATTGCCGCAAAGCGGAAAATTCTACACGAAATCCACGCGCGACGCAGACGCCAATACAGGCAGCACGGTGCCGATATGCCCGCCCACGCGCGCCGGCGCGCACTCCAACGCCCACGCTCAGGCCTTCACCGTCCGCCACACGCATGGCTTGCCGGCTGCCTTGTCCAAATCGTTCAAGTAGGCCTCATGCGCCTGCGCTTCCTCGGCGCTGGCGCGAATCACCTTCAGCACCGACGCGTCGAACGCCGCCGCGCCCGCACCGCGCGCGTCAGCCCCACCGCCATCGTCGAAATCGATGGCGAGCGCGTCCTGGCCGCGCGTCATGGCCAGCCATACTTCGGCTAGCAGTTCGGCGTCGAGCAGTGCGCCGTGCAGCGTGCGGTGCGCGTTGGAGATGCCATGACGCTCGCACAGCGCATCCAGCGAATTGCGCTTGCCGGGGTACAGTTCGCGCGCGTAAAGCAGCGAATCGGTGACCTTGGCGCAAAGTTCCTCGAACGGCGGAAGGCTTGCGCGCGCCAGCTCGGCGGTGAGGAAACGCGTGTCGAACGCGGCGTTATGGATGATGACCTCGGCATCCTTGACGAAATCGACCAGTTGCTGGGCGATGTCGGCGAAGTGGGGATGGCCGGACAGGAACTCGGTGGTCAGGCCATGGATGCGCAAGGCATCCGGGTCGCTGTCGCGGTCGGGATTCAGGTATAGATGAAGATGGTTGCCGGTGATGCCGCGATTCACCACTTCCACGCAGCCCAACTCCACCACGCGGTGGCCGTCCGCGGGATCGAGACCCGTGGTTTCCGTATCGAGCACGACTTGGCGCATGGAAATTCCTCTGCTGTTCACGCGCCGCATGCGGCATATGGCGCACCCACGCCATTGCCATACCGTCGCGTGACGAAATTACTTTTCAATTTTACTGCGCACCACTCGTTCCCATACCGCGCCTGACCTGCTCGACCCCCCGGTTGGCCAACTGATCGGCGCGTTCATTTTCCGGGTTGCCCGCATGGCCGCGCACCCAGCGCCACGACAGGTCATGCCGCGCCACCAGGGAATCGAGCTCACGCCACAAGTCCGCGTTCTTGACCGGCTTCTTGTCGGCGGTGCGCCAGTCGCGGCGCTTCCAATTCGCCAGCCATTCGGACATGCCCTTCTGAACATACTGCGAATCGGTGTGCACGAGAACGAGGCAGCGCCGCTTCAAGGCCCTGAGCGCCTGGATGACCGCGGTCAATTCCATGCGGTTGTTGGTGGTATCGACCTCACCGCCGAACAATTCCCGTTCGTTGCCGCCCTGGCGCAGCAGCGCGCCCCAGCCGCCAACACCGGGATTGCCCTTGCAGGCGCCATCCGTCCAGATATCGACCCGCAATTCCGCCGCGGGGGATTGGTCGGGGGTATTCACACGCTTTCCATCACCAGTCACAAAGGCTTCCTTCCGAACTGCGCGCCGCCGGTGGCGACCGCGCCCTGGCGCACGGGTTTCTTGCGCTTCTTCCACCGCGGACCAACGAGCCGCAACCCCGCAACGCGCTTGACCGCCGATACGACGTACACCGCGCCACCCACCGGCCACCAGCGATCGCCGGCCGCGTCCATGAATTTCCAGCGGTCGAGCCACTTCTGCGAGGCGCAATGCGGTGCATAACAGCCAAGACGGCCGCGATCCGTCTCGAACGACAACAGCTTGAACCAGTCTTTGAGGCGCGCCAGCGAAACCTGCATGTGCGCCGGTACCGGCAGCAGCGGATCGAGGCCCGGCACACGCTCGCGCGCACCCCATAAGCTCCAGGGATTGAACCCCGAAATCACGACCCGCCCTTCTGGCACGAGTACCCGCTCGGCCTCGCGCAGAACCTGATGCGGGTTGGCCGCGCATTCCAGCACATGCGGCAGCACCAGAAGATCGACGCTCTGCGCATCGAACGGCAGATATTCAGGGTCGGCGACCAATGTCGCGCCACTTTCGGCCAGCGCCGCATCATGGACGACGTGGGTGCGCACCTTGACCGGAACGCGATTGGCGGCCAGCAGATCCCATTGCGGCAGGCCGATCTGAATGGCGAAGTAGCCAAATACATTGGCCACCATCGCATCGACCTGTTTTTGTTCCCAGGACTGCAAATATTGCCCCGGGGGGCTGGTCAACCAGCTGGCAAGCTCTACAATGAGCGGTTGTTCCTGCGTCACACGTACCTCATCGGTCTCCAACGTATTTCAACACCACCCCAGCGGCCCGCAAAAAGGCCGCCGCCACTATGTTGAATGAAAATTCCCACCAGGCGCAACTCGTGCCACTGCCCGCCCTGTCGGACAACTATATCTGGCTGCTGCATCGCAACGGCCACGCTATAGTAGTCGATCCCGGCGAGGCCGCGCCGGTCGAGGCGGCGCTGGCCGAATCGGGCCTCACGCTCGACGCCATTTTGCTGACCCACCACCACGCCGACCACGTGGGCGGCGTCCTGGCGCTGCGGGCCCACACTGGCGCAACCGTCTACGGCCCGGCAGGCGAAACCCTGCCCGTCTGCGACCATCGCCTGCGCGAGGGCGACACCGTATCACTGGCCAACCTTGGCATCACGTTGTCGATTCTCGACGTACCGGGCCATACGGCCGGCCACATCGCCTATCACGGCGAAATCGATCCGGGCAAACCCATTGTTTTCTGCGGCGATACATTGTTCGCCGCCGGCTGTGGACGGCTATTCGAAGGCACCCCTGCCCAAATGGCGGAATCTTTGGGTAAACTGGCGGCTTTACCGGCCGATACACTGGTTTGCTGTGCACACGAGTACACTCTTGCCAATTTACGCTGGGCTTTGCAGGTGGAGCCAGACAACGCCGCAACGCGCGCGCGCTGGGACGACTCGCAAGCGCTGCGCGCCCGAAACCTGCCCACAGTACCTTCCACAATTCACCTGGAACTCCGAACCAACCCTTTTCTTCGCACCACCCAGGAAAACGTCATTGCCGCGGCGGCAGCCCACTCGGGCACGCCGGCAAGCTCTCCCGTAGCCGTTTTCGCCCACTTGCGCGAATGGAAGAACAACTTCAAACAGCCCAGCCGATGAAATGCCTGCGATTACTGATCCTGCTGATAGTGGCCGCCTTGGCCGGATGCGCCAGCACCCCCTCCAAGCATTACGTTCAGCAAGATACCTCGTACATCGCTACTGACACATCGCGCACCATCGACCTCACCACCCCGCCAAAAGACATGTGGGACCGGATTCGGCGCGGGTTCGCCATTCCCAACCTGCACGGGCCCCTGGTCGACAAATGGACCAACTACTACACGTCGCACCCCGACCAAATCCAGACAATGGCGGAACGTGCCCGCAAATACCTCTACTACATCGTCGATCAGATCAACCAGCGCGGCATGCCCACGGAACTTGCCTTGTTGCCGTTCGTGGAAAGCTCGTACGACCCGAAAGCGCTTTCGCGGGCGAATGCGTCGGGCTTGTGGCAATTCATTCCCAGCACCGGCCTGCACTATAACTTGCAGCAAACCTGGTGGCGCGATCAGCGCCGCGATCCCGTCGCCTCCACCCAGGCGGCCCTCGATTACCTGAATTACCTCTACAACCTGCAGGGCGACTGGTACTTGGCGCTGGCCTCCTACAACATGGGCGAAGGCGCGGTGGCCGCCGCGATGCAGGCAAACACCAACGCCGGCCTGCCGGCGACTTACCTGGCCATCAAACTGCCCGACGAAACGCGCAACTACGTGCCCAAGCTGCAGGCCATCAAGAACATCATCGCCCACCCCGCGCGATACGGCATTACCCTCCCCTACATCAGCAACACCCCCTATTTCAAGATGGTGCGCAAATCGCGCAACATGGACGTGGCCGTCGCGGCGCGCCTGGCCGATATGTCGGTGGAAGACTTCAAGTCGCTGAATGCTTCATTCAACCGCCCTGTCATTCGGGGCGACCACGACCCGGTCCTCTTGCTGCCCGCCAACAAGGTCGACATCTTCAACGCCAACCTCGAAGCTTATAAAGGGCGGCTCAGCTCCTGGGAACTCTACCAGCCCAGGAAAGGCCAATCCTATGCGTCGATCGCCCGGCAATACGGCATCAGCCTAAGCAAACTACGCGCGGTCAACAGCCTTACCACCAGCCGCTCGCCAGCCGCGGCCCATGCCATCCTGGTGCCGGTGGAGGGTAGCGGCAGCGTACAGCTCGCCTCGTACGAGGTGCCCAGCGCCGATGTTCCCAGAACCCGCACCGTCAGTTATGGCGGACGCGTGGAACGCCACCGCATCAACGTGCGCACACATACCGTGCAGCACGGCGACACGCTCTACTCACTGGCCAAGCGCTACGACACCACTGTCGAGAAGCTGCGCAAGCTCAACAACATGAGGGACAACACCCTCTCGACCGGCGAGCATCTGCGCGTGCCGGGCACACAGGTTCACGGCTGATTCGTTCTGGGGGGACACACGCCATGGGTTTTCTCGAAGGCAAACGCATTCTTGTCACGGGCGTATTGTCGAACCGCTCCATCGCTTACGGAATCGCGCGCGCGTGCCGCGGCCAGGGCGCCGAGCTGGCTTTCACGTACGTCGGCGACCGCTTCAAGAACCGGGTCAGCGAATTCGCGGCCGAATTCGGCAGTTCCATCGTGCTGCCGTGCGACGTGGCCGAAGACGCCCAGATCGAACAGGCAATGGCTGGCCTGGGCGAACATTGGAACGGCCTCGACGGGCTGGTCCATTCCATCGGCTTCGCGCCGCGCGAGGCCATCGCGGGTAATTTTCTCGACGGCCTGTCGCGCGAGTCCTTTCGCATCGCCCACGATATTTCCGCCTACAGCTTCCCCGCCCTGACCAAGGCCGCTCTTCCCCTGCTGAAACAACGCAAGGGGTCGGTGCTGACATTGACCTACCTGGGCTCGGAAAAAGTCGTCCCGAATTACAACACCATGGGCGTCGCCAAGGCGTCGCTGGAGGCCAGCCTGCGCTACCTCGCCAACGCGCTGGGGCCGCTGGGCATTCGCGCCAACGCCATTTCCGCGGG
>SCQX01000056.1 GCA_004298545.1 Candidimonas sp. | reverse complement strand
CGCCGGGCGCCCAGTGGAGTGAAATCGGCCAGCGCGTCGCGGTGGACCATGCCGGGGGCCAGGTGCAGCATGAGAGACGTCTCCAGCGCGCCGCCGTGCAGTCCATAGGCCAGCTCTTCGGCGCCCAGCACGTCGGGTGGCACGGCGAAGCGGTAGTAGCTGACCTTCGCCGCAAGCAGATTCCATTCTGCACGCAATTGCAGCGCCGCCGCGTCGATTGCCGCCCGGTTGCCGCCATGGCTGTTGAAAATGAGCAGGCGGCGAATTCCCGCGCGCGCCGCGCCACCGCCAACCGCGACGATCTGCGCGATCGCCTGTTCGGCGGACAGGCTCAAGGTGCCGGGAAAGTGTGTGTGTTCGAGGCTGGCGCCCAGCGCCAGCGGCGGCATCAGCAGCACGTCGACATTCTGGTCCCGTCGGCGCAGTTCTTCCATTGCGGCCCGCACGATGCCCGCCCCGATGGTGACATCGGTCGACAACGGCAGGTGAGGTCCATGTTGCTCCACCGCGGCGACGGGCAGCAGCGCGACGGGATCGCGCGCGGCGACGCGGGCCAGCTCGGGGCTGCTCAGGTCCATCCAGCAGGCTATAATTTTTTTCATGTTCGGATCTCGTCGGGCTGGCAACCCAGTAGAAATCTCCGTGGAAGCTCAAGTGCGCACGCAGCATTATCACCCTGCGGCAAAGGCCCTGCACTGGCTGGTCGCGGTTCTGCTGTGCGCCGTCGTGCCGCTTGGCTTCCTGCAGAAGCTGGTCAAGGAAGATGTCTACGCCTATGTCAACTTCTGGCATCTCTCCCTGGGCTTCACGCTATTTCTGGTCATGCTGGCGCGCCTCGGCGTGCGGCTGCTCACCAAGACACCCGGTAGTCCAGCCGGCACGCCGCCGTGGGCGTCGCGGCTGGCCGCCTGGAATCACTGGCTGCTCTACGCGGCGCTCATTTGCGAGCCCATTCTGGGTTATCTGACGACCAATGCGCAGGGCTATCCGCTGGTCTGGTTCGACGTGATCCCAATCTGGAGTCCGTTCGGGAAGTCGCCCGCCGCCGACACGATACTTGCCGTGCATCTCTATCTCGCCTGGGTGATCGTCGGGCTGGTATTGCTCCACATCTGCGGCGTGCTCTACCATCGGCTGATCCGGCGCGACGATTCACTGGCCCGCATGACTTGACGGGGTCGTGTTTCCCGGAACCGGATCAAAGTGTGTCATGACGTCGAGCACTGGTTCATGGTGCAGCACGTTGATGCGCGCCGCCTCGGCAATGGCGTGGCCTTGCGCGATGGTCAGGTCGGCGTCCATTTCAAGGTCCACTTCCACCCAGATCATGTCGCCCAGCTTGCGGGTTTTCAGGGCATGGATGCCAAGCACGCCCTCGGTGGACAAAATGTGTTGGCGAATGCGTTCCTCGGTGCTTTCGTCGACCGCGCGATCGGTCAGGTCATTGAAGGCCGAGAGGAAGAACTTCCACCCCATGCGCCCAATGATGACACCCACGATCAGGGCGGCGAACGGGTCGCCTACCGGGAAACCCGCCAGGCTTGCAACGATGCCCACCGCCACCACGAGCGAAGAGGCGGCGTCCGAGCGGGCATGCCAGGCGTTGGCGACCAGCATGGACGAGCGCGCCCGCTTGGCGATGCGCAGCATGTAGCGAAACAGGCCCTCTTTCGTGACCAGTGTGATGATGGCGGCTCCCAGGGCCGCCTTGCCCACGGGCCCGTCGGCCTCCGGGCTCTGCAAGTGTTCGAAGGCGGTCCACAGCATTCCGGCGCCCACCGCCAGCAGGATGGCCCCCAGTGCAAGCGTTGCGGCGGTTTCGAAGCGCAGGTGGCCGTAAGGATGGTCGGCGTCGGGCGCCTTGAGGCTGTGGCTGCCGGCCACCAGGACGATGACGTCAGACAGCAGGTCGGACAATGAATGAATGGCGTCGGCAAGCAGCGCCTGGGAATGGGCCAGCAGGCCCACCGTGCCCTGCACGACGATCAGGCAGATGTTCACGGCCGCGCTGGTCCACGTGCTGCGCCGACCCGCGCGGTGCCGCACCGCGGCGTCGCTGCGATCGTCCGATGGAACGAATGGGCGTCCTTGAGTCATGGCCGCGAGAAAGGAAGGATTCAACATTCCATTTTACTCACGGCCCGGCGAAAGGGCGGACGCGGGCGGTGCGCGGCGCGGCGGCCTCGCGCCGAGCCGCCTATTCCACAGTTTTCAATACGTTTGCCAGGGTGCCGAACAGCTGGTCGATCTGCGCTTCCTCGACGATGAGGGGTGGCGATACGGCGATCGTCTCGCCGGTATAGCGGACCATCACTCCCGCATCCATGCATTTCGAGAATACTTCCGTTACGCGCGCGCCCACCGCCCCCGCCCGCGATTCCAGTTCGATGCCCGCGACCAGACCCAGGTTGCGCACGTCGACTACGTGGCGCGCGCGCTCGAGCTGATGCGCCGCGTCTTCGAACTTGGCGGAAAGCTTGCGCGCGCGGTCGAACAGCTTGTCGCGCGCGTAGATGTCCAGCGTGGCGAGGACGGCCGCCGTCGCCAGCGGATGACCCGAATAGGTGTAGCCGTGGAAGAATTCGATTCCACTGGCCGAGGCGTTGACGATCGTGTCATGAATTTCGCGCCGCACGGCGACGGCGCCGGCGGGAACCGCGGCGTTGCTGACGCCCTTGGCCATGGTGATCAGGTCGGGCGTGACGCCGAAGAATTCGCTGGCCGTCGGCGCGCCAAGTCGCCCGAACCCCGTGATGACCTCGTCGAAGATGAGCAGGATGCCGTATTTGCTGGTGATTGCCCGCAGCTTCTCGAGGTACCCTTTGGGGGGGATCAGTACACCGGTCGAACCGGCCAGTGGTTCCACAATGACGGCGGCGATGGTCGAGGCGTCGTGCAGGGCAACCAGGCCCTCGAGCGCGTCGGCGAAATGTTCGCCCCATGCCGGCTGCCCCCGGCTGTTCGCGTTTTTGGAGAGATCGTGCGTGTGCGGCAAGTGGTCGACGCCGGGAATCATCGCCGCCGAGAACGCCTTCCGGTTGGGCGAGATTCCGCCCACCGAGATGCCGCCGAAACCGACGCCGTGATAACCGCGCTCGCGTCCGATGAGGCGCGTACGCTGGCCTTCGCCCCGTGCGCGGTGGTAGGCGAGGGCGATCTTCAGCGCCGTATCGACCGATTCCGATCCCGAATTGGTGAAGAAGATGCGGTCCAGACCCTTGGGCATCAGTCCGGCAACGGCCGTTGCCGCCAGGAATGAGGTGGGGTGCCCGATCTGAAAATTGGGGGCGTAGTCGAGTTCCGCCGCCTGGCGCGAGATGGCGTCGACGATTTCTTTGCGGCCGTGTCCCGCGTTGACGCACCACAGCCCGGCGGTGCCGTCCAGAATCTGCTTGCCCTCGGCGGTCGTGTAGTACATGCCTTTCGCCCGCGTCAGCAGACGGGGGTGCGCCTTGAATTGCCGATTGGCCGTGAATGGCATCCACAGGTGCGATAGGTTCGGGATGGCGGTTGGGCTGCTCATGGTGAGGTAACCTCGCGGACGAAGGGGAAAGAGCACCGGTACGCCTGATGGCGCGCCGGCGGCGCTGTCGATTCCGCCTATTCTCGACGGTGGCCGGGGGGAAGGAAATATACGGTGCTGTGAAACAATCCAGACTGTACTGTCATTTAAACGATAAACTGTACTTTTTCGGAAACGCGCGCGGTTGACGCGTCCATCGCGGGTAATGGCGCGGTAGCCGGTGGGGTACGCGCGCGCGGGTTGCGGGAGCGAGGCGAGGGTGATTCTCTTTGAACCGGTGCGCAGCCGCACGCGCGCGCCAACGCTGGTGGAGCAAGTGGCGGTGGCGCTGGAACGGGCGATCACGTCACAATTGCTGCGCCCCGGCATGGCGGTGCCATCGATCCGCGCCTTTGCCCGTGATCATGGCGTAAGCAACTTCACCGTCGCGGCCGCCTACAGCCGGTTGGTCGCGAGCGGCTGGTTGTCGGCCCGCCCCGGCGCGGGCTATCGGGTTGCCATGCGCCCCTCGCGCGGCCGCGACGCGGTGGCGCCCGTGCGCTGGCGGCCACCCGAGATCGGCGCGTCGTGGCTGCTGGCCGATGTTTTTGCCGATCATTCCATTCCGATCAAATCGGGCTGCGGCTGGATGCCACCGGCGTGGCTGAATGAAAGCGGGCTGCAGCAGTCGTTGCGCCAGCTGGCGCGGGTGCCCGGCGTGCAGATCGCGCGTTACGGCCATCCCTTCGGCTACGCGCCGCTGCGCGAGCACATTGCCGAGCATCTGGGTGAATACGGGCTGGCCGTCGATGCCGATCATGTCCTACTGACGCTGGGGGCGTCGCAGGCGCTCGACATCGTGGTTCGCGCACTGTTTCGCGCGGGCGATGTCGTGGCGGTGGAAACGCCGTGCTATGCGAATTTCCTGCAAACCCTGCGGTTGTCCGGGGTGACGGCCGTGGGAGTTCCGCGTTCGGAAGACGGTTTGTGTGTCGACGCGCTCGCGCGGATCGCCTCGCGCGGCGGGCTCAAGGCGGTGTTCGTCAATACCGTGCTGCAGAATCCCACGGGGTCGAGTCTGACGATGGCCAATGCGTTTCGCCTGCTTCAGGTGGCCGAACGGTACGATTTGCGGGTGATAGAAGACGATGTCTCGCGGGAACTGCTGCCCGAGCTGGCGCCCCTGCTGGCGGCGCTGGCCGGCCCCGAGCGCGTGATCTACGTGTCCGGGTTTTCCAAGAGCATCGCGCCGTCAGTGCGGGTCGGCTATGTGGTGGCCGCGCCGCCGCTGCTCGATGGGTTCGCGAAAGTCAAGATGACTACGGGGTTGACCACGCCCGAGATGATGGAACGCACCGTGTATCAGTTGTTGCGCCTGGGCCACCACCCCGCGCATTTGCGGCGGGTGCGCGAGCGCCTGCGCGAGGCGCACGACGCCTTGTGCGATTTGCTCGATCGCCACGGGTTCGAGCTGTTTTCCCGCCCGCGCGCCGGCCTTTTCCTGTGGGCTCGTCCGCCAGGCGTCTGGCGTGAGCGCGGAGCGGCGCGTCTGGCCGAGCTTGCGCTCGCCGATGGTATATGGCTTGCCCCCGGCTCGTATTTTCATCCCGAGCGGGTCGACGAGGGATGGGTTCGGTTCAATGTGGCCTATTCGCTCGACCCCGCGCTGTGGGAATTCATGCGACGGGTGGGGGCGGCTCAGGCGCGTCGGCGGTAGAGAACGATGTCGAAGGTCAGGCCGTGCTCGGGTGCCTGCGGCTGGCGTTCCACCTCTTCCCACTGGCTCGGTGCCAGCGGTGGGAAAAACGCATCGCCCGGAATCGTGGCGTGGATTTCCGTGGCGATGATTTCGTCGGCCATTGGCACGGTGTCCGCGTAGACTTGCGCGCCGCCTATGATGAAAACCGTGTGTGTTTCGCGGCAGCTGGCGATGGCCGCCGCCACGGACGGGTAGAGCTCCGCGCCGTCGACGCGTCGCTGTGCGTTGCGGCTGACCACCAGGTTGCGCCGCCCGGGCAGCGGTCGCCCCAGCGAATCCCAGGTGTTGCGCCCCATGATGATGGGCTGGCCCATGGTTGTGCGCTTGAAGTGGGCCAGATCGCCCGCCAGGTGCCACGGCATTGCGTTGCCGCGGCCAATGACGCGGTTTTCGGCATAGGCGACGATGATCGTGATGTGGGGGCGGGATGGACGTGGGGGCATGGTGTGGTCGTGTCGTTGCGTGGCGGGCCGGGCGCGGGAACCGCGCCGTGCCCTCGATCAAACCGCCACGGGCGCCGCGATGTGCGGGTGCGCGCGGTAGCCGACGATTTCGAAGTCGTCGTATTCGTAGTCGAACAAAGAAGGAGGGCGGCGGCGGATGTTCAGGTGCGGGTAGGGGAACGGCGTGCGCGTCAGTTGCAGGCGTACCTGTTCGAAATGGTTCGAGTACAGGTGGCAGTCGCCGCCCGTCCAGACGAAGTCGCCGACTTCGAGGTCGCATTGCTGCGCCACCATGTGCGTCAGCAGCGCATAGCTGGCGATATTGAAAGGGACGCCCAGAAAGATGTCGGCGCTGCGCTGATAGAGTTGACACGACAACTTGCTGTTGGCGACATAGAACTGGAACAGCGCGTGGCAGGGCGGCAGGGCCATGGCGGGAATGTCGCCGACATTCCAGGCTGATACGATCAGGCGGCGGGAATCGGGCGTGGCGCGAATCTGCCGGACGATTTGCGCGATCTGGTCGATGGGTTCGCCGCCGCGCGTCGGCCAGCTGCGCCATTGCACGCCGTAGACCGGCCCCAGGTCGCCGTTCGCGTCCGCCCATTCGTCCCAGATGCTGACGCCGTGCTCATGCAGCCAGCGCACGTTCGAATCGCCGCGCAGGAACCACAGCAGCTCGATGAAGATGCTTCTGGTGTGCAGCTTCTTGGTAGTGATCAGCGGAAAACCCTGGCCCAGGTCGAAGCGCATCTGGTAGCCGAAGACCGAGCGCGTGCCGGTGCCCGTGCGGTCGGTCTTGGTTTGACCGTGTTCGTACACGTACCGCATGAAGTCTTCGTACTGTTGCATGGTTCGGTTGAGGTTCTCGCAAGGCGGTTCATGCAGGCGGTTGCGTCGGAGCGGTGCGCCGGACGCTTCCGCCCGCCGCTGCATTCCGGCGGTCGGTGTGCCCGACCCGGAGCGTTTATTGGGGGCTTTTCCGCGACGCGATGTCCTCCAGTTCGACCGACCAGCTCATGGCCGCCGTTTTTCCCAGCATCGCCGACGCCGAGCAATATTTTTCGTGGGAAAGCTGCACCGCGCGCTCGACCGCGTCGCGCTTGAGGTTCGAACCGGTGACGGTGAAGGCGAAGTGTATTTTGGTGAAAACCTTGGGCGGCTCGGCCGCCCGTTCGCTCGTGAGCTTGACGCGACAGCCTGTCACCGCGTGACGCCCGCGTTTGAGTATCAGCACGACATCGTATGCCGTGCAGGCGCCGGCGCCGCACAGCACCATCTCCATCGGGCGCGGCGCCAGATTGTTGCCGCCGCCGTCCGGTGCGCCGTCCATCGCCGTGACGTGGCCGCTGCCGGTGCGGCCGACGAAAAGCATGCCGTCGGGGCCGCCCCAGTCGATCGTGCATTCCATGGCGTATTCCTCTTTCGTTGTTGGGGCGCGTGGGCGGGTGAACCGTCTGAATCGCCCGCGTCTGACGGGCAATGATAACCCGGCGCGTTCACCCGCGCGTTCCGCATGCCCGGATCGTCGGTAGGGGCATGCGGCGCACCGGCGGTGGATATTTTGGTACTATTGCGCACGCCGCGCTGAGAGGGAGCGGCACCCGCCGCGCGCATGCGCGGCCTTCAGGTTACGCAGTAAACGAATCCCCGCTGTCACTCATACGCACCGGTTGCCGACAGGCGTCCCGCGTGTCGCCACCATCGTGTGCCTTGGGGAAGTGCTGTATGCGTGGAATTCGTCGTGAAAGTGGCCTGAAACAGTTTTTGTTCCGTCAGGGAGCTTTTCGTTCCGTCAGGGATCGCCATGGAACCCATCACCATCCTGCTGCTGGCCTTCATCATTTCGGTGACGGGCCTGTTCATCTTCATTTGGTCACTGCGCCACCGCCTGTTCGACCCGAATCCGGCCGCCGCGCAAGTCATCTTTTCGGAAGGCGAAATCGGTCGCGTCGAAGAGCCCGCGCTTACGGCCGGGCGGCGCGCGGCGCTGCAAAGCGCCATCGGTGAACCCGCGGTCGATCCAGATCGCGACGCGCGCCTGAGGGTCGAGCTCGAAGAGCGGCTTCAGGCCGACAAATCAACGGCCTTCGTGGCGTTCGTGTTCCTGTCGTGCGCCATCGTCTGGCTCGTGTTCGCGTCGCTGGCGGGCCTCGTCAGTTCCATCAAACTGCACGCCCCGGAATTTCTCGCAGACTATGCGTGGCTCACCTTCGGCCGCATCCGCGTGCTGCATTTGAACGCGGTCGCGTATGGTTGGGCGCCGATGTCGGCGTTTGGCGTCGTCATCTGGACTCTGCCCCGGCTACTCAAGACCGAACTCGTGGGCGGGCGCTTCGCGGTTCTGGGCGCGATGCTGTGGAACGCGGCACTCATCGCGGGGTTGGGGGCGGTTGCGGCGGGAATCAGCGACGGCCTGGAGTGGCTGGAAATTCCGTGGCAGGTCGGCATCCTGCTCGTGGTGGGGGGCTCGCTCATCGGCCTGCCGCTGGTCTACACCTTGCAGCATCGGCGCGTCGACCATCTGTACGTATCGGTGTGGTACTGGGGCGCGGCCCTGTTCTGGTTCCCCGTCCTGTATCTGGTCGCCAAGATGCCCGGCCTGCATTTCGGTGTGGAACAGGCCACGATGAACTGGTGGTTCGGCCACAACGTACTGGGGCTCTACTACACGCCAATCGCGCTGGGCGCCATCTACTATTTCCTGCCGAAGATCATCGGCCGCCCCATCCAGTCGTACAACCTGTCGCTCATCGGGTTCTGGGCGCTGGCATTCTTCTACGGCCAGGTGGGCGGCCACCATCTGGTGGGCGGGCCCGTGCCCGGTTGGCTCGTCACCCTTTCCATCGTGCAGAGCATGATGATGCTGGTGCCGGTGGTGGCGTTCTCGGTGAATCAGCACCTGACGATGCGCGGGCAGTTCAATACCCTGATTTATTCGCCCACCCTGCGCTTCATCGTGCTTGGCGGCATGATGTACACCCTGAGCTCGGCCGAAGGGTCTTTCGAGGCGCTGCGCTCCATCAACACCATCACCCATTTCACCCATTTCACCGTGGCGCATGCGCATCTGGGCCTGTATGGCTTCGTGACACTGGTCATGTTCGGCGCCATTTATTTCGTGATGCCGCGCGTCATGTCCTGGGAATGGCCTTATCCCAAACTCATCGCGGCGCATTTCTGGCTGGTGGTCACGGGTTTCGCCATCTATTTCGTGGGCCTGTCCATCGGCGGCGTGCTCCAGGGCCTCGACCTGATGGATGCGTCCAAGTCGTTCATGGATTCGGTGCGTGTAACCATTCCTTATCTGGAGGCGCGTTCCGTGGGCGGCGCGCTGATGACGCTGGGGCATCTGGTGTTTGCCTTTCATTTCGTCGCCATGGCGCTGCGTTACGGGCCGTCGCGCATCGGGCCCGCGCTGTTCCATGACCGCAAGGCGCCCACCGCTGCTCTCGTGGAGGCTTGATCATGCAAAGTGAAGTCAAATTACTCAGCGGCGCCATGGTCACGCTGGCGCTGGCCACGGCAACACTGGTCATCGTGCCTTACATGCAGCTGTCTCACGTGGAACCCTCGCCGGGACTCAAGCCGTACTCGACGGCCGAACTGCGCGGGCGCCGGGTGTACATCGAGAATGGCTGCGTCTACTGTCATAGCCAGCAGCCGCGCAGCCAGTCGCAGACGCCGGCCGATTTCAAGCGTGGCTGGGGCCGACCGGGGGTTGCGGGCGACTATTACTACGACAGCCCGCATCTGCTGGGCACGATGCGCACCGGGCCCGATCTGTTCAATATCGGCGCGCGCCAGCCCAGCGCCGATTGGAATCTGGGCCATCTCTACGAGCCGCGCGCCTACGTGCCGGGCAGCATCATGCCGTCATTCCGATTCCTGTTCGAAGTGAAGGACAAGGCCGACAAGGATGACCGCGTCGTCACCATCCCGCCCAGCTATGCACCGGTCGGCAAGGTCGTGGTCGCCAAGGCCGAGGCGGTGGATCTCGTGCGATACCTGCTGTCGCTGAACCATACGTATCCCGTCGAGAACGTGCCGGCGGGCCTTGGGAAATAGCGTGTTGCCGCGCACGCGGGCCATCCGCGGCGCGGCGAGGGAGAAGACCCTATGTCAGACAATAGCGAACAGACGCGGGCGCAGCGCCGCGAAATGCCCGAGCCCTACGAAAGTAATTTTCCGGCGCCTTGGTATGTGATTGTTTTCGTTGCCGGCTTGTTCATTTGGGCTGTCGGCTACATCGGGATGGCTTACCGTGACGCGCCGTCGTCGCTGGGCGACCATCGCGTGGCGGCCGATTTCGTGGTCGCCAAGGCGGCCCCCGGGGCCGCGATCGACGGCGGCCAAATCTACACGTCGCACTGCCTGGCCTGCCATCAGGCAACCGGCCAGGGCTTGCCGGGCGTGTTTCCGCCGCTGGCCGGTTCCGAATGGGTCGATGGAAAGGCGTCGACCACCATCCAGATCGTCCTGCATGGCGTCGAAGGTGCCCTCACGGTGAAAGGCACCACATACAGGGGGCAGATGCCCACGTTCAAGGATCAGCTCGACGATGGGCAGATCGCGGCGGTCGTCAGCCACATCCGCGCCAGCTTCGGCAATTCAGCGGGTGCCGTCACTGCCGATGAGGTCAAGGCCGAGCGCGAGAGAACGAAGGACCACACCGCGCCGTGGAACGGCGATGCGGAACTGAACCCGTTCAAGTAAGGATGGGGAGTCTTCCCAAGCCAATGAGATTAGTCATTGCCCTGCTGGTCGTCTGTGCCGTTGGCCTTGGCGCCATTGGCATGGCAACCGATGGTTTCACGCTCGTCACCACCGAGGCTGCGCGGCGGGAATCCATTGCGCGCCAGCCCGTGCCGTTGCCCGATGTGGCGCTGGCCGACGGTTCGGCGGGCGGTGGCGCGCTGCGCCGTCTGCTGCGCGACGACGGGCGCGTGGCCATCGTCGATTTCATCTACACGCGCTGCTTCTCCATCTGCCTCGCGATGGGATCGGAGTTCCAGCAGCTGCAGAACGCGATAAAGCGCGGCGGCCTTGCCGACCGGATACGGCTGGTCAGCATCAGTTTCGATCCGGCCGATACGCGCGACGATTTGCTGCGTTATGCGCGGCATCTGCGCGCCGATTCGGCCGTCTGGCAACTCTACGGCGCGCCTGGGCCTGCCGACCGCGCCCGGTTGTTGCGGGCCTTCGGGGTCGTCGTGGTACCCGCGCCCCTGGATCAGTTCGTGCATAACGCGGCCTATCACGTCGTCACGCCCGATGCCCGGCTGGCGCGGGTCCTGAATTATGGCGCGCCCGGCGCCGCCCTGAACGCCGCGCTTCGCCAGTTCGAAGCGGAACGCTCGGTGGCACACCAGCCATCATGGCGTGCGAGGGGGAAGTGGCCATCATGAGAGGGCGTATCCACCCGTCGGGAAGTTCATTCCCCGAGGCGAAAAGGTTGGGCGCGCTGGCGGCCATGGCAATGGTCGTTGCGGTCGCGTTCCGTCACGCACTGACCCAGACCATGGCGCTTCATATGCTTGTGCATATTCCCCTGGTGGTCGCCGCGGGCGTGCTGGCCGCGATGGCACTGCGTGCGCGCGGGCGCCCGCCGGCTGGG
>SCQX01000055.1 GCA_004298545.1 Candidimonas sp. | reverse complement strand
GAAAAACAGATCAAACAGCGGCGCGAATCCATCGCCGCTTTCGAAAAAGGCGGCCGCACGGAAAAGGCGGAATCTGAGAAAACCGAGCTCCGCACCTTGCAGGCGTTCCTGCCCCAGCAGGCCACCGAAGCGGAGATCGAGGCCGCCGTCGACGCCGCAGTAGCGCAGCTGGCGGCGCAAGGCATCACGGGCGCCCCCGCCATGGGCAAGGCCATGGCGCAGTTGAAATCAGCCCTCGCCGGGCGGGCCGACATGGCCCACGTATCAACGCGCGTCAAACAGCTGCTGATGGGGCGATGACGCGGCAGCGCCAAAATTCCACACTCAGCGATACGCCGAGCAAACCGACGTATCCAGGCGCACCGATTGACGCATGGCATCGAGCGCCGCCATATCCCAGGGCGCCCGGCCCCACACCGTTTGCGTCACCCGCGTGTGTTTCCCGTCGGTTGCCCTGAGCTCGGTGCGCGCCACGACCACGCTCCCGAAAGGTGCCACGACATCGATTTCGCCCGATTGCGCCGCCGCATCCACTTTGGCTCGCACCGTATATTCATCTTTGCCGCGCAGGCATTCGTCAGCCTGATTCTGCGCCCGCAAGAACACCGTTCGATAATCGCGTGGAACCGTGTACGACACGGTTGGAGAGTCCTTGTGTATACCCAATGTACATCCGGATAATCCGATGGCCGCCATGAGTGCAACACCGCTTCGGACAAATCGCATCATAGAAACTCCATCGCTCTAGGGGATCAAGCCGCAGCCTACCGTCTGGGGTACGCAAAGTCCCCAGTTTAGTACGGGCGCCGCGTGAACGCTCTTTCAAGGGCCTGCGCGGGCTTTCCCGCACCCAACGCCCGACAAGGCATCGGAGGCGCTAATCCGCTTCCCGCCTTTCCGCCTCGGGTACCGCCAGGCACCACGCCCTGCCGTCGAGCGCGGGGTAGTCCACATACCCCTTGCGCCCGCTTCCATAGAACGTGGCGGTGTCGCACGTGTTCAGCGGCGCCCCCTCGCGTAAGCGCGTCACGAGATCGGGATTGGCAATGAACGGCTTGCCAAAGGCAACCGCGTCGGCGCGCCGCTCATCCACGGCCCGCTGTGCCAACGCCAGATCGTATCCGCCATTGACCACTATTGCACCGCCGAATTCGCGCTTCAGAAGCGGCGTGAGGCTGCGGTCCTCATTCGTTTCACGCACCAGGAGAAAGGCAATTCGCCGCTGGCCGAGTTCCTGCGCCACGCGTGAAAAGAGCGCCGGCGTGTCGGAATCCCACACCGAATGCAAATTGTGGTGTGGCGAGAGATGCACGCCCACGCGATCACTCCCCCACACGCCGATGCAGCCGTCCACGATTTCAAGAAGGAGGCGGATGCGGTTGCCGATGGAGCCACCATAGGCGTCGAGCCGCTGGTTGGCGCCATCGCGCAGGAACTGATCGATCAAATAGCCGTTGGCCGCATGAATTTCAATGCCATCGAACCCAGCTCCCTTGGCGTTGCGCGCGCCCTCCACGAAGTCGGCCACCACAGTGCGGATTTCACCGGAATGCATGGCGCGCGGCACGACATATTCGTGCTTTGGCTGCATCAGGCTTATGTAGCCCTCGCAGCGGATGGCACTGGGCCCAACCGGCATCTGCCCATTGAGATATTCGGGATCGGACACGCGGCCGACATGCCAGAGTTGCAGAAAAATCCGGCCATTCCGATCATGTACGGCCCGGGTGATGTCTTGCCAGCCAAGCATCTGTTTGCGCGACCAGATGCCGGGCGTATTCGGGTATCCGACCCCCTGTGGCGACACCGAAGTGGCCTCCGTGAGGATCAGGCCCGCACCCGCCCGCTGCGAATAATATTCGCACATCACGCCGCCGGGTATTCGGCCGGGGGCCGCGCGCGTGCGCGTCATGGGGGCCATGACGATACGGTTGCCAAGCGCAACGGCTCCCAGACGAACTGGATCGAACAAGCTAGTCATAAGGCTCTGGAATCTTCAATCAAGGTTAACCCTAGTTTGCCTGAAGTTTCAAATTAGCACCCGAAGTGATGAGGATGTCAATACTGTTTCCTTCGAAACCAAAAATTACCGAACCAAAGGCGGCGGTGATGACGGCAATGGCCGATACGCTCACGAATCTATGCTAGAATCCGAACCCTTGCGGAGATTGGTGGCGCACTTCGTCCACCCCTTTCCGACTGAATACGCCGCACCGCGCGTTGCGGGGCCGGCTTCAAAGATTACGGGGCGTAGCGCAGCCTGGTAGCGCACTTGCATGGGGTGCAAGGGGTCGCGAGTTCGAATCCCGCCGTCCCGACCAGCATCATCAAGGGCTCACAGGTCTCGGTCTGTGAGCCCTTGTTCTTCCCTATTGCCCAAAGATCGTCGATCTACCCCGGTAACGATGAAAGGGCCGATCCTTTACTGACTCTTCTTACCTGTCGTCAATGCGAGGTAGCTCGACATCAACAGGCGATAGTTGGGAATGTAATCGGTGAAGAGCTTGCCCAGGCCCTCGATATCGTTACGCCAGTCGCGGCCAAGCTCGCACGCCATGGCGAACCAGGTGATGAGTTGGACACCGGCTGCCTGCATGCGCATCCACGCGGCATCGCGCGTGGTTTGGTTGAACGTGCCCGACGCATCGGTCACCACGAAGACTTCGTAGCCAGCCGCGCGCGCGGCAAGTGCCGGAAACGCCACACAGACTTCGGTCACGACGCCCGCGATAACGAGCTGCTTGCGTCCGGTCTTCTTGACCGCATTGACGAAATCTTCATTGTCCCAGGCGCTGATCTGCCCTGGACGCGCAATGAAGGGGGCCTTTGGGAACATCGCCTTCAGCTCGGGCACGATCGGGCCATTCGGACCAGTCTCGAAACTCGTGGTCAGGATGGTTGGCAGCTTGAAGTATTTACCGAAAGCCGCGGTCGCCAGAACGCCATTCTTGAACTCGCTGGGCGAGAAATCCTGTACCAATGAAATGAGCCCCGCCTGGTGGTCCACCAGCAGTAGCGCGGCGGCGTCCGCGGAAAGGCGGTTGTACTGAAACGGTGTGGTCATGTTTACATCCTCCGATCAATTATTGATTAATAAAGATTGTATTATGTTGACAATCTACATATCATGCGCTCTAATGTCAGCCGTCAACCAACCCACTACCAATCTTCCGCCGATCATGACTCAAAGCCCCACCGAAGCCATCTCGCTGCTGCGCAACGAATCACTGGCAACGGTCATCCAGATGGAAGTGGAACGGCTCATTCTCGCCGGAGAATTCAATCCTAACGACAAACTGGGTGAGGCGGCAATTGCCGAACGCCTCAAGGTCAGCCGCGGCCCCGTGCGCGAGGCCTTCCGGGCGCTTAGCCAAGAAGGGCTGGTGCGCATCGAAAAGAACCGCGGCGTGTCGGTGCGCCAAGTCTCGGTCGAGGAAGCCGACGAGATCTACGAGCTGCGCGCGGGGCTGGACGAGATGATC
>SCQX01000054.1 GCA_004298545.1 Candidimonas sp. | reverse complement strand
GACGCTCTTCCGATCTGTAAGCTGACACAGCGGAGACAAACATCATGCGCATCAGTACCGCACAGCTTTTTCAGACGGGCGTCACGCAAATCAACGCGCAGCAGGCCCAACTGCTGGGGCTCTATAACCAGGTCAGTTCCGGCAAGCAGCTCACCGCGCCCTCGGACAATCCCATCGGTGCCGCTCGCGCGGTGACGCTGGCGAACGATCAATCCGTGAATACGCAGTACGCGACCAATCGGGTCACGGCCGAGCAGAATCTGAACACGGAGGAGAACACGCTGCAGTCGGTGACCACGCTGTTCCAGAAGCTCCAGACCGAAATCGTGCAGGCTGGCAGCGACACGCTCTCCGACAGCGATCGGCAGTCGATCGGCTCGGTCATCACGACGCTCAAGAGCACGCTGCTGGATCTGGCGAATGCGACCGACGCCAATGGCCAGTACCTGTTCTCGGGCTATCAGGGAAACGTCGCGCCGTTTGCCTCGGACGCCACGGGCGCGGTGAGATGGAAGGGGGATGAGGGGCAGCGGCTCATCCAGGTGAGCACGTCGCGCCAGATGGCGGGCAACGACAACGGGCAGGCGCTGTTCATGCAGGCCGGCCCGGGGGATGCGACCTACATCACCGCGGCCACTGGCAACACACTCTCGGCGACCACCAATCAGGGCACCGGCATCATCAGCACCCCCACCGTGGCGGCCCCCACCGACCCGACGGTTGGTGATAACTTCACGGTGAAGTTCTCGGGCTCGCCGCTCCAGTACACGGTCACCGATGAGACGACGGGCGCGACCACCGTCGCGGCAACGGCGTACCCGCCGGGCGGTGGCACTCTCGCGCTGTCCCCAGGAGTTTCGGTCTCGCTCACCGGAACGCCGGCCGCGGGTGACACGTTCGCCGTCGAGACCGCGGCCAGCGAGGGCCCCACCACCGCGGATCCCCAGAATTCGTCCCTGAATGTTTTCAATAGCCTCGACGCTCTGGCGCAGGTGCTGACGACGCCCGTGGGCGCGGACGACGTCAAGCGCGCCGCGCTGCACAACACGCTGACGACGGTTGCTCAGCGCATACAGGTCAATTACAACGCGATGCTGACGGTGCGCGCGTCGGTTGGATCGCGGCTCGACGAGGTCTCCAGCCTCAACGACAGCGGCAGCACAATGGCTCTGAACTATACGCAGCAGATCTCGTCGATAGAAGATGTGAACTACAACACGGCCATCACGCAACTGTCGCTGCGTCAGACCGCGCTCGCGGCGGCGCAGCAGGCATTCGTGAGCATCGAGGGCCTGAACTTCTTCACGACGAACGCAGGAAAGTAGATCGGCCCGAGCGTCCGCCGCAGGCCCGCTCAGGCGCCCGCCAGCCGGCGTGCGACCTCGCTCATGATTTCGATCGAGCGACTATCGAGTGACTCGAGCACGCCGCGGATCACCGGCAGGCTCTCGGCGACCATGAATATCCCGGCAAGCAGCGTCACGGGAAACCCCACCGAGAACACCGAGAGCTGCTGCGCGGTGCGGTTGAGAATGCCCAGCATCAGGTTCACGAGCAGCAGCGAGATGATGATGGGCAGCGCCAGGACCAGGCCCGCGGTGAAGATGATGGCACTGGCCGCGAGAAGCGCACCCGCGCCGTCACGCGTGATCCACAGATGATCGAGCGGGATGAGCGCGAAGGTTCGCGCCAGCCCCTCGATCAAGAGCAGATGCGCGTTCAGCGAAACGAAAAGCAGTAACGCCAGCACGTTCAGAAGCTCGCTCACCACGTCAGTGTTGGCGCCCGTGACAGGGTCGAAGAGTGTGGCGAAAGATAGATCCATCTCCAGCCCCATGAAGCTGCCCGCGATCTGCACCGCCGCGAATATCAGGCGCGTGGCCAGTGCCAGAGCCGTCCCGACGAGCACCTGCGTGACCGCCATGGCGATGCCTTGCGCGGAGTCTGGGGCGACGGGGGTGGCCAGTGGCGGAATCTGCGCCTGCATGACGATCGCCAGCACGACCGAGAGGCCGATCTTCACCCGTACCGGCACCTGTGATTCTCCGAAGATGGGCGCGAGCGAGACGAACGAGGCAATGCGGATGAGCGGGTAGAAGAAGGCGTCGATCCACGCAATCCACTGCGCGAGGTCGATAGTGATCATCGGTGTTCGCGACGGCGGTCAAGAAACCATCTGCGGAATCTGAAGGAAAAGCGTGCGCAGGAAATCCACCAGCGTGTTGAGCATCCACGGCCCGGCGAACACGAGCACCAGCCCCACGGCAATGAGTTTGGGGATGAATGAGAGCGTCATCTCATTGATCTGCGTGGCCGCCTGGAAAATGCTGATGATCAGCCCCACCGCCAGGATGACCACCAGCATCGGGGCGGCCAGCATGAAGGCAAGCCTCAGGGCCTGGTAGGTCATGGACATTACTTCGGTGGAAGACACGGCGGCACTCCCGAACTTGTGTTCATTGGTAGAAACTGCGCACGAGTGAACCCAGCAGCAAGTGCCAGCCATCGGCCAGCACGAAGAGCATGAGCTTGAAAGGCAGCGAGATCGTCACCGGTGGCACCATCATCATGCCCAGTGCCATGAGCACGCTGGCCACCACCATATCGATGATGAGGAACGGAATGAAGAGAGTGAACCCGATCTGGAACGCGGTCTTCAGTTCGCTCGTCACGAAGGCGGGCACGAGCACGCGCAACGGCACGTTGGCCGGTGCCGACACCGACTCGATTTTTGCCATCTGCGCGAACATCTGGAGGTCGTTCTTGCGCGTTTGCGCGAACATGAACGTGCGTAGTGGCTGCACGCCGCGCTCGAGCGCCTGTTCGAAGGTGATCGAGCCGCGTTCGAGCGGGTCGACCGCCTGGCTGCGGATGCTCTGGAAGGTCGGCGCCATGGTGAAGAGCGTCAGGAAGAGCGCAAGGCCCACGAGCACGGTGTTCGGTGGCGTGGTGTTCGTGCCCAGCGCGCTGCGCAGCAGGCTCAGCACGATGATGATGCGGGTGAAGCCCGTCATCATCAGCAAGATGGCCGGCAGAAACGTCAGGCCCGAGAGCAGCAGCAGCGTCTGCATGCTCAGGGTCCAGGTCTGTCCGTCGGGTGCCGTCACGCCGGGAATCGGTATCGTCGCCGCCGCCAGTGTTTCGCAAGGCGCCATGCAGAGCGCCCCGGTCGCCAGTGCAACCAGCGTGACTGCGGTGTGTGCGTTACCGGTCGCGCCCCGCGAGCTCATCGCCGCATCCGTCTGGCGCCCGCCAGGAGCTTTTCGGCGATCACGTCGGCGAATGGCCGACCCGTGCGCGGGCCGGCCGCGGTATCGGGTGAGAGTCGCGTGGCCGGTGTGTCGGTGGGGTGGCGGCGCTTCGACAGCAGGCTCACCCCGCCCGGGCCGGTGCCGAGCACGAACCGCTCGTCGTCAACGTCGATCACGAGCACCGAAGCTCTTGCCGACAGGCGGATGCGCCCGACGATGCGCAGCCCCTCGCCGGCTCGCCGCGGCGTCACGCCCAGGCGTCTTGTGAGCCAGCCCATCGCATAGATCACGGCAAGCACCGCGATGAGCGCGGCGCCGACGCGCCATAGCGCCGATACGTCCATCATCGATTTCCGATCGAGAGGTGCGCGAGTCGGTCCGCCGCCGTCACGACCTCGGTCAGGCGTATGCCATAGTGGTCGTTGACGACCACCACCTCGCCGCGGGCCATGAGGAAACCGTTCACGTAGACATTCATCGGGGCGCCGGCCTCATTTTCGAGTTCGAGGATGGATCCCTGGCCAAGCTGGAGCAGTTCGCGGATCGTGATGCGGCAGTGCCCCAGCTCCACGGTGATTTCGACCGGTATGTCCTGGATGAGATCCACGTCGAAAGTCTTCTCCGGACCTCCGCCGCCCAGCGGCTGGAATAGCGCCTGCCGCGGCAAAACGGCCGCCTCGGGCGCGGGTTGCGTAGCGGTTGGAGCCCACGCGGGCTGGGCCGCCTCCGCTGGAGGCGGCGCGTCACGCACCGGCTCGCCGCCGTATGCGGCCGCCGTGCCGGCGAGCGTATCTCCACCCATGTCGGCGGGCGCATCCACTGCCGGGGAGGACGATTCTGGCGTATCGGCTTGCATGACCACGGGCTGTGCACCCCGCGCATGGGTCGCATTGGCGGCATCGGCCGCGTTACCGGCCGCGGGACGCTGTTCATCCGCGATCCCGTCATCGGACGCCGGCGGCGCATCGGGGGTGTTCGATTCCACGGGTGCCCGCGGCGTGTCCTGTTTATTTTTTCCCCTTGGGGCTTTTGTCGCCATCAGTGTTTACCTCATTGAAAGTGCCCGTGGGTAGGTCCAGAAGCGGGTTCCTCACGATCAGCGCGTAGTGCCCGTTGCTCGTGCCGTAGCCGCACTCGATCACCGGCACCGCGCCCACGCAGGCCTGCACCGTGCGTGGCAGCTCGATCGGCACCACCGACCCGACCTCAAGGGCGGCCACCTCGCGCAGCGTCAGCCGTGCGTGCGCGAAGTTCACGGCGAGCCGCACGGGAACGCCACGCACGCCACTACGCATGAGTCCGGCCCACGCAGTGTTGTCGGCCTGGTCCGTTCCCGGGCGAAACGGCCTTACCAGCAGGTCGCGCACTGGTTCGAGCATCGAATAGGGCAGGCAGACGTTGAGGGTGCCGCCGGTGGAGCCGAATTCGATGCGGATCGGTGTCACGACCACCACTTCGTTGGCGCCAGCCACGTTGGCGAACTTTGCCTGCATCTCCGAGCGCACGTGCCGCGCATCGAGTGTGAGCAGCCCCGACCACGCTTTCGTGTAGCTTTCGAGCGTATCGCGCATGAGCCGCTCGATGATGCGTTGCTCGGTGGCGGTGAAATCACGCCCCTCGACGCGCGTGTAGTATCGGGCCTGGCCGCCGAACAGGCTTTCGATGATCAGGAAAATGAGCGCCGGGTCGAACGTGAACAGCGCGTAGCCGCGAAGCGGCGCCAGCGAGACGATGTTCAGATTGCTCGGCATCGGCAGATTGCGTTCAAAATCGGCGTAACGCTCCACACGCATCGGCCCCACGGAGGTGTCCGCGTTCCGGTGGATGAAGGCGAGCAGGTCCGCGCGCAGATAGCGCGCGAATCGCTCGTGTACGAGTTCAAGTGCCTGGAGGCGGCGGCGTGCGACCCGTTCCGGAGACCCGAAGTCGTAGGAGTCGACCGATGCGCTGGATTCCCCCGCGGGTGCCTGCGCCGGCGAGTCGCCGCCGTCCGCGGCGAGCAGGGCATCGACCTCGTCCTGACTGAGGAAATTGTCGGCGCTCATCGGTCTGCAGTCGCCTCCTTGGGTGTCACTGCACGATGAACGCGGTGAAAAGCACGCTTTGGATGCGTTCGTGCGTCGCGTCCGCGTCGAACGGTGGCGCAAGCGCGTCGCTTATCCGGCGCTTGAGCGTTTCCATGGCGCTTGGGCTGGTCACGTCGGCGGCACTGTAGCTGGACAGGACCGTGATGATGCGGTCACGCACTTCCGGCATATATTCCGTAAAAATCTTCGATTCGCTCGAACTTGCCACCCGCAGCATGATCGAGGTGTACAGCACGCGCGATGCGCCGTCGCTCTTGTCCTGCAGCGTTACGGTGAAAGGTGCCAGTTCCACGAAGATGGGTTTACGGACCTCGGCGCCTTTTTCCGCCTTCGCGGCCTGTGTGGGCGGCGCCTTGGCGGCAGCCAATTGCAGCAGCGAGCGCAGGGTGTCGCTGTGGGATATTCCCCATGCGGTGCCGGCGATGCCGATCAGCAGGGCGACGAGCGCGGAAACGACGAGGGACAATGATCGAATCAATTTCATCGGTGACTCGGCGCGCGGATAATTGGAACACACCAGGCACGGCTTCGCACGCGTTCTCCAGCCATTATTTTGCGCTGACGAGCGCGCTGGCGAGCGCCCGATCTACCGTGAAAACCCACGGTTGTTCGTCGTTTTTGAAAACCCGCGCCGGCGGAGACCGGATCACGCCCGTTCATCGACCAGCCCGATCCGCGCAGCCCGCGTGGCAACGGGCGCCATCGGTGCACCCGCGTCCGCCGCGGCCAGCCGTGTGCCCGTCGCGCCGCTTGCGTAGGTGTGCCCCGCGCCCTCGCGCGACTGCTGGGGGTTTGGCTGGCGCGAGTCGGACTGCGTGAAGCCGCTTTGCGCGAAGGTAGCGGAGTCGCCTGGCGTGTTTTGTTGATTGGGGCTGGGATTGGGATTGGGAGTCGTATTGGCGAGCGTGAGTCCGTGCTGCATGAGTGCCGCACCGAGAATCGGCATCGCCTGCTCAAGCGCCTGGTTGACCGCGTCGTGCTCGCTCGAGAAATGCAGGCTGGCTACCGACCCCTGAACGCTGATCGCCAGCTGAAGCGGACCGAGCGCGGGTGGGTTGAGCGCGAGGGCGACGTGGCTGGAGCCGCCGCCGACGAGCCGCGCTACCATCGGCCCGAGTTGTCCGGCGAAGGCCGAGGGCCAGCTGGGCGAACCCAGTGGCGCATCGACGGTACCGGTCGTTGCCACCGAGGGCTGCGGCGGCTGCGCGGTCAACCCCGCGCCCGCAACGAGGTTCGCGATGGCCGCCATCGGGTCGTTCCGGGAACCCTCGGGAATGACTTCGCGCGCGCGCCGCACATCATCGAGGAATTGTCGCGTTGGGGTGTCGTCGGTTCCGGCGGCGCGCACTTGCCCTGCGTCGCGCAGCCACGCCTGAGGTCTCTGTGCGCCGGGGTTGGCCAGGGATGCGCCGTTCGTGCCTGGCTGCCCAGGACCACCGGGCGGGAGGCGGGGCGCGGTGGGACCGGATGGCGCGAAGTCCTGCGGCGCCGAAGTGGCTGACAGGGCGATAGGTTGGACATTCGCGAGTTTTGCCGCGCCCGATCCGCCTGGCGACGGCTGGGCGGCTCCCGGTGCCGACGGCGTGTCCAGATTGAGGGTGGCGGAGTTGCCAGCGTCCGACCGCGCGTGCGCGTCCGGGCGGCTGGACAGCCCCCCGGCGCGGCTCGCGCCGCTCTGGCCGAGTACGGGTTCAGTTCGCGCCACGAATGCCGCCACCGGGGTCGCGCCGGATCCCGCCGTCAAGGCGGCGCCGGGCATCTGTCCCTGACCGGTTACCGCCTGTGCCGCCAATGCGGCCGCAGGCAAGATCGGCGGAGCCGCCACCATTGGGGGCGACTGCGCAAAGGCATCGTTCCCGTCGTCGCGGTGAGACTCGTGGCGCGGGTCAGTCTTGTCAGCCTTTCCGGGTTCGTCCGCGGACACCCGCCCGGCCTCGGACCACGTGGATGGCAAGGTTTGCGCATCCCGCGACGCATCCGCCGGATCGCGCGCCTGGGCGCCCGCGGGCGCGTCGGCCCGGGCATCGCCCGGCCGCTTGGGCGCATTGGTTTGCCGCGCGGGGCCGGTCTGATCGCCGGTCGCATGCGACGAGGCCTGTTTGGCGCGCGACAACGCCTCGGAGAAGCCCGTGCTACCGCTCGCCGGATCCAACTTGTCGGGGCAGGGGGCGGCTGCCGATGCCCCGGCCGCGATACACGACGGCGTCTGTACTGTCATTTCCCCATCCTCCGATATGAGAGCGCGCTCGTACGCGCGCTGACGCGCGCGGCAACTTCGTCACCGCGACTTTGTTCCCGGCGCCGTTCACGCACCGCCTCACGCGCCGTCTGACGGCTGACGATGACATCGAGCTTCGCGCAATCGCGCCGCGCGCGGGCGCATTTTTCCTGGCAGTCGAGCAATGCCTGCTCACACTCGGTCGTACGCGCTCCCTGCGTGACGATCACCTTGTCGAGCGCATCGATGAAGCGCTCGTGCGCACGGCACTGCGCGGCGTCGATGCCGTGCCGCAGCCCGCCGTTCAGGGCGGCAACGTATTCGTCGCGGTACCCGTGCAGCGCCTCGAGCTGCTTGCGCGCGGCCGCGCGCGCGGCCATGCATCGACCAGCCTCCTCGAGCGCCGCGTCGAGCGTCTTGTGCGTCTGTCGCGAAAGTTCTTCGAAACGTCCGACCGGTGTCATGTCGCCCCTCCGTCGGGATAGAGTATTTCGAGCATTCCGCGCGCGCCGTCCAGATCCACGCGCTCGTCCATGCCTTGACGCAGGTAGCGCAAGAGGAACGGATAGTGCTCGATTGCACGATCGACCTCGGCGTCGGCGCCTGCGCTGTAGGCGCCAACGGTGATGAGGTCGCGATTGCGCTGGTACAGTGCGAACTGGCGTCGGAATACGTGGATGCGGTCGAGTTGTTCGCGCGAGGAGATCGCCGCGAGCACGCGCGAGATGGACGATTCGATGTTGATGGCCGGATAGTGGCCCGCGTCGGCGAGCGTGCGCGAGAGCACGATGTGGCCATCGAGGATGGCTCGTGCCGCGTCGGCCACGGGATCCTGTGGGTCGTCTCCTTCGGTGAGTACCGTGTAGAACGCGGTGATCGATCCACCGACGCCCCCCGTCCCGTTGCCGGCGCGCTCGACGAGCCTGGGCAGACCGGCGAAAACCGAAGGGGGGTAACCCTTGGTGGCGGGTGGTTCGCCCACTGCGAGCGCGATCTCTCGCTGAGCCATCGCGTAGCGGGTGAGCGAATCCATGATGAGCAGCACATGCCGGCCGCGGTCGCGGAAGTATTCGGCGATGCGCGTCGCGTAGACCGCGCCTCGCAGCCGCAGCAGCGGCGAGACGTCGGCCGGGGCGGCGACGACCACCGATTTCGCAAGGCCCGGCGGCCCCAGGTTCTCTTCGATGAATTCCTTGACCTCGCGGCCGCGTTCGCCGATCAACCCCACGATGACGACCTCGGCGGCCGTGAACCGCGCCATCATGCCGAGCAGCACGCTCTTGCCGACGCCTGAGCCGGCAAAGAGCCCCACGCGCTGACCTCGCCCGATCGTGAGCAGCCCGTTGATGGCGCGTACCCCCACGTCGAGCGCCGTATCGATGGGCTGGCGCGCAAGCGGGTTCATGGGGGTGGCGCCCAGCCCGCACAGCGGCACGTCGCGCAGTTCGCCCAGTCCGTCGAGCGCGTGTCCGGTCGCATCCACGACACGCCCGAGCAGGCGTGCGCCCACGGGTAGGCTTGGTTCCGAAACGAGCGCCTCTTGTCTGGCCTGCTCGCGCAGCCAGGCGTCGATCGCGACGTCGGCCTGCGGCATTGGCACGCGCGTGGCGCCAGACGCCGGCGTCCGCACGACCCGTGCTCCAGGGCGCAACCCCGTCGTGTCGGCCTGCGGCATGAGATAGAGGTGCCGGTCCTCGAACCCCACCACCTGGGCGTCTACCCAGCGACCGGCCTGCGCCTCGATCCGGCAGCAGGCGCCCACCGGCACGTTCATGCCCGCCACCTCGAGCACGATTCCCGTCACCCGGGTTACGCGGCCGCTCCATCGGGCGAGCCGCGCCTGCTCGACCCTGGTTCCCGCCGCCTGCATCTGCGCGAGCCACCGCGGTACGGGATTGGCCAGACCCTGGTCCGCAGCCTCACGTGTCATTGGGTTCTCCCGACAGATCCTCCGCCGGCGTGATGCCCAGGCTTTTGCAGGCGGCCTCCCAGCGCGTGCGCAGCCTGGCGTCGATCTCCGTGGCGTCGCTCGCTATCAGGTAATCGTGCGCCTCGAGCGTCTCGTCGGCTTCGAAGCTTACCGCCGTTTCCGCGCCGTGGGTGTGGCCGACGCCAGCCTTGATCGCCGAAAGCGCCGCCGGGTGCACCCGAACCACAATATGTGTGGCGTTGCCCAGGTCCTTGAGCGTGCCGCGCACCGCTTGCACGAGCCCCGGAGGAGTAGCCACGCCGCTCCAGCCGACCACCTGGCGGGCGATTGTCATCGCCAGATCGACGAGCGCATTTCCCAGGCAGGTGTTGCCTTGCTCGATGAGCGTCGCCGTATCCGCGCTCAGGCGCTGCATCATGTCCAGATGCCGTGCCGCTTGCCGCTCGGCCTGTTCCGTGCCGGCGCGCAGGCCCTCGGCGTACCCCTGGTCGCGGCCCGCCCGCCAGCCGTCCTTGCGGCCCGCCTCCAGGCCCTGGCGGCGCCCCTGGGCGAAACCGCGCGCCGCCGCCTCGCGCCGTATCGTCTCGGCCTCGCCGGCCGGCGAGGCGGCCGGGTGGCTCCCCAGTCGCGCGCTCACCGTCGGCATCTCCCAGCGCTCGGCCAGTTGCCGGTCAGACATATTCGTCATCGCTCGATGCCTTCAGCTGGATTTTTCCATCGTCGGCCAGACGCCGCGCGATCTGGACGACTTTCTTGCGTTCGGTCTCCACCTTTGAAAGACGCAGCGGCCCTTGTTCGGCAAGCTCGTCACGCACCAGTGTCGCCAGGCGCGCGGACATGTTCGAGAGGAATTTCTCGATGAGGCCCTCGGGCGCGCCTTTCAGAGCGATGATCAGTGAATCGTTTTGAACTTGTTGCAGCAGTTCCGCGATGGCGGTGTCTTCCAACTGCTCGAGGTCGGCGAAGACGAACATCTCCTCCTCGATTCGCTGCGCGAGTTCCGCGTCGCGTTCCTTGATGGTCTCCATCAGCGAGGCCTCCTCGGTATCCTTCATCATGTTGAGGATTTCGGCTGCGGTGTGTGTGCCGCCCAGGCTGCCGCGCTTGGATATCTGACCCGCGAGAACGCCGTTGAGCACGTCAGTGAGCGCGGCCAGCGCGGCCGGCTGTACACCGCCGAACGTGGCGATTCGCCAGAACACATCGTTGCGCGTGCGCTCGGGCAGCAGCGCGAGCACGCCCGAGGCCCGGTCACGCGCGAGATGCACGAGGATCGTGGTGATGATCTGTGGATGTTCGTCTTTGATGATTTCCACGATGGCGGCCGGATCGAGATTGTTCAGCGCGTCGATACCCGCATGCGTCTCGGGTTCGAGAATATCGTCGAGAATGCCGGCGGCGCGTTCGCTGCCGAGCGCCCGGTTGAGCACCGAGCGGATATAGTCCTCGGAGCTGAGCGAGACGGCGAGAAATTGTTCGGCTTCGTCGCGAAAGGCTTGGAGAACGTCGCTTGCCTGCGCGCGCGTCACCCGCTTCATTTCCACCATTGCCTTGCCGATGGACTGCACCTCGGCGGCCGACATGTGTTTGAACACCTCGGCGGCGGCATCTTCGCCGATCGACAGCGCCAGAACTGCGCAGCGCTCGACCGGATCATCGGCGGCCATGCTTTCTCTCCATCCACGCCCTCATCACCATCGCGACCGCCCGTGGGTCGCGACCGGCGATTTCACGCACGCTGTTGATCTGTTCGTTGTAGCGGTCAGGCGGCGCGTCGCGCGGCTCCGGCACCACCGCGCCAACCACAGGCGGCGCGGCGCCCGCGACGCGGTGCGCCCGGTTCCATGCTGCCGCGAACGGGCGCAGGCCCCGGCGCCATGCGATCCACAGCACCAGCAGCCCCAGCAGGTCCAGCCCCGCCGACCGGGCCAGATCGATCCAGTACGGGTCGCGCCACCAAAGCACCGCCGGTTCGGCGTGAAATGGCGCGTTCACGACGCTTACCGTATCGCCGCGCGCCTCGGAATAGCCCATTGCCTGTTTCGTCAGCTTTGTCACGTCGTCGATTCTTGCGGCCCCGAGCGGGGTGGGCGTTCCTTTGGCATTGGGCTGGTCATTGACGACGACAGCCACCGACAACCGCTTCAGCGCGCCCACCGGCTTTTGCACGTGTGTGATCGCGTGATCGAGCTCGTAGTTGATCGTGGAGGACTTGGTGTTGTCGCGCGGCTGCGCCGAGGTTGCCGTGTTCTGGCCGCCGGCGCCCGGAGTCCCCGAGGCGACGTTTTGTGCGCGCGCGGCTGGCTGATTGCGGATGACGGCGCGCGCGCGTTGCGGCGGTTCGTTCGAGAGTGCGCCTGGGACGCCTTCGGCCGGTGTCGCGCCGAGGCGATCGGTCTCGTGCGTCTGCTCGCTGCGAATAGCCGTGTTCTGCGGCCTGTCGTTTGGTGCGTAGGTCTCGGAGGTATTCTCCATTTTGGAGAAATCCACGTCCGCGCTCACCTGCACGCGCACGTTTCCCGTTCCCAGCATGGGCGAGAGAATCGACTCGATGCGCGCGGCCACCTGCTGTTCGAGCTGCCGCTCGTAGGCCAGGTGGTTGTCGTCGGCGCGTAGATCGTCGCTCGCGCCTCCCTTCGAGAGGAGGTTTCCGTATTGGTCCACGATTGCGATGTGATCGGGCGTGAGTTCGGGCACGCTCGATGAGATGAGCCAGGCGATGGCCGCTACCTGGCCGTGGCTCAGTGCGCGCCCGGGGCGCAGATGCACGAGTACCGAGGCGGTCGGCGGCTTCTGATCGCGCACGAATAGGCTGGGCGCGGGAACCGCCACATGGACCGTGGCGCTCGAGATGACGTCGATCGACTCGACGGTGCGGGCGAGTTCCCCTTCGAGCGCGCGCTCGTAGGTGACGTGTTCGACGAACCGGCTCTCGCCGAATTGCGATTTCTCGAGCAGGCCATAGCCGACGTTGCCATTCTTTGGCAACCCCTGCGCGGCAAGCAGCATTCGGGTGCGCCGCATCACCGTGGCAGGCACCAGCAGCGCCCCGCTTTCATTATCGAACCGGTACGGTACGTTCATCTTCTCGAGCGCCACGATGACTTCGCCACCTTCGTGCTCGCCAAGGTTGGAATAGAGCACGGTGTACCGCGGTCCCCCCAGCCACAGAAATGCGACGACGATCAGCGCCGCAAGCGCCGCTCCCATTCCCGCCCAGACGATCATCGGCACAGCCCTTATCGTCTCGATCGGGATGAATGCGCGTGCTTTCTCGAGCCATGCGTTCACGGCGCGCGCCCCGCGGCCGCCAGGCGTGGCTCGGTTGATGGGGGAGATGGATCTGTTTGCAAGTAACCGCCCTTACGAGAATCCGTGTTCCCGGGCGAGCGATCCGCGGGGGTGCGGTAACCGTGCAGGCGTGCCGCGCGTACCGGATCGGGCTATCGGGTCGCATCATTTTCACACGATTCCCCGCCCGTTCGCGCTTCTCGAAAGACGTGAATTGAGGGAGAAATCCCCGCCTGTTCGTGCCCATGAGCCAGCGCCGATCACCGTAAAATTTTCACTGGCGTCATAAGCATGGAATGGAGAAATCATGCCGGCTTCAATTGAATCGGCCACGGCGCTCGCGTCGATGGCGGCGCTGGCGCGCAAGGCCGGCGGCCTTGACCCGCTTCAGGCGGGGGGAGCGACGCATGCACCCTTTGGCGATGTGCTCGCCGCCGCCATTCGTCAGACCAACGCGGCGCAGTCGACGGCCTACGAGCAGGCCGATAGCTACTCGGCGGGAACCAGCGATATCCCCCTGAACCAGGTCATGATCGACCTTCAGAAGGCCGATATTGCGTTTCGCACGCTCGCGCAGGTGCGCGACAAAGTCGTTTCCGCCTATCAGACGATAAGCGGCATGGCGATCTGATACCGCGCTCACGGCGCCGAGGCGCGCCCCGACGCCTGTCGGTCGACGCGTTCCAGCCACACCAGCAGTTGCGCGACGGCGACATAGAGGTCGGGCGGAATCTCGCGGTCGATCTCCACCCGCATCAGCAGACCCACCAGTTCCGGTGCATCGGTCACGACCACGCCGTGCGCGCGCGCCGATTCGATGATGGCCTGGGCGACCGGGCCATATCCCTTGGCGACCAGGCGCGGCGCGCGCCACGCCGGGTCGTAACGCAGCGCGACCGCGCTGGGACGCTTTTCCGCCGCATTGTCGGCGGGCGTGTCGGGCACGCTCCCCGTCATCGCACTTCCGTCCGCATGGGGTCAGCCGCGCGCGCGCCGACGATGTGCACCCGTTGGCAGCCACCGCGCGCGAGTTCCATGCCGTCGCCTAGCGCGCCCAGCAGCGCCGCGCGCGTACTTGCCGAGGCCGATGCGATCTGCACGTCGACGCCCAGGGTGTCATGGCGCAAGTCGATGCTCAGCGGCCCGAGCCGAGGCAGTGTGATGTCGATGACGCAGTGCCAGACATTTTCCGGCGGCGCGCGGTCCGCCTCGTGGTGCGACCGCGCCAGGTCGGGACCGCGCGGCTCGGCTTTGGCGAACCGCAGCGTGGCTGGCACGCCCGGCCAGGCGAGAATTTCAAGCGCGAGTTCATGGGAGTGAAGCGCCTCCAGCCCGATCTGCGCATGCGATATCGGCGCCGGGCCGCCGACGGACGCCGGCGGGCTGCCCGATGTTCCGCTTGCTGCTGCGGAATTCGTGTCCCCGCGCTGTTGCGCACCCTCGGCCGCGGGTGCGGCGGGTTCCGACGGCGGGTGCCGCTGAGAGAGGAATTGCGCGACTATTTCATGGGCGATGTGGCCGGACTGCGCGTCGGCAAGCAGGCTCGCGTCGAAGGCCCCTGTTTTGAAAACATTGTCGATGAGGTTCAGCAAAGCGTCGCGCACCGCGGGATCGAGGTTCGTTTGGTTCGTTTGCGCGGCTAACGCCGGGTTGCGCTCAGGAAGCATGGCAAGCAGCGCCGCCCGCTCGTCGGAGGGCGACGCTTGAGAGGCGGTGAGCAGCGCCAGGCCGGCAGCATTGCGGGCGGCAATTGTCGAGCGCGCCCCGTCGACGACTGGCGAGAGCGTTTCGCGCGCGCGGGGCGCGAGGCCGGCACTCAGACGCACCCGCGCCGAAGGTTCGGGGTGCGCCGTGGCGCTCTCGGCCCGCGCAGCAGGGGCTTGCCCGTCGGCGGGCGCGGCCGCCGGCGGCACACCCCCGGCCCGCAACGCGGTGTCGAAGCTTTCGCCAGCGATCGGGTGTGCGCCGGCGCTCTGCGGCACCGGCGCCTGGGACGGCGATAATTCGCCGGGCCCGACGTTGGCCGCCGCCTGTGGCTGCGGCACCGACTCGGCGCCCGCACGCACGACGTTCGCGGGTTGTTCACCCAGCGTGATACCCAGCACCGTCTCCACGCGGCGCGCCACCAGCAGTTCGATGCCGGGGATTTTCAGACCCATGAACAGGAACCCGGCAGAATCGCGCCATGCGCGCCATAACTCTTCATGAGTTTGCGCTGTTGGGTCGCGCTGGCGATGAGGTCGCCAAGCCTTGCCTGGGCCGGCCCCACCAGGTCGCGAACAGCGGCATCGTGGGACAGTATCTCCAGGAGAATCGCCCGGCACCGGCGGCGCACGCTCTCGGGGCGCGTATCCGCCGGACCCTGCTCGCGTAGCCGACGCACGCTTGCCTCATAGTCGTGGGCACAGCATTCCACCCCGAGCCAGTCCGCCCGCAGTGCCCGCTCGTGCATGCGGCACACCGCGTCCAGGATGCCCTGGTAGAGACTCACGGTATCCCTCCCATTGTCCGTCGACGCGGTATTCATTGAATTCGTAACCACATCAGTCTCCCGGATGTCCGTCATTGCCTCGCAGTTGCCTGTGCCCACGCATCGCGCACGCCCTCCAGCACTGTGCGTGCGCGCTCGAGCATGAGTGGATCGCGCCGCGTGGTGCAGTTGAGCAGCCAGTAGACCGCCAGATCGTAAGTCTGGCGCAGCTGCCGTGCGACGCCACCCTGGCGCTCATCGAGCGCCGCGATCAGTCCGTCCTGGAGGATCCGGATGGCGTGGGTGATCGCCGCGCCCCGGCGTGCCACGTCGCCCTGCGCGAAATAAAGACTTGCCCGCTTGAGGTCGGCGAGCGCGCCCTCGAGCAGCAGCGAGATGAGCGCGGTGGCCGAGGCGCCGTTCACGCGTGTCTCGAGTCCGATGCGGGTGTAGGTGGCTGCGTGCCGGGAACCGGCTGAAGTCATCGTCGTCATGAGTGCATGCTCGCTATTTCGTCGAACCGGACATCGCCGCGAACTGCTGCGTGAGGTAGCTGCTGGTGTTGTTCATCACCGCCACCGAGGCATCGAGCGACGCGAACTGTGTCTGCCAAGTCTGCACCTGCGCGGCGATCAGCTGGGACTGCTGCTGGTACTGATCCTGCAGCGCCGTGAGCTGCGTGTTCTGGCCGCTGGTCGCCAGCGCAAGCGAGCCGTTGGTGTCGGTGAACGTGTTGAGCAAATTGCCGGTGAAATTCGACAGCCCGTTCGGACCGTCGAAAAGCGTGGACACCGCCGAGGGGTTTTGCGCCAGCGCGGCGGCAAGCGCGCTCTGGTCGATCGACACCGTACCGCCATCCTGGGTCATGATGCCGAGCGAACCGAGTGTCTGGAACGCCGTTTCGTCGGGCGACGAGAAATTCATGACCGTCGAGAGCGAAGACTGCAGCTGTCGGGCAACCGAGTCGCCAGTAAGCACACTGCCGGTGTTCGTCGACGTGTTGAACGCAGTAAGAGAAGCGATGGTGCTCTGCAGCGAATTGTAGGCGTTCACGTACGCCGTGATGGCCTGGGAAGCAGCCGTCGTGTCCTGCGAGATTGTCAGCGTCTGAGGCTGGCCGCTTGCCGCGTTCAGGCCGAGGGTCACACCCGGTATCGCACTCGTGACGTTGTTCGAACTGCTGGTGATGGCAACGCCGTTGACGGAGAACTGCGCGTCGGCGGCCGTCTGCTGCGTCATCGATGGCATGGAAAGCAGCGATGACAGCGCCGAGTTGCCCGAGACGCTGATATTGGTGATCGCCGCCGCCGTGCCGGATTGGTCGGGCGAAATCATCAGGCGCCACGGCGTGGCGCTGCCGTCGTTCAGGACGGTGGCCTGAAGACCCAGCGCCGCGTCGCCGTTGATGGCCTGCATGAGCCCCTGGACCGAGGTGTCCTGCCCGCTGAGGTCGAGCGTTTGTGTCGAGCCATTGCCGTACGTGAAGGTCACGATACCGCCTGATCCGATCGCCGTGGTCGCGTCGGCCTGACCGGCCGCCACCAGTGTCTGTTGACGCGCAAGCTGGGTCACGTCGATGGTGTAGGTGCCCGGCACCGCGGGAGCGGTTCCGGGAGCCGATTGGCTTTGAACCGCGGCCGTGATGTCGTTGCCGCTGACGTTCGCGGCCAGCTGGCCCAGCGCGCCGGTTTGCGTGAGCGCCTGCGCGGCGGTGGCAAGTGCGGCAACCGCGCTCTGAAGCTGGCCGTAGGCGGAAATCTTGGCCTGCACGCCCGTCTCGCGGTTCTGCAGCAGCGTCAGCCCCTGGCTCGCGTTGGTCTGGAGCTGTGAGAGGAGTGTTGCGAGTGGCAGGCCAGAGCCCGAGCCCAGGAAGCTGATGGCGCCGGCCTGGTTCGCGGTTGGCGTGGTGAGTGAATCGAGAGAAGCCATGGTTGTCTTGTCTCTGGTATGGGTCGCGTCGGTATGACGCGACCCGCGTGTCGGCGAAGGCCGCTATCGTGCTGCGGGTATGACGCCCGCTTGGGCCGGGGTCGGGTGACGGTCGGCCGGTTGCCCGCGCGATTGGGGCGCCGTCAGTCGGGGTAACGGCACATAGTGGCAAAACCTTTAACCGGGGGTTGCGTGCGGCGCTGCGAGTCTTCAGCCGGAGATTGCGCGCCGCGCGGCACGTTTGCGCCTTGAAGAAGGCCGTTTCAGGCGGATGGCCGCCGTTCGAGCCGACGTCGTACCCCTTTGCGATGGGCCTTGGTCCGGGCGGCGATCGCCAAACGTATAAAAAGCGCTGTCTTATGGGTATTGCTTGCGCTGTTGCGCAGTGTGCGCATGAACAATAATAGCGCATGCTCAAAGAACCGGTGTTTCCGTCCGAACGTCCGCGCGTCGAGGATCTCGTCAAACAGTTCACGCGCCTCGTACGGCATGAGGCGGTCTACCTCGCCTCGCGGTTGCCCCGGAACGTAAGCCTGGATGATCTCATCCAGGCGGGGATGCTGGGGCTCTTCGAAAGCGCGAAGCGTTACGTGGCGACACCGTCCACGACGAGTTTCGACGCCTACGCCATTGTGCGCATACGCGGTGCGATGATGGACGAACTGCGCCACGAGGACTGGATGCCGCGCGCGCTGCGCAGAAAGGTCAAACAGCTGGAGGGCGCGATCAGCGTGATCGAGGCGCGAACCGGACGCGCGGCCACCGTTACGCAGATCACGCGCGAACTCGGGGTCTCGATGCGCCAGTACGAGCAGACCTTGAGCGGCCTGACGGGGCTGCACCTGTTCTATGCCGAGGACATCGCCCCCAAGGGCAGCGAAGACGACGCTTATGGGGCGGCCACTGGCGCCGACCCCGCCGAGGTGCTCGAGAAGACGAAGATTCGGGCGGTTCTGGCCAAGGCCATCGACAAGTTGCCGGAGCGGGAGCGCACAGTCCTCGCGCTCTACTACGAGGAAGGCCTGAACAATAAGGAGATCGGCGCGGTCCTGCATCTGACCGAATCGCGCATCTCGCAAATTCGCACGCATGCCGTGCTGCGTCTGCGCGCGGATCTCGGCCACATCTCCTGGAGCGAGGTGAGCGCGCTGGCGCAGGAGTGATGCCGATAGTCGGAGATCCGGATTAAAGTTTTCGGGCGGTGTGACGTTAACCTGTCTGTGCCACGTGGATTCCGCCGCTGGCACAGGCACGGATCCCGTACGATCCACACAGGAGTCTCCCATGGCTGTCATCAACACGAACATTCTTGCGCTCACCGCGCAAAACAACCTGAACAAATCCAACGCCGACCTGAGCACCGCGATCGAGCGGCTCTCCTCGGGGCTGCGCATCAACAGCGCCAAAGACGATGCGGCGGGCGAGGCAATCGCCAACCGTATGACCGCGCAGATCAACGGCATGAATCAGGCCGAGAGAAACGCCAACGACGGTATTTCGCTGCTCCAGACACAGGGGTCGGGCCTGGATGAAATCTCCAGTAATCTGCAGCGTATCCGCGAACTGTCCGTGCAGGCCGCCTCCGACACCAACACCGCCGCGGACCGCACGTCGATCCAGACGGAAATCGACCAGCGCGTCGCTGAAATCAATCGCCTGGCGGGCAGCACCTCGTTCAACGGCATCAGTCTGTTGAACACCGCATCCTCGGTGCTCAACATCCAGGTCGGCGCCAACACGACGACCAATGACGTGATCACCGTCAGTACCTACGACGCCACGGCGGCGACGCTGGGCGTGAGTTCCCTGGCAGTCTCCGATTCGACCAGCGCCCAGGCGACGATCACCGCGGTCGATGCCGCGCTGACGACCGTCGACTCGGCACGCTCGAACATTGGCGCGCTCGAGAACCGGCTGTCCTCCACGGTGGATAATCTGTCGAGTTCGGTGACGAACCTCTCGGCCGCGCAGAGTCGAATACAGGATGCGGATTACGCTCAGGAGGTATCGAACATGACCAGGGCGCAGATCCTGCAGCAGGCAGGCACCTCGGTGCTGGCGCAAGCCAACCAGTTGCCGCAGACCGTGCTCAAGCTCTTGCAGTAAGCGTAAGCGCGGCCGGCATGTCATCGGGAGCGCGGGCGGTGACCGTGCCGCGTCGAGCGGCGCGATGAATTCGCCCGCTTTCCCATGCCGGCGCGCGTTGTCATTTTCGCGGCAAGGCCGCGCCATCGAACGCGTAAAGGAGCGCGGTAAGCAACCATGCCCGTGAATGCAACGAATGACGTGAAAGCGCTCGAGGCCAGCGGTGGTGGCGAGGAGTATCTCATCTTCGCGCTCGGCAACCTCGAGTATGGAATTGAAATTCTGAAAGTTCAGGAGATCCGCGGCTATGACGCTCAGGCGGTGACGCCGATTCCCAACGCCAGATCCTTCGTCAAGGGAGTGACGAATTTGCGCGGGGTTATCCTGCCGGTGGTCGACATGCGCGAGCGGCTCGGTCTGACAACCATCGAGTACACGGCGCGCACGGCCGTGATCGTACTCGCACTTGCCTCGCGCCTCGTGGGTATGGTGGTCGATGGCGTCTCCGATGTCCAGGTGCTTCAGCCCGCGCAGGTGAGCGACGCGCCGCAGTTCGCCTCGAAGCTGATTACCGACCATCTGAGCGCGATTGGAACTGTCGATGACCGCATGCTGCTGCTGCTTGATATCGAGCGGTTGATGGAAAGCGAAGAAATGGATCTGGTCGAGCGGCCGGGGCACTGATGGCGTCGTCCGCTTCGACGGGCGCTTCCGGTCCGGCGCGCTGATGAATTCGAATCACACGCGCGGGCCCATGCGTGTGCCTTGAGGAAGGGCTGGAATGGAACGTAACATCAAATTTCTGATCGTCGACGATTTCCCGACGATGCGGCGGATCGTAAAAAACCTCTTGCGCGATCTCGGCTACGAGCGCATGGAAGAGGCCGAGGACGGCGCCGCCGGGCTGGAGAGGCTGCGCGAGGGCGGGTTCGATTTCGTCATCTCGGACTGGAACATGCCGAACCTCGACGGGCTGTCGATGCTCAAGGCAATCCGGGCCGACGGTGCACTCTCGAAACTTCCCGTGCTGATGGTGACCGCGGAGGCGAAAAAAGAGAACATCATCGCGGCCGCGCAGGCGGGCGCCAGTGGCTATGTGGTCAAACCGTTTACCGCCGCAACGCTCGAGGAGAAGCTGAAGAAGATCTTCGAGAAGCATGGCATGTAAGGAGTCGGACATGAGTGAGGGGATAGACCTCAGCCAGTTCTATGGAACGTTCTTTGATGAGAGTGATGATCTGCTCGCGGGCATGGAACGCGACCTGCTGGCACTCGATGTGGAAAACCCTGATTCCGAGGCGCTGAACGCGATCTTTCGCGCCGCACACTCCATCAAGGGCGGGGCGGGCACCTTTGGTTGCTTCGACGACCTGACGCGCACGACCCATCTGCTCGAGAGCGTGCTGGACCGGGTGCGGCACGGAGCGCTGAAGCTCGACAAGCATGCCGTCGATCTGTTCCTGGAGGCGCGCGACGTGCTCGCCGCGCAGGTGGGGGCCTACCGGCGCGAAGAAGCACCCGACGGCGCCGCCACGCAGGCAATGTGTCGCCGGCTCGAGGCGATGAACGCGGGTGGGGGCGCGGCAAGCGCGCCCGAGCCTGCGGCGGCGCCGAGCGGGGCGGAGGGGGCGGCCGGCGCGTCGGCGAAAGCGGAAGCGATGCTGCGCGTCGATCTTACCGACCTCGCCGAGGATGACGAGCGGTCACTGCTGAAAGAAATGGCGCTGCTCGGGCGGGTGGTGCGTCATGAGCGCGATGGGGTGGATTCGTCCATCTGGGTGCGAACCAGCGAAAGCGCCGAGGACATCGCGGCGGTGTGCTGCTTCATCGTCGATGCCCGCCAGGTGCGCGTGAACGCGGCCGATGAGGCGGCGCCTGCACCGCAACCTCAACTCGTACCGTCCACGCATTGTGCACCGGCCGTCGACGCGGCATCGGAGTCGGCGCCGCCTGCCGGCGCCGCGCGCCCCGGCATGTCGAGTCTGGCTGCCAGTGCCCATCCGCACAAAGATGCCACCACGATCCGCGTCGGAATCGGGAAGGTCGACCAGATCATCAACCTCGTGGGGGAATTGGTCATTACCCAGGCGATGCTCGCGCAGGCGGGCGAAGCGCTCGACCCGGCGCGTCACGACCGGCTGCTGGCGGGTATCGCGCAGCTCGAACGCAACGCCCGCAACCTCCAGGAGGCGGTCATGTCGATACGCATGATGCCGATGAATTACGTCTTCAGCCGCTTCCCGCGGATGGTGCGCGAGAATGCCGAGAAACTGGGCAAGCGCATCCGGCTCGTGACACTCGGCGAGGAAACCGAACTCGATCGCGGGCTGATCGAACACATCATCGATCCGCTCACCCATCTCGTTCGCAACAGTCTCGACCATGGGGTGGAGCCGGCCGCGGCGCGCATGGCCGCTGGTAAGCCTCCGGAAGGCGTCATCACGCTTTCAGCCGAACAGGTGGGCGGCCAGATCATCATCGAGGTGAGCGATGATGGTGGCGGACTCGACCGCGCGCGTATCCTGGCGAAAGCCGCCGAGCAAGGGCTGGCGATCGATCCGCAGGCGAGCGACGAGGACGTCTGGCAGCTGGTATTCGCGCCGGGCTTCTCGACCGCCGCGAAGGTCACCGATCTCTCCGGGCGCGGGGTTGGCATGGATGTGGTGCGACGCAACATCCAGGATCTCGGCGGACGCGTGCGCATCCACTCCGAGGCGGGCAGGGGAACAAGCACACGCATCGCGTTGCCGCTCACGTTGGCTATCCTCGACGGCATGCTGGTGCGTGTGGGGAACCAGACCTTCGTGGTGCCGCTGGCGCACGTCATCGAATCGCTGCAGCCGCAGGCCGGCGACTTGCGATCGATCTCCGAGCAGGCGCCGGTGATTCATGTGCGCGGCGAATATCTGCCACTTATCGCGCTGCATGATGTGTTTTCGATCGTCGGCGCGCAGACCGATCCGACCCGGGCGATCACGGTGATCGTGCAGGCCGAGGACGTGCGTTTCGCGCTGCTGGTCGACCAGCTCCTTGGACAGCGCCAGGTCGTGGTAAAGAATCTGGAATCGAACTACCGCAAGGTGCCGGGCATCTCGGCCGCCACCATCCTGGGTGATGGAAGCGTGGCGTTGATCATCGATGTATTCACACTGTCGCGAAACCGCCGCACGGTCGTGGAACACGCATGCGACGAGGCGCTGTCGGCGTAGTATCCCGACGCGTTATTGCCGAATTGAGTCAGAGGGACAACCATGGTGAAAGAAGAGGGTGCGTCCGCCGTACAGCCGGAGGCGGTGCTCGTACGCATCGCGCGGCTTGCCAGGACACTGCGCAAGAGCATGCGGGAACTTGGGCTCGACCAGGCGATCAAGGATGCTGCGCAGGCCATTCCCGACGCGCGTGAGCGCCTGCGCCACGTGGCGAGCATGACCGAGGATGCCGCCAACCGCGTGCTCGACGCCACCGAGGCGATCGGTCCCGTTCAGGACGCGCTGGCAAAGCATGGGAGCGAACTCGAAGCGCTCTGGAAGATGGCGCCCGACGGGCAGGCGCCGTGTGGGACTGATCTCGGCGCGAAGACGCGAGCCTTTCTGCGTGAGGTCCAGGACGGCGCCCATCGCACGAAAGCCTCTGTGCGGGACATCGTGATGGCGCAGGATTTCCAGGACCTGACCGGACAGATCATCCTGAAGATGCTTAACATGGTAGATACGCTCGAGACTGAGCTCGTCGCGGTCATCGTCGATAATACGCCGGCGCAAAAGTGCGACGAACCGGCGCTCGTTCCCGAGGCGAATCCGGCCATGGCATCGCAGGCCGGGCCAAACTTCCGCCAGGATGACGTCGACGACCTGCTCTCGAGTCTCGGGTTCTGACCGGTCCGGCGCCCGGTCGCCCGACACCGGCGCGCCCCAGACATTACACGTGGGCGGCAGCGCGGTTCCCGGCCGCGTAGATACTTCGGGGCGTTGACGCGCGTCAATCGCATGGCGGTGTTCCCACGCCGACACATGAAAAAATCTGGATGATCGTGGTCCCGGCGCGGTAGAATTCGCGTCCAGGTGGGCGCCTGGCACCCGCGCGCGAGCCGTATGCGCGCGCGGAGGTGTTCCACCGCTTGTGCGACCGTGCGAACGCACAGGGATTTCGGATGCACGACGACCGGGGAGCCGATCACATGGATGCTGGCCATGGCGGCGCTGGATGAGGACGCGTACGCCGTCACGAATGCGACCGAGATAGCGGCGCTGCTCAAGCGCCTGGCGGACGAACACACGTTGCTGCGGCTGGATGCGCCGAAGTACGGCGTTGTGATCTCGTCGATGCTGCTTGTGCTCGATGTCGATACGCTCACCCTGGATGCCGCCTGTGAACCGGAGCAGAATCGCGCGTTCGTCGAGACGCGCAGTGTGCGGGTGCAGGGAACCTTGGACGGCGTGGTGATCGAGTTTTCGGGCGCTTGTCGGCCCGTCTCGCATGATGGCAGGCCCGCGTTCGCGATCGCGCGGCCAACGGTCGCGCGGCGCTTGCAGCGACGCGAATACTATCGGGTGCAGATTCCGGTGGCCTCGCCCGCGCGTTGCATCATCCAGCACAGCGGCCTGTCGTGGGCGCGGGCCGCCTTCGCGCTGGCCGACATCAGCGCCGGAGGGGTGAGGCTCATCGATCGCGAGGCGCTACTCGAACCGATCGGGGTGGGCACGCGCCTGGCCGGCTGCGTGCTCGATCTCGACGCGGGTGCGCGGGTCACGCTCGACATGCGTCTGGTGCGTACCTCGTACTGGAGAGGCACCGAAGGCCGGCGCAGGCACTATGCGGCGTTTTGCTACGTGGATGTTCCGCCCGGCGAGCGGCGCATGCTACAGCGCTACGTTGGCGAGGTCGAGCGTAAGACCATTGCAAAGCTTCGTGGACGGGATATCTGATCGTTGCGCGCGCGTCGACAACGCCCTTTGGGTGCCGGTCCCCCGTTGCGATCAGGTAGTAAGTCAGCGCGAGGCGCCCTCTGATAGCGCCTGTGCGCCAGTCTGCGCAGGTGGCGTGCCCGGATTCGATAGTACATTGACCTTTTTTACCACACGATCGAAGCGGCCGTCGGGACCGAATAGCAGCCAGAGTTCCTGGCGCGCATACACCGCGTCGGTGACCAGCGTTGCCTTGTATGCCCAACGCGCGAGCGTGACGCCACCGCCTTGCGCGTACGTTTGAGTTGGCTCGCTGCCAAGGATGGCACTGGCTTGATCGAGTGTGGTCTGGCCCGGCACGATGCGCGAGAGTGCGAGCGAATTGAACCGCTGGCCGGTCGTACTGCACGCGGCAACCGCCAGACAGGCGCCGGCGGCTAGCCCGGCGGTGCGTAGCATCATCACGATCGAGTCGGCACACTATGCGAATTGACGGAATCAGATTGTAACCGGATTCGGAATCGTCGGGATGGGTTGCCCAGAGTCGATTATTTCCGTACTTGAAAATATTGCATGCGTCAATCAGGGAATTCACTGTCTCATGCTCCGCGTCATGCCGGTCGTTAAGCAAAGGGACTGCTTGTGGGCATCTGTCCTGGCGTTGTCACGGTCCACGGGTGTTTTCTTCGGCTGTTGCTTTTCGATAAGGTAGACATCATGTTCGGGTTGAAGGTGGGAACGCGGTTGGGTGTCGGGTTTGGCGTGATACTGCTGCTGATGGTGATTCTGGCGGGGATGAGCACCTGGCGCATGATGGCCAGCACGGCGCGGGTGAACAGCATCACGGACAAGGAATACAGCCTTGGCGTGATGCTCACGCAGTGGCAGGACATCAATACGGTGAACGACGTGCGTGCGGTTGCCGCCTCGACCACCACGGATCCGGTGATGGCGGCGAACCTGGCGCGCGACATGGCAAAGGCAAGCGCCAGGGTCACGGAAATCGAGAAGGCGGTGGGCGACATTCTCGTGACGCCGAAAGGGCGCGCCATGTTCCAGGCCGTTCATCAGCTGCGCATGAACTACATCCAGTCGCGGGCGCGCGCGCTCGCGGCGGCGAAAGCGGGTGATGCGAAGACGGCGGAGCACTATTTCAAAGTTGTTGGACCGCGCGATCTCGCCGAGTACGAACAGGGGGTGGACAAGCTCATTGCCGTGCAGCGGTCGGTGCTGGCCGGCGACGTGCGCGCGGTGCATTCGGGCAATCGGCTTGGCATCATGCTGGTGATTGCCGTGGCCCTGCTCGCCATAGTGGTCGGCGTGATTTTCGCGCGGCTCATCACCCGTTCAGTCACCGAGCCGCTGCGCAGCGCTTTGGCGCTCGTGCGCGCGGTCGCGCGGCGGGATCTGAGCATGGACGTGGGCGTGCGCGGACAGGACGAGCTCGCGCAGCTCATGGCGGAGCTTGAGAAGATGGTCAAGAGTCTTCGTGATGCGATCGGCGAGGTGCAGAACGGCGCGGACACGATCGCGTCCTCCTCCGATACGCTGTCGGCAGGTAATGAGGACCTTTCCTCGCGCACCGAGCAGCAGGCGAGCTCGCTCACGGAGACCGCCGCCACGATGGAAGAGATCACCTCGGCGGTGCGGCAGAACGCCGAGAGCGCGCATGCGGCGAACGATCTCGCCCAGACGGCGGCGTCCACCACCCGGGCCGGCCGGCAGGTCGTATCGGAGCTCGTCACCACGATGGGCGACATCAGTGAAAAGTCCCGCCAGGTTTCCGAGATCATCAAGGTGATCGATGGCATCGCCTTCCAGACGAACATCCTGGCGTTGAACGCCGCCGTCGAGGCGGCGAGGGCGGGCGATGCCGGGCGCGGCTTCGCCGTCGTGGCAAGCGAAGTTCGCGCGCTTGCCCAGCGCAGCGCGACGGCCGCCCGCGAGATAAAGGTTCTCATCGAGGCGTCCGTGCAGGCGGCTACCAGCGGCAATGAGCAGGCGACCCGCGCCGGCGCGGGCATGAGCGACGTCGTCGAGCACATCGAGAAGGCCACGTCGGCCATTGGCGAGATCAATGTCGCGGGACGCGAGCAGACGTCCGGCATCGAGCAGGTGAACATCGCGGTGTCCCAGATGGACGAGGCGACGCGCCAGAACACCACGCTCGTGGAGAACTCGGCACGCGTGGTCGAGTCGCTGCATGATCAAGCCCACTCGCTGGCGGCGCTGGTCGCGACCTTCAAGCTTCCCGCCACCACGATCATCGAGGCGTCGGCGCCCGCGCAGTTGGCGGCAGCGTCGGCGCCGTGAGCAGCGGCGCTTGCACGGTGAGTGTCGAGCAGGAGCACTGGAATTGTCCGGCCCCCATCGAGGACTTGTCGGGCTGGCTCGAACGGCATTGGGAGCCGTTCGACCCGGCTCACGCCCAGGCGCTGCTCTGGCCAGAGCGCCCCGCCAGGTCCAGCCTATCCATCCTCGTCGCGGGTTGCGGGCCGAATCAGGCGGCCGTTCTTGCCCGTACCAATCCGGCGGCGCGCGTGGTTGCAACCGATATGAGCGGGCCGTCACTCACCCATGAACAGCACCTGAAGGAAAAATACGGCCTGACCAATCTGAAGCTGCGCCAGATGCCAATCGAAGAAGTCGGTTCGCTCGGTGAAACATTCGACCTTCTCATTTGCACCAGCGTCCTGTCACATCTGATGGATGCGCGGCCCGCGGTGCGCGCGCTGGCGGGCAGCACGCGGCCCGATGGCGTGATTGCGCTCCGGCTCCCCGCCCACTATGCGCGGGCGGGGATCGTCCGGCTGCAATCGGTCTTCACCCGCATGGGCCTCAAGCGGGACGCGGCGTCGATCGCGCTCGCACGGTCGGTGCTCGAGGCGGTTGCCACTGATCATCCGGTCCGTTCGCATCCCGCGTTCGCCAAAGACCTTACCGATGCCGCGTTGGCCGATCTATTTTTGCATGCGCGTACGCCGGACTACACCGTGAGCGATTGTCTTTCGCTGGCGGAGGGCGCCGGACTGGAATTCCAGGGCTGGTTGTGTCGCGCGCCGTATTATCCACACGATTTCTTCTCCGGAGGCACTGCCGGCGATCAGGCGATCCGGCGGCTGCCCGAGCGTACCGTGTGGGCGATCATGGAGGCGCTCGATGTGGCCAATGCCTGCCACCGTTTCCTCGTGACGCCCCGGATGCGTCCGGCAGCGGCCTATACGGTGGATTTTTCAGGGGACGGCTGGCCGGGCTACGTGCCGGGTCTGCGCCGTGGCTGTCAGCTTGAAGGCGCAAGGCTTTCGCGCCCGGGCCTGTCGCTCGATCTTCGCAAAAGCCGCGCGCTGCTCATGGGGCGTGTCGATGGCAAGCGCTCCATTGCCGAGATCGTGTCGGATGTTGGCGCGCCGTCCGGTCAATCGGTGGCGGCGTTCTTCGATGCGCTCTGGAAACTGGACTTCCTGTCGATCGCAAAGGTGCCTGCGCGGTAAATGGGGTTTGCGGCGCATGACGCGCGGGGGGCCACCCTATAGCGATCTTTCCCTGGTGGCACGATAATGGGGGATAGTCGCCGGTCGCGGGCGCGCCAGTGTTCGCGGGCCCATGGGCGCTGGCCGGTCAGCGGGGGGACGTATGGACATGGTGCCGGTTTATCGGCCGAAGTCGGATTCCGAAGCGTTGGTGGTGGCGGCATTGATGCAGGCGCACGGGATCACGCATTTCATGCGCGGCGGAGCGTTCAGCAGCATGTATCCTGGCACGCTTTCCACCAGTCTGAATGCGCAGATGCTGATGGTGGAATCGAGCCAAGTCGATTCGGCGCGCGAGCTGTTGGCCAATTTTCTGGATGACGCATAGGCGCCGGGTTTCGGACCATGAGCCGGCGGTTCCCGGCCGCCGTCCCCTGATTGCCGTTTTCGGCCGCTATCTTTGGCGGTCGATGGCGGTTGCGCGTGATTGCCTCAGGCAAATGCCCACTTGACAAGCCAGCAGGCCCAGGCTCACCGCGACGACGGCCGACGCGCCGGTGGCGATGGATTCGGCGCCCACATGGCCGTTGATACTGGCGGCCAAAGCGAACAGGAATATCGGCAGCCCAAGGTTGTATAGCCAGAACTGGATCACGGCAAGCGTGCCGCGACCCAACTGCGGGAAACGGGCCGTTGCCAACCCGATCAGGCTCATGGCAATCCAGCCGAGGAGATCGAGCTGGACATGCACCGGCATCAAAATGAAATTACCGGACGCGCCCATTGCCAGGCCCAGCCCCGCTGCAAGGACGAAGTACGCCACAGCGATTTGCAGCCACAGGTGGCTTCCAATGGGGCGATTCATGATGGCGACGATCTTAGTCCTTCATTCGCGTCGTATCAATGGTCATTTCGTCAACTGTCCCCTGTGACCAACATTTCACCGCCGACGTTCGTAGTGGCGCCGACGAGCGCGGGCTGCCCGCCTTCGCCGGTGTCGGCGGTCTGGTATCATCGGCGGGTTGTGAACGTCAGTCAGTGTACCGACAGGCGGATGCCTTGGTTCGGGGGCGCGGCGCTGACGCGTCAAAATGCCGCGATGCGCTGGTGTGCCGCGCGGTTTCAGACGGATATCGAGAAACACGTTGGATTACGTCACTTCATGCCGGCTGCCCACGCCGTGGGCGATATTCGAGCTGCATGCCTTTCTCGAACCCGAGACGGGGAAAGAACACCTGGCGATGACGCTTGGCGGCGTGGACGATGGCCAGCCGGTGCTGGCGCGCATCCATTCCGAGTGCCTGACCGGAGACGTGATGTTCAGTCAGCGCTGCGATTGCGGGGCGCAACTGGAATCGTCGCTGCGGCACATCGCGGCCCGCGGCCGCGGGGTGCTGCTCTATCTGCGCCAGGAGGGCCGTGGCATCGGCCTGCTCAACAAGCTGCGCGCCTATCGGCTGCAGGAGCAGGGTGTCGACACGGTCGAGGCGAATGAGCGCCTGGGGTTCCCGGCCGATTTGCGGCGCTACGACCTTTGCGTCCCCATGCTGGCGCATCTGGGCATCCGCCAGCTGCGGCTCATGACCAACAGCCCGCGCAAGATTGAATTGCTGCGCGCCGCGGGTGTCGATGTCGTGGAGCGGATCCCCCTGATCGTCAACCGCAATCCGTTCAACGCGGCCTATCTCGACACCAAGGCTGCGAAGCTGGGGCACTGGCTGTAGCAGCCGTCTCTCAGGCGCGAACTTCCTGGCGCTGGAACACCACGTACGTCAACGCGAACAGCAGGATGCACCCGGCAATGAGCCCGATGACTTGCGGCCAGACGATGGACAGGCTCGCGGCCAAGGGCAGCGGCGCGCCAAGTACCATGCCCTGCAGTTGATTGAGGAATACCGGGCCTAGCGTTCGCGTCGTGGGGCTCAGGATTGCAATCACCGCTTCACCGAACAATTCGGTGGGTGAGAACCGCTGCAGCGCCAACTGCCATTGCAACGTGTGGAGGCTGGGCTGCCCGGTGATCGAGGTGAGCAGGTCGGGCGGGGCGAACAACTGTGCGAGCGCCGGCGCCAGCATCGGCCACAGTAGCGACAGGAACAGCCACAGACCCAGCGACACCAGCGCGGAGGTCGCGGCGGATTTGAACAGCGTTGAAAACAGCATCGAGATGGCAAGCCAGACGCCCGCATAGGCCAGTGCGATGATCAGGAACACGATCGATCGGGTGACTTCCTCGGCGCTGGGCGGCACGCCGAGGAGCAGCAGGCCGGCGCCGACGAGCAGCAGCCAGAGGCACACCAGGCTGATCCCCAGGGTGGTGAGCCCGGCAATGAACTTCCCCAGCAGCAGGGCGTCGCGGTAGATGGGCTGCGACAGAATCCGGCTCATCGTGCGCCGGCTGTATTCGCCGTTGACCGCGTCGAAGCCCAGCCCGATAGCCACCAGCGGAATCAGAAATCCGAGAATCGAGGCAAATGAAGGCAGGGGCGCTTGCGTGCTGGTGAACAGCCGCAGGAATACGAACGGGTCGGTCGAGGTCGTTGCCCGAATGTTTTGCAGCGCGCCGTAGAGCGCCGCGGCGGCCGTCAGGACCACCAGCCATTCCAGCACCCGCATGCGCGCGCTCGACAGATGATCGGCCAGTTCCTTGAGCGTGACCGCCGTCACGCCCCTCCACGGTGAACCTTCACGTCGCATGGCTGTCCGCCTTCGCGCTGGCTGCGCGCTGGAAGTACTGGTTGTAGATAG
>SCQX01000053.1 GCA_004298545.1 Candidimonas sp. | reverse complement strand
ATCATGATGATTGCGGTCATCATCGCGGTCGGTGTGATGCTGGTGGCATCCAAGCCGCTGGCGCGCTTCATCGGAGCGCATCCCACCGTCGTCGTGCTGTGTCTGGGGTTTTTGCTGACCATCGGCTTCTCGTTGCTCGCCGAGGGGTTTCATTTTTCCGTGCCGAAAGGTTATTTGTATGCGGCAATTGGGTTTTCGGTCGTCATCGAAGCGCTGAACCAGCTGGCACGGCGTAACATGAAGCGCCTGGAAAGCCGGCGGCCACTGCGCGAGCGTACCGCGGAAGGGATCCTGCGCATGCTGGGGAAGCGCCCGCTGCTGGGCCCTGACGACGAGCCGCCGGAGGAGCCGCCCGAACAAGTGTTCGAAGACGAGGAGCGCTACATGGTGAGCGGCGTGTTGACGCTTGCCGACCGCTCGATTCATTCCATCATGACGCCGCGCGCCGATGTTTCGTGGATCGACCTGGATGATGACCCCGCCGTCCTGCGCCAGCAGATCGTCAAGGCGCCTCACAGCTTTTTCCCGGTCTGCCGGGGAACGCTGGATGAAGTCATCGGGGTGGGGCGGGCCAAAGAGCTGATCGCCGACCTGATCTCCGTCGGCCGCATCCGGCTGTCGCGTCTGCGCGACCCCATCGTCGTGCATGAATCCATCGGTGTGCTGCGGCTGCTGGAGACGCTCAAGCGTTCGCGTGGGCAACTGGTCATGGTGACGGACGAGTTTGGAACCATCCAGGGGGTGGTGACGCCGATCGACGTGTTCGAGGCGATTGCGGGTGAGTTCCCTGATGAGGACGAGGCGCCCGATATCGTCGAAGACGGCGACGATCGGTGGCGGGTCGATGGCGCGGCCGACCTGCATCATCTCGAGCAAGTGCTCAAAACCGAGGGGCTGGTCGATGATGAAGAAGGGTACTCGACACTGGCGGGCTATCTGCTCGAGCGCTTTGGCCGGCTGCCCGAGGCGGGCGACACCTGCGAGCTCAATCAGCCGCATGCCACCTACCGGTTCAAGGTGCTGACGATCGACGGCAGGCGTATCGCGTCCGTGGAAATCGAGCGGCTGCCGCCCAGCGCACCCGTCGACGAGGAAGATGGCGGATAGGGCGCCGTCGCGTCAAACCGACTGCGCGTCCGCGGCGCCGGTGTTCGTGGTGTCGTGTCGCCGATCGACGCGATGGCCCGATGGGTCGATGAACGGTGGTGCCTGTATCAGGCGCGGCCCGCCTTCCTCGATGACGAGCCAGCCGCCGCGCACGCGCGCCTCATCGTACTGCCAGTCGGGGAGCACGATGCGCGTACAGGCTCGTCCGTCGATCGTGGCGCGGTGGATCGCCGGTCGGTGTGTGTGGCCGTGCACCATGGTGTCCAGCCCCGAGCGCGCGAATGCTTGCGCAATGGCCCGCGGCGAGACGTCCATGATCTCCGCCGATTTATTGCGATTCATCGCCGTACTGCGCTGCCGGGCCCAGTTGCCGATACGCTGCCGCGCGCACAGCCCCAGCGCGAGAAAGGCGTGTTGTACCCAACGCGTACGAACGAGACGCCTGAAACGCTGATAGCGCTTGTCGTCGATGCAGTACTCATCGCCGTGACTGAGCAGGATATCGCCATGGTCGGTGGCGAGCACGCACACGTCGGGCAACAGGCGCGCGCCCAGGTGGTCCGCCAATTCGGGTCCCATGAGGAAATCGCGGTTGCCGTGGCCGAGCCACAGGGGAATGGCCGCGGCGGTATTCTTGAGTTGACGCAGTGTATCAGCCAGCCACGGTGGCGGATCGTGCAGCGCCACGTCATCGCCGATCCAGGCGTCGAAGAGGTCGCCACACAGTATCAACGCGTCGGCATCACGCGCGGCGATCGCGAGAAACTGAAAGAACGCCTCGCGCGTCAGCGGAACCCGCGGCCCCAGATGAATGTCGGAAGCGATCCAGACGACTCCGGCGGCACGGATTCTATTCAACGACCGACGCTTTCTCGATGACGATATCCTCCACCGGCAC
>SCQX01000052.1 GCA_004298545.1 Candidimonas sp. | reverse complement strand
CTGATCTTCTTCGTCAATCTTCCCGCCGGGATTCTCGGCTGCGTGGCCGGCTGGTACCTGCTGCCGCGCAGTCGCTATCTTGCGAAGCGGACCCACTTCGACTGGTGGGGGCTGGCGCTGTTCGCCCCGGCCTCGGTGGCGCTCTTCGGCGCGTTGTCCAAGGCGCGCGAGGTGGGGTTCGACTCCGTCATGGTGCTGTCGATGTTCGTCATCGCGGTGCTGTTCCTCGGGCTGTTCCTCTGGCGCGAGCAGCATGTCGATGCGCCGATGGTCGACCTGAATTTATTCCGGAATTCATCATTCTCCGCAGGGATCGCCAGTGGTTTGCTTTCTTATGCGGTGTTGTTCGGCATCTTGTTCGTGGTGCCGTTCCTTGCCGAGAGGAGTTTCGGTCTGTCGACCGGAATTGCGGGGCTGACGCTGACGACGCTGCCGGCGGCGCTAGGCATTACGGCCCCCTACGCGGGGCGGATGGCGGATCGCATCGGCGCCAGGCCATTGACCGTCGCGGGAATGGTACTCACCGCGGCCGGTTTGTTGACCGCGGCCGTTTTCCACCAGAACGCGGGGGTGCTGGCGGTGGAGCTGGCGGCCATCGGGGTCGGGATGGGGTTGTTCACCCCGCCGAACAATGCCGCCATCATGGCAAGCGCGCCGCACACGCAGTCGGGGTCGGCGGGCGGCTTGCTCAACATGACCCGCAGCATCGGAACCGCCCTGGGGGTGGCGCTGACCGCCCTGGTGTTTGGTTTCGCTTCAGAGTCCGAGCCCACCGCCGGTATTGCCCTCATGACGAAACATGGTTTCGCCGCAACGGCTGTCCTGCTGGCCGCGATGGCCCTGGCGGCTGCCGGTTTCGCCGCGATACGCGGCGGCCGGACGCGTCTTTCCCACTAGGCGCGATACCTCCACTGTGCACCCGTCCGCGGCGGTGGACGGGTGGTATGCTGCTTTTTTGAGCCGGATTGTCGGTGCCCGCCCGACAGGCTGGGCGCCGGTGCCGCCTTTGCTTTGGAGAAAGGACCATGAAAGATTCCGCCGCATATGTTCCCCCGAAGGTCTGGGTGTGGGACAAACCCAATGGCGGCAAGTTTGCGCACACCAACCGCCCGGTTGCCGGCCCGACGCACGAGAAGGTACTGCCTGTCGGGCGCCATCCGCTGCAGCTTTATTCGTTGGCGACGCCCAATGGGCAGAAGGCCACGATCATGCTGGAAGAACTGCTGGCACTTGGCTACGCGGGTGCCGAGTATGACGCATGGTTGATTCAAATTGGCGAAGGCGATCAGTTCGGTAGCGGATTCGTGGCGGTGAACCCGAATTCCAAGATTCCGGCCATGGTCGACCGTTCTGGGCCCGAACCCATTCGTGTGTTCGAGTCGGGCGCCATTCTGGTTTATCTCGCAGAAAAGTTTGGCGCCTTGCTTCCCAAGGCTGGCGCGGCACGCGCGGAATGTTTGTCGTGGCTGTTCTGGCAGGTGGGCAGTGCTCCCTACCTGGGGGGCGGCTTCGGCCATTTCTACGCGTATGCGCCGGCCAAGATCGAATACGCAATCGATCGGTATGCCATGGAGGTCAAGCGCCAGCTCGACGTCCTGGACCGCCGCCTGGCGGACCATGAGTACCTGGCGGGCGACGATTACACGATCGCCGACATCGCGGTGTTTCCGTGGTACGGCGGGCTGGCCAAGGGGTGGGAGTACGGCGCTGCGGAGTTTCTGTCGGTGAAGGACTACACCCACGTCCAGCGCTGGGCCGATACGATTCTGACGCGCCCCGCGGTGGTGCGCGGGCGGATGGTGAACCGCACGTCGGGGGATCCGTCGCGGCGGCTGCGTGAACGCCATGATGCGTCCGACTTCGACACGAAGACGCAAGTCAAGCTATGATTCCTCCCGCGAGCGGGCCAGGTTCCACCTGGCGAGTCCACGTGGCCACTTTCGGCAGCCCGAGCTAGCGGCACGGTACCGCGGGCTTCATGGGGCGGCGGGTGTGGGTGGTTCCGACCACGCCTGCCGCGTTGTCGAGCAACCCTCCCTGCCGGAATCGTCGCATGCGTACGAATGCCCTCGTCCTGTCGTTCAACGCTTCTGCGCGGCGGCTTCTTCCCAACCGTTGGGATTTCATTGCATTTCCGCTGATTCTCAGCGTGATCGCCATGGGTGTGGTGGGTTATCACCAGACCATGGCGCCGATCTCGGTACTTCAGACTCAGGCCATTTCGCTGGCCCCGTCCATGTTGCCGGAATATGCGCTGCGCACGGTCTTGCGCATGCTGGTGGCGATGCTGGTGTCCTTGGCTTTCACACTGGTCTACGGCACGCTGGCCGCCAAAAGCCGGCGCGCCGAAAAAGTGCTGATCCCGGTTCTGGACATTTTGCAGTCGGTGCCGGTGCTGGGCTACGTTTCCTTCACAGTCACGTTTTTCATCGCGTTGTTTCCAGGGCGTGTCATCGGTGCGGAATTCGCGGCCGTCTTTGCCATCTTCACGAGCCAGGCCTGGAACATGACCTTCAGCTTCTATCAGTCGCTGCGGACCGTTCCGCGCGATTTGCGGGAAGTGTCAAGCAATTTTCAGTTGACCGGCTGGCAGCGGTTCTGGAAGCTCGAAGTGCCGTTTTCGCTGCCGGGGCTGATCTGGAACATGATGATGTCGATGTCCGGCGGCTGGTTTTTCGTGGTCGCCTCGGAAGCCATCACCGTGGGCAACAAGACGATCACGCTGCCGGGTATCGGCTCCTATCTTGCGATGGCGATAGACCAGCGTAATCTGGCAAGTGTCGGCTATGTGGTTCTCGTCATGGCACTCGTCATCCTCGCCTATGACCAGCTGCTGTTCCGCCCGCTCGTCGCCTGGGCCGACAAGTTCCGCATGGAGAACACCGCCGCGGCCAGCGCCCCCGAATCCTGGCTGCTCGACCTCATCCATCGCACGCGCCTGATCACCCGCTTGTTGAGTCCGGTCGGCTGGGGCCTGGCGACGGTCGCGCGCGCGCCCGTTCCTTCGTTCGCGTTGTCCGCCAGCGGTGTTCGCGCGGGCAGGTTGGTGAGGGCGTCGTCCCGACTGGTGGATTTCGCGTGGGGGCTGTGCATCGTGCTGGCGACGGCCTATCTGGTCTATCGGGTCGGTGCGTACGTGCATACGGGGGTCGGGCTGGCGGAGGTGGGGCGCGTGTTCGTGCTGGGGCTGATCACCCTGCTGCGCGTCTTGGTCCTGGTGGCCATCGCATCCGCGGTCTGGGTCCCGTTGGGAGTGATGATCGGGCTGCGGCCCGCGCTTGCCGAAAAGGTGCAGCCGCTTGCCCAGTTCCTGGCCGCGTTCCCCGCCAATCTGCTGTTCCCCGTGTTTGTCGTAGTGATCGTAAAATTTCACCTGAATGCGGACATCTGGCTGTCGCCGCTCATCATTCTGGGTACGCAGTGGTATATCCTTTTCAATGTGATCGCGGGCACGGTGGCGTTTCCCAACGATTTCAAAGAGGTTGCGGCGAACTTCCGCATACGGGGCCGGCAGTGGTGGAAGAAAATCATTCTGCCTGGCGTGTTTCCGTATTATTTGACCGGGGCGATCACCGCCTCGGGCGGCGCGTGGAATGCCAGTATCGTCGCCGAGTACGTATCGTGGGGCAACGATAAGCTGGTGGCCCACGGCCTGGGGGCTTACATCGCGCAGAACACGATTGCGGGAAGTTTTCCGAAGATCATCCTCGGCGTCGCCGTGATGTCGCTTTTCGTGACGTTGCTCAACCGGTTGCTGTGGCGTCCGTTGTACGCCTACGCCAACACACGCTTGACCATGGACTGACTGTGAAAATGGCGAATAAGCTTCCCTGGCCTCTACCGAGAGGGCGATGACATGCTGACACCGGACAAATCGACAGCCAGTGAAGTGCTGCGGGTCGAACACGTACAGCGCGGGTTTGCGAAGTCCCAAGATGATCTGCTCGTGCTCGACGATGTGAATCTGACCATTGGCGCCAAGGAAATCGTGGGTTTGCTGGGGCGTTCGGGATCGGGAAAATCGACGCTGCTGCGTATCATTGCGGGCTTGATTCAGCCCACCGGCGGCACGGTGATTTACGAGGGCGAGCCATTGCAGGGTCCCGCCGAAGGCATCGCGATGGTCTTTCAGACGTTCGCGCTGTTTCCCTGGCTTACCGTGCTGGAGAACGTCGAGACGGGCCTCGAGGCGCTTGGCGTCAAGCCGCAAGAGCGCCGCGAGCGCGCGCTTGCCGCGATCGATCTGATCGGTCTGGATGGTTTCGAGAACGCGTACCCGCGCGAGTTGTCGGGTGGCATGCGCCAGCGCGTGGGCTTTGCCCGTGCGCTGGTGGTAGAACCCACCCTGCTGCTGATGGACGAACCGTTTTCCGCGCTGGATGTCTTGACGGCGGAAACGCTGCGCACGGATCTGCTCGATCTCTGGATCGAACGGCGGCTGAAGATCAAATCGATATTGATCGTCACGCACAATATCGAGGAAGCCGTCTTCATGTGTGACCGCATTCTCATTCTGTCGTCGAAGCCGGGGCGGGTGGTCGCGGAGATCGGGGTTCCGTTTCCGCACCCGCGCAATCGCCTTCATCCGGAGTTCCGCCGGCTCGTCGACGATATTTACGCGCGCATGACGTCGCGTATCACGGCTGGTGGCCTACCCGCGGGGCTGGAACTGGGCACGTGGCTGCCGCAAGTGTCCACCAACCTGATGGCAGGTCTGGTCGAAACGCTGGCGGCGGCACCCTATCATGGCCGGGCGGACCTGCCGGAAATCGCGCGCACCCAGCATCTCGAGGTCGACGACCTGTTCCCGGTGGCCGAGATGCTGCAGCACCTGGGTTTCGCCGAGATGCGCGAGGGCGATATCTGGTTGACGCCGGCGGGCAAGGCATTCGCCGAGGGCGATACGCAGGAGCGCAAGCAGATGTTTGCCGGTCATCTGGTCCGCTCGGTACCGATGGTGGCGCGCATTCGCAAGGTGCTCGACGAGCGCCCCGGCCATCGCGCACCGCGCGTGCGTTTCGAGCAGGAGCTGGAAGACTCCCTTTCCGACAGCGCAGCCGAAGAGACGCTGGACGCCGTCATCAATTGGGGGCGTTACGCGGAAATCTTTTCCTACGACGACCAGGCGGAAACGTTCAGCCTCGAAGACGTGGAGGGTTGAAGGTCGTTGCCCGCGGGCGCTTCTTTGCGCGGTGGATTTGACGTTACCCGACGAGGATGAATCGTGCTATTCACCAATCCTTGCGCCACGCGCGCGCCTTATCCGGCCGAACTCCGGGCGCTCTTGTGCATGGCGCGCGCGCGGGAAAGCGGGCGCTGGCTTGCGCACTGGCCGCGCATCGCGCGCACTGCAACGCCTCTGCGCGATCTGCCCGATCTGGCCGCCGATCTGCGCATTGCGCGATTCAGCGTCAAAGACGAATCCGCGCGTTCCCCACTGGGCAGCTTCAAGGTGCTGGGCGCGCCTGTGGCCCTCGTTCGGGAGATTGCGCGGCGGCATCCCGACGTCGATTCGGCGCGAGTGCTATTGGGCCACACTGCCGATCGGCTGGCGGGTTTTACCGTGATCAGCGCCACCGATGGCAATCATGGCCGCGCGCTGGCGGCGGCCGCGCACGACGCCGGTTGCCAATGCGTGATCGTGCTGCATGCGGAAGTGGAGGCGGAACGCGAGCAGGCGATTGCCGTTCACGGTGCGCGTCTCGTGCGCATTGCCGGCGATTACGACGAGTCGGTGCGGGAAGCCGCGCGCCTGGCCGCCGCCAATGGGTGGCAGGTCGTCTCCGACACATCCTATCCTGGCTACGAGGTGGTTCCGCGTGACGTCATGCAGGGGTACGGCATCATCGCCGCAGAAGTAATCGAGCAGGTATCGGCGCGGCCAGGCGAGGCCTGGGATTTTTCACATGTCTTTCTGCAAGGCGGTGTCGGCGGGCTCGCTGCGGGCATCGTGAGCTATCTTTGGGAGTATCAGGGCGTGCGCCGGCCGCATACGGTCGTGGTTGAACCGCGGCAAGCCGATTGTCTGCTGCAAAGCGCCATTCGCGGGCGGGCTTCCCGGGCCTCGGGTTCCGTCGACTCGGTGATGGCCGGTCTCGCCTGCGGCGAGACGTCGCCGCTGGCCTGGAAGTTTCTGGAGACGGGCGTCGACCATTTCATGACGGTCGGCGACGAGCAGGCCGTCGCCGCCATGCGCGTTCTGGCAAGAGGCTCCGACCGTGATGTTCCCATCGTCGCGGGCGAATCGGGCGTGGCCGGTCTCGCCGCGTTGCGGGCGTTGCGCCGCGATGCGGCGCTGAGCGAGGAAGCGGGGCTGGATGTGAATTCGCGCGTTCTGATTATCAATACCGAGGGTGACACGGCGCCCGCGATGTACGCACGGCTGGTCGGCGAGTCGGGTGATTCGGTGCGGACGAGGCAGGGGGCCTGGCTGCGGGCATCGCGCCGGTCATGAAGCAACGGTGGGGGTCGACGCGTATCGGCCTTCTGTTCTCTTGGGGTAGGCGACGGCGGAACCTTCAGCCGTAACCCACAGGTGCGCGCCTGGCGCGGGCGTCGACTGGCCGTTGACGCGGGCGGCAACACGTTCGCCGCTGGTTGACAGGGTCAGCTGCACGCCGGCGTGCGCGCCCATGAACACGATGCTTTCCACCCGTGCCGGCACAGCGCCGGGCGCGGATGCGGACAGCAGAATGATCTGTTCCGGACGCAGCATCACGTCGGCGGGCCCCCGCGCGGCGGGCAGCGCCAGCGGCAGGGTGCCCAGCGAGCACACCGCGCAATGCCCTTCGACGGCGCCGGCCAGCAGTACGGCTTCGCCCACGAAGCGCGCCAGTTCACGCGTGGCCGGGGCGCGGTACAGTTCCTGCGGCGTGGCGATCTGCGCCAGCCGGCCGCGCCACAGAACGGCAACCTGGTCGCCCATGGACAGCGCCTCCTCCTGGTCGTGGGTCACCAGCACGGCGGTGGCACCGGTGGTTTTCAGGGCGTGGGCGACCGCGTGGCGAGTCTCGTTGCGCAGCGCCGCATCCAGCGCCGAGAACGGTTCGTCCAGCAGCACCACTGACGGCGCGGCGGCCAGGGCCCGGGCCAGGGCGACGCGCTGCTGCTCGCCGCCCGACAGGTGCTGCGGTGGGCGTACGGCATAAGCCTGGGGCAGATCCACCAGTTCGAGCAGTTCGGCGACCCGATGGTGCGCGCGGCGCTGCGTGTGCGACAGGCCGAACACGATGTTGTCGGCCACCGACAGGTGCGGGAACAGGGCACCCTCCTGGGCGACGTAGCCGATGCGCCGCCGTTCGGGGGGCACGTGCACGCCGGGGCTGGAAACGATATGCCCGCCCAGGCGGATGGTTCCGGCCTGGATGGGTTCGAAGCCGCAGCACAGGCGCAGCAGCGTGGTCTTGCCGCTGCCCGACGGGCCGAGTATGGCCGTCAGGCTGCCGCTGGCGATGTGCAGGCTGACGTCGGTGAGCACCGGATGGCCGTCAAAGGCCTTGCTCACGCCAGCGATGTCCAGTTCAGCCACTGGGTCAGGTCCTGGGCGCGGCGGAGCGCCCGAAGAGGGAGGCCAGGATCCACGATCCCCCCAGCGAGATGCCCACCAGCAGTGCCGCGTAGGGGGCCGCCGCCGCAAAAGCCAGTGTGGTGGTGTCGCTCCATACCTGGGTGGCCAGCGTTTCGGTCCCTACGGGGGCCAGCAGCAGGGTCGTGGTCAGTTCCGTGACGATGGAAATGAAGACGAGGGCGGCGGCCGCCGCCAGGCCTGGACCCATCAACGGCAAAAGCACCCGCAAGGCCACTTCATACCAGCGCAGACCAAGTGCGCGGGCGGCGTCTTCCAGGCGCGATTGCACCTGGACGAGCGCGGCCAGCACGCTCACCAAGGCCAGCGGCAGGAACATGATGGCGTAGGCGATGATCAGCAGCAGGGCGCTCTGGTACAGCGGCAGTAGGACGCGCACCGCCAGCGTCACGATGGCCAGCGCCAGGACGATGCCGGGCAGGCCC
>SCQX01000051.1 GCA_004298545.1 Candidimonas sp. | reverse complement strand
AGCAGGGCGGGCACCCGCGCCCGCGTGGTTTTGAACAACAGGGGGATTTCATCCGCCCCCTCGAGCCTGCCGTTCCATCGATACATCGACAGGCACGGCGCACCCACCGTGGCGCAGGCAACGAGCGCCTCTTCGACCAGCACGTGGGCGATGCGCTTCGCAAGCAGCAGATCGGGCGCATTGCTCAGCACCACGACCACATCGCCTCCAGCGACGGTGTCGACGGTAAGCAAATGGGTGCCGCGCGCATCGACATGTTCATCCGCCCGCGTGGTGTCCGACGATGGCACGCCGTGACCCATTATGACTCTCCAGAAAAACCAGTCGCGTGTGGGGGAGCCATTATTTTATGACGATCGCTCAATGCAGGGGTTGATCGCATTCGCCAACTATGGCCATGTCTCCGCGCAACGAAAACGAAGCGCCGCAGTTCGCGCCCAAGGCCTGCCGCGACCCTCGATGCGTTGCCCGGCCGCAGCTCCGGGGTGGGGGAGTGTCGCGGGCCGGCGATTAGGCCGGCGCCACAATGCCAATTACTCGGCTTCCGCGGCCTCGGGTCGATCGACCAGCTCCACGAAGGCCATCGGCGCGGCGTCACCGTCGCGAAAACCCATCTTCAAGATACGCGTATAGCCGCCATTGCGCGCCTTGTAGCGCGGACCGATCTCGGCAAACAGCTTGACCACCGCGATGCGATCGCGCAGACGCGCGAAAGCCAACCGCTTGTTGGCCAAGGTGGGCTCCTTGCCCAAAGTAATGAGCGGCTCGACGACACGGCGCAATTCCTTGGCCTTGGGCAGGGTGGTGCGAATGGCCTCGTGCGTGATGAGTGATACCGCCATATTGCGGAACATGGCCAGACGATGGCTACTGGTGCGGTTGAGCTTGCGCAAACCGTGACGATGACGCATGACGATTCCCTTCGAACTGTGAGTCTAATGGGCGGAAAATTTCCGCGACAGCCCGGCTCTTCTATCAGTCACACTGCGGACCGGGTAAATAAAACAAATATACGCGCACGGGCCCACACGCGCAGGCCGGTAGCGGGCGCGATCAGGGGCGTTCCAGGCCCAATGGCGGCCAATTATCGAGCTTCATGCCAAGCGTCAAGCCGCGCGCCGCCAGCACTTCCTTGATTTCGTTGAGCGATTTGCGCCCCAGGTTCGGTGTCTTGAGCAGCTCGTTTTCGGTGCGCTGAATCAGATCGCCGATGTAGTAGATATTTTCCGCCTTCAGACAATTGGCCGAGCGCACGGTAAGTTCGAGATCATCCACCGGACGCAACAGCACGGGATCGATCTGCGGCGTTCCATGCGCCGGCGCCTCGTAAGACTCGCCCGCGCCCTCGAGAGCGGCAAACACCGAGATCTGATCCATCAGGATGCGCGCCGATTGACGCACCGCCTCTTCCGGCGATATGACACCGTTGGTCTCGATGTCGAGCACCAGTTTGTCGAGGTCGGTGCGCTGTTCGACGCGCGCGCTCTCGACGGCGTAGCTGACACGGCGCACTGGGCTATAGGACGCATCGAGCACGATGCGGCCGATGGTGTGCGTGCGATCATCGATCAGGGCGCGCACATTCCCCGGAACATAGCCTCGCCCCTGCTCGACCTTGATCTGCATTTCCAGCTTGCCGGTATCGGTCAATGTAGCGATCGCGTGGTCCGGATTGATGATCTCCACGTCGTGCGGCAACTCGATATCGCCGGCCAACACGCTTCCCTGCCCCTGCTTGCGCAGCACCAGCGTGACTTCTTCGCGATTATGCAGCTTGAACACCACGCCTTTCAGATTCAGAAGAATGTCGACGACGTCCTCACGCACTCCCGCAATCGTCGAATACTCATGGACGACGCCCGTTATCTGGACCTCGGTCGGGGCATAGCCCGTCATGGACGACAGCAGAATACGGCGCAAAGCGTTGCCCAGCGTGTGGCCGAACCCCCGCTCGAAGGGCTCCATCACGACCTTCGCGTGATTTTTGCCCACAGGTTCGACATTGATGGAGCGTGGTTTCAGAAAACCTTGTGACGACATGAATGTTCCTTTTCAATACCCTCGGCTCGTTACACCGATAAGGCTGACGAACAAACCGGTGCTGAGCCGGCATTTGACACTGCGGCACGGCCCCCCCGGAAGCCGTCCGGGGCGGCCATCGTGATGAAGACAACGCTCTGGAGACTTAACGGGAATAGAGTTCGACGACCAGCGATTCGTTCACGTCGCGGGCGACATCGGTTCGATCCGGCGGCTGTTTGAACGTTCCGGACAACTTGGTTGCATCGACTTCGACCCACTGCGGCAATCCCTGCGCGGTCGCGAGATCCAGCGATCCACGAATGCGCAACTGTGTCTTGGCTCTTTCGCGTACCGATATCACATCACCCGCCTTGACCAGCATGGACGCAATATCGGCGGTATGGCCGTTGAGTTCGATTGCCCGGTGGTTCACCAGCTGGCGGGCCTCGGCGCGCGTGGAACCGAAGCCCATGCGATACACCACATTGTCCAGACGCGATTCGAGCAGCTGGATCAATGTCTCACCCGTGTTGCCGCGGCGGCGTTCGGCTTCGGTAAAATACCGGTGGAACTGTCTTTCCAAAACACCATACATGCGTTTCAGCTTCTGCTTCTCGCGCAATTGCACGCCGTAGTCCGACAGACGTGCGCCCGATGTGCGTCCGTGCTGTCCGGGCTTGGATTCGAGCTTGCATTTCGAATCCAGCGAGCGGTGCGTGCTCTTGAGGAACAGGTCAGTCCCTTCGCGGCGCGAAAGCTTGCATTTCGGTCCAATGTAACGTGCCAAAGTTCTTCCCCTTAGATGCGGCGACGCTTCGGTGGGCGGCAACCATTGTGTGGAATCGGCGTAATGTCGGCGATACTGGAAATTCTGATTCCCAGCGCGTTCAGCGCCCGCACAGATGACTCCCGGCCCGGCCCGGGCCCCTTGATGCGCACTTCCAGCGTTTTGATACCGTATTCAAGCGCCGCCCGGCCAGCCGATTCCGCAGCAACCTGCGCGGCGAACGGCGTGGATTTGCGCGACCCCTTGAAACCCGCGCCACCCGACGTTGCCCACGACAAGGTGTTGCCCTGGCGATCGGTGATGGTGATGATCGTATTGTTGAAAGAAGCGTGTACGTGCGCGATGCCGTCCGAGACACTTTTCTTGACTTTCTTGCGCACGCGAACTGCGCTGGTATTGGTAGCTTTCGCCATCTTGTATTCCTCGCTTTACTTTTTCAGAGACGCGGCCGCGCGGCGCGGGCCCTTGCGGGTGCGCGCATTGGTGCGCGTGCGCTGGCCGCGCACCGGCAGGCCGCGCTTGTGGCGCATGCCGCGATACGTTCCCAGATCGACCAGACGCTTGATCGAAAGCTGTACCTCGCGGCGCAGATCGCCCTCGACGGTCAAAACCCCCACGCGCTCGCGAATGCGTTCGAGTTCGGCGTCGGTCAGATCCTTCACCTTCTTCGACGCATCCACCCCCGACGACTCGCAAATCTGACGGGCGCGGGCGCGGCCAATGCCGAAAATGGCGGTGAGGCCAATGTCCGCATGTTGATGCGGCGGAATGTTGATACCGGCGATACGAGCCATGACTGTTCCTCGTTAAATCCGTTGCGCGCCAGGCATTAGCCCTGACGCTGCTTGTGACGCGGATCGGTGCAAATGACACGCACGACGCCGCGACGTTTGATGATCTTGCAATTGCGGCAGATCCGCTTTACCGACGCAAGGACTTTCATGGTTGACTCCTGTTCCCGTAGCCGCTGCCTTATTTGGAGCGGAAAACGATCCTGGCCCGCGACAGGTCGTAGGGCGTGAGCTCCACCGTAACCTTGTCGCCGGGTAGAATCCGAATGTAATGCATGCGCATCTTGCCGGAAATATGGCCCAGCACCATGTGGCCGTTTTCCAGCTTCACGCGAAACGTTGCATTGGGGAGGTTCTCTACCACCTCGCCCTGCATTTGAATGACGTCGTCTTTTGCCATCGTTCCTTTTTACCGCATTGGCAGTCCCGCGCTCTTGAAATTGGCCTTCCTGAGCAGCGAATCGTACTGATGAGACATGATGTAGGCCTGGGCCTGGGCCATGAAGTCCATCGTCACCACGACGATGATCAGCAGAGAAGTGCCACCGAAGTAGAACGGAACATTCCACCGCGCCTGAAGAAGCTCCGGCACGAGGCACACGAGCGTGACGTAAATGGCACCGGCCAAGGTCAGGCGCATCAATATCTTGTCAATGTAGCGGGACGTTTGCTCGCCCGGGCGTATTCCCGGAACGAAAGCACCACTCTTCTTCAGATTGTCCGCGGTCTCCCGGCTGTTGAACACCAGGGCAGTATAGAAGAAACAGAAAAATATGATGAGTCCGGAATACAGGGTGATGTACAGCGGCTGCCCCGGTGTGATGGCCGCCGCCAGGTCGCCCAGCCAGCGCATGCTTGGGTTGCTGGAAAACCAGCTCGTGACCGTTGCCGGAAGCAGGATGATCGACGAGGCGAAGATTGGCGGTATCACGCCCGACATATTCAATTTCAACGGCAGGTGCGACGCCTGTCCGCCATACACTTTGTTTCCCACCTGGCGCTTCGCGTAATTCACGGTAATGCGGCGCTGCCCGCGTTCCACGTAAACGACGAAGTAGGTGACGGCCACGACCAGCGCCACGACGAACAGGGCTGACAACACCGACATGGAATCGGTGCGAACCAGATCCAGCATGCCGCCCAGGGCGCTGGGCAAGCCCGCGACGATGCCGGCAAAAATGAGAATGGAGATACCGTTGCCCAGACCACGCTCGGTAATTTGCTCGCCGACCCACATGAGGAACATCGTGCCCGTCACGAGCGTGACAACGGTAGTGAACTGGAACACCGCGCCCGGATGAATGACCAGCCCCGGCTGCGATTGCAGCGCAACCGCGATGCCGACCGATTGAATCAACGCCAGAAACACCGTGCCGTAGCGGGTGTACTGCGTAATCTTGCGCTGGCCCGACTGCCCTTCCTTCTTGATAGCCTCGAGCGTCGGCACCACCACCGCCATCAGCTGCATGATGATCGCGGCGGAGATGTACGGCATGATGCCGAGGGCGAAGACGGAGAAACGCTCCAGCGCGCCTCCGGAAAACATGTTGAACAGCCCCAGGATGCCGTTTTGATTCTGCCGGAACAAGTCGGACAGGGCATCGGGATTGATGCCGGGAACGGGAACGTGCGTTCCCAGACGGTAGACGACCAGCGCCAGCACCAGAAACACGACCCGCCGCTTCAGGTCGGCGTAGCGCGATCCTGACTTGCCTTGAGTCTGAGTTTTAGCCACTTGTACCCTCTACGCCAGCGAACCGCCGGCAGCTTCAATGGCCGCGCGGGCCCCCGCGGTGGCCGATATCCCTTTGAGGGTCACCTTGCGGGAAAGTTCGCCCGACTTGATGACTTTGGCATAGCGCACCGCCTGGCCAACGATACCAGCCTGCTTGAGAGCCTGCACGTCGATTTCATCGACCGGCAGACGCTGGAGATCCGACAAACGCACCTGCGCATAGCGCTCTTGCCCGAGGGACCGGAAGCCACGCTTCGGCAGACGGCGCTGCAGCGGCATCTGGCCACCCTCGAAGCCCACCTTGTGGAACCCGCCCGCCCGCGACTTCTGACCCTTGTGGCCGCGCCCGGCCGTCTTGCCGAGCCCCGACCCTACGCCGCGTCCGATCCGACGCCTTGGACGCTTGCTGCCTTCCGCGGGCCGCAGCGTATTCAACTGTGTTTCTGACATGTCGATTCCTCCAAGCCCCTCAGGCCTGCGTAACGGTGACGAGATAATCGACCTTGCGGATCATCCCCCGTACTTCTGGCGTATCGGCCAACACGCGGCTGCTGTTGAGATGCGTGAGGCCCAGCCCGCGCACCGTCGCCCGGTGAGAGGGCCGCGTACCGATGACCGATCGTACGAGCGTCACTTTGATTTGCTTCAGCGCCATGGCTTACCCCAAAATCTCTTCGACGGTCTTGCCGCGCTTGGCCGCGATTTCCGCCGGCGTCGCGCAGGCGCGCAAACCGTTCAGTGTCGCGCGCACCATGTTGTAGGGGTTGCTGGAACCCAGGCTTTTCGCCACCACGTTACGCACCCCCATGACATCGAAAATGGCGCGCATGGGGCCACCCGCAATTACGCCGGTACCTTCGGCGGCCGGGGAAATCAAGACAGTGGACGCCCCATGCTTGCCGACGACAGTGTGATGCAGCGTGCCACCTTTCAGGGCCACTTTGATCAGGCCGCGGCGCGCCTGCTCCATGGCCTTCTGAACCGCCACCGGCACCTCGCGCGCCTTCCCTTTTCCCATGCCGACGCGGCCATCGCCATCGCCAACGACGGTCAGGGCGGCGAAACTCATGGTGCGGCCACCCTTGACAACCTTGCTGACACGATTGACCGCGATCATTTTCTCGCGCAAACCATCGTCGCGTTCCTGATCGGCGCCATGCTTGCCTTGTGCTTTAGCCATTTGACGATCCCTTGCTCAAAACTTCAGGCCGGCTTCACGCGCGGCGTCGGCCAGCGCCTTCACGCGGCCATGGTAATGAAAGCCCGAGCGGTCGAATGCCACCCGCTCGATGCCGGCCGCCTTTGCTTTCTCGGCCACGCGCTTGCCCACCAGCCCCGCCGCGGCGACATTGCCGCCACAGGCCTTCTGGTCCGCCAGCGCCTTGCGCACCTCGGGCTCGAGCGTCGACGCACTGACGAGCACGCGATCGCCTTCCGGCGAAATGATGTTCGCATAAATGTGCAGGTTCGAGCGGAAAACACTGAGGCGATGCACCCGCAGCTCCCTGATTTTCCGGCGGGTCGCTGCCGCTCGACGCAAACGAGACGTTTTCTTGTCCATGCTTTTTCCTTGCTGCCCGCCTACTTCTTCTTCGTTTCTTTCAAAACGACGCGTTCATCGACATATCGCACACCCTTGCCTTTGTAGGGCTCGGGCCGCCGGTACGCGCGAATCTCAGCCGCCACCTGGCCAACCGCCTGCTTGTCGACCCCTTTGACCACGATCTCGGTCTGACTGGGGCACTCGACTTTGATCCCCGCAGGCATCTTGCGCTCGATATCGTGCGAGAAGCCAACCTGCAGCTTCAATGCATCGCCCTGCGCCTGGGCGCGAAAACCGACCCCCACCAGCGTGAGGCGGCGCTCGAACCCCTTGCTCACGCCGGTCACCATGTTGTGAACCAGCGCCCGCAGGGTACCGGACATGGCATTGGCCTGCTTGGTGTCGTTGGTTGCGGCGAATGTGATTCGCTCGCCATCGAGCGCAACCTTCACATCGGCGCTCAGCGGCTGGCTCAATGTACCCAGAGGCCCTTTGACGACGATTCGATCGGCGAGAATGGTGGATTCGACGCCCTTGGGAACGACCACCGGATATTTGGCAATTCGTGACATCTGTTTCTCCCTATGCCACGTAGCACAAGACTTCGCCGCCCACGCCCGACGCGCGCGCCTTGCGGTCGGTCATGACGCCGCGCGACGTGGACACGATGGCGACGCCCAGCCCGTTCATCACCTGCGGAATGGCATTGCGGCCTTTGTAGATGCGCAACCCCGGGCGGGAAACACGATCGATGCGTTCGATGACGGGCCGCCCGGCATAGTATTTCAGGGCGATCTCGAGTGTCGGCTTGGCACCTTCCCCCGTCACCTGGAAACCCTCGATATAGCCCTCGTCCCTCAGCACGGCGGCAATCGCCGCCTTCAGCTTGGAGGATGGCATGCTGACTGACGTCTTGTTCACCTGCTGCGCGTTGCGCACGCGGGTCAACATGTCGGCGATTGGATCGCTCATGCTCATGAATGATTCTCCTACCAGCTGGCTTTGGTCATGCCCGGGATCTCGCCGCGCATCGCCATTTCGCGAAGTTTGTGGCGAGTCAGGCCGAATTTGCTGAAGACGCCCCGCGACCGGCCGGTGACGATGCAGCGCCGGCGTTGACGCGTGGGGTTCGCATTGCGCGGCAGTTGCTGCAACTGCAGGCGCGCCTGGTAGCGCTCCTCGTCGGACTTGGACTGATCATCGATGACCGCCTTCAGCGCGGCGCGCTTCGGCGCGTATTTCAGCACCAGCTTGGTCCGCTTGATATCGCGATTGATGAGTGAAAGTTTGGCCACGTCATCGCCCCTTAGTTGCGGAATGGGAAGCTGAAGGCCGCCAGCAGCGCCTTGGCTTCTTCATCGGTTTTGGCGGAGGTCGCAATGCTGATGTTCAGCCCGCGCACCGCGTCGATCTTGTCGTACTCGATCTCGGGGAAAATGATCTGTTCCTTCACCCCGATGTTGTAGTTGCCACGCCCATCGAATGCGCGGCCGGAAACGCCGCGGAAGTCGCGCACGCGAGGCAGCGCCACGGTGACCAGCCGATCCAGAAACTCGTACATGCGCTGGCCGCGCAGCGTCACCATGCAGCCGATGGGATAGTGCTCACGGATCTTGAATCCGGCGATTGCCTTGCGCGTCTTGGTGACGACGGGTTTCTGGCCGGAGATTTTTGTCAGATCGGAGACGGCGTGGTCGATGATCTTTTTATCGGCCACCGCCTCGGAGACCCCCATATTCAGGGTGATCTTCGCAAGGCGCGGCACCTCCATGGCGCTTTTGTATCCGAACTTCGCCTGGAGATCGGCGACGACCTTGCTACGGTAAAACTCTTGCAGACGAGCCATGTTCCTGCGCCTCTCAAGCCTTTACGCCAACGGGTGCGCCGTTGGAGCGGAAAACGCGAGTCTTGCGGCCTTCCACTTCCTGGATTCGGACCCGATCGGCCTTGCCGGTTTCCGGGTTGAAAATAGCCACATTCGAAATATGGATGGACAGGGTTCTGTCGACGATGCCGCCTTGCGAACCCGCCATGGGATTCGGCTTGACGTGCTTCTTGACGGTGTTGATGCCCTCGACCATGACGCGGTCGACGCCGACGCGCTTGAGCACCGTACCCCGCCTGGATTTGTCGCGGCCGGCCAGAACAATGACTTCGTCACCCTTGCGAATCTTTTCCATGACACCTCTCCTACAGAACTTCTGGAGCCAGCGACACGATCTTCATGAATCGTTCCGTGCGCAATTCGCGAGTAACGGGCCCGAAGATGCGCGTGCCGATGGGTTCCAGCTTCGCATTGAGCAACACGGCCGCATTGCCGCCAAAGCGGATCCGGGAACCGTCTTTGCGGCGTACGCCACTGGCGGTGCGGACCACCACCGCATTGTAGATTTCGCCCTTCTTGACGCGCCCGCGCGGCGCCGCGTCCTTGACGCTCACCTTGATGACGTCGCCAATCGCGGCATAACGGCGCTTGGAGCCGCCCAGCACCTTGATGCACATGATCCGGCGCGCACCCGTGTTGTCGGCCACGCCCAGCGTGGTCTGCATTTGAATCATGATTCTTCCTATGCCAACTTAGTCGCGCGTCTCGCCAGGCGTTGCGCCGGCCTGCCACAACCGCCGGCCATGACACCCGCCGCTGTGCATGAAACACGCAACCAGTTTTGGTCCCGTCAGATCTCGTCGTTGCCGTTCACGGAAACCCGCGCTGCCAAGTCGGTACCCCGCTGGCGCCGTCCGGGCCGAAACGGCCTGACAAGATCCTGGGTTGATACTCTGCCGCGGCTTTGAAATTCAAGGTGCGCAAAATACGCCAAAAGCCCACCCTGGAAATTCCTGCAACCCTGGCCCACGACGACCACCAGGAAAGCCTGAAAGTATACTGCATTTATTCACTGACAGCAATGACTTCCCCGCGGCCATCAGGAGAAGCGAGGCGGCCTCGCCGTTCGCCATCCGTGGGACTGCTCGAAGGCATGCGCCACGCGGAAGACTTCCCGCTCCGCGTAAGGTTTACCGACGATCTGCAGGCCAATCGGCAGGCCATCGCTGCTGAAGCCCGCCGGCACGGTCATGGCTGGCAGGCCGGTCAGGTTGAACGGGAAGGTGAACCGCCACGATGACGCCAGAACATCCCGATCGGCCCCCCGTATCCGCACCGAATCCTGGTCAACCCGCCACGCGGGGATCGGCATCGTCGGTGTGAGAATGAGGTCGTTCTCGGAAAATATGGCAGCCATTTCGCGGCACATCACCGTCCGTATCTGCTCTGCATGCAGATAGTCGACGGCAGTCACGAACCGGCCCATGTCGACCAGATCGCGCACATCATTCGTATAACCGGCGGTCAACCCGTCCTGAACCGCGCGATCGTGCCAGGCGGACGCGGAAGCAAGTTCTATCGCAAAAATGGCCGCAAGGCCGTATCGAAGCGAGGGAACCCGGTGCTCACGGATGCTCAGCCCCTCTGAACGCACCCATTCCAGCGCCTCATCGAAACAGCGCTGCACGTCTTCCGACACATCCTCGGTGAAGTAATTCGCAATGACGGCCACCCGGACGCCGTCGATGCGCGCGCCACATGCGGAGGCGTATTCGCTGCGCTTGGCGACCGAGGACGGATCGGACGGATCGGCGCCGGTAATTACGTCCAGCAGGAGTGCGGAATCCTTCACTGTCCGGGAAAGGGGGCCTGCGTGGTCCAGCGACCAACTGTGCGGAACGACGCCGCCGCGGCTTACCAGACCAAAGGTTGGCTTGATCCCTGCCACGCCGCATAGATTGGCCGGCATGCGGATCGATCCGCCCGTATCGGAGCCCGTAGCGGCGCTGCAAAGCGCCGCTGCCAACGCGGCAGCGCTGCCGCCGCTGGAGCCACCCGGCACACAGTCCGCATTCCACGGGTTGCGCACGGGCGGTGTGGTCGCCCCCCAGGCGAATTCATGCATGCGCGTCTTGCCCAACACCAAGGCACCCGCGTCGCGCAACCTTGCCACCACCCACGCGTCCGGCCCCGAGAACTGCAGTTCGCCGACGCGGGTGCCAACGCGTGTCGGCAGATCACCGGTCAGATAATTATCCTTGATCGCGATACAGGTGCCCGCCAGCGGCCCGCATTCCACTCCGCGACGCAGGGCCTCGTCGATGCGCGCTGCCTGTTCGACAACCTGTTCGTTGAGACACATGAAGCTTTTCAGCTCCGGGTCGAACCTGCCGATGCGCGCAATATAGCTTTCCGCCAGCGCCTTTGCGCTGGCCTCGCCCGTCCGGATCAGCCGCGCCTGTTCGTCCAGGGGACGCCATACGAGATCGTCATCCATTGCGGCCACCCTCCCTGCGTCCATAGGCTATCGCGGGATCGAAGAAAATTGCCGGATGCACCTCTTTGAGCTCGACTTCGCGCAATTTTTTGATCTCGTTCAGTATGGGAGCGTACTTCTCTTTGAGTTCCCTGATGCGTGCGTCGTCGAACGGTACATCCCTATCGCCACTATCCATCGTCATCCTCCGTCGGCAAAAGTCGTCAAAGCCGCATCAGCTCCGTCAGCTGATGCCCGCCCCGCCCGTCGTCACTCAAATCGCGCCGTTCCGTGATGGTCCCTGTATTGATCAGCGCGACCCGGTCGCTGAGGCGATCGACGAGCCCGATATTCTGCTCGGCCATGAACATCGAGACCCCCTGTTCCTTGGCAAGCCCCTTGAGCACCTCGGCAATTTTGACGACCATGGAAGGTTGCAGGCCCTCGCTGATCTCATCGATCAGCAAGAACTTCGCGTCACTCACGAGTGCTCGCGACATCAGCAGCATCTTCTGCTCGCCCCCGCTGAGCGTTCCCGCCTTCTGCCGCAAGCGCTTCACCATCACGGGGAACCACGGTTCTATTCGCGAAATGCCCTGTTTGAAATGACGGTCGCTCCGCATTCCGAGGCGCAAGTTGTCTTCAACCGTAAGATCCTGAAAGATTGCTTCTTCCTGCGGAACGTACGCCACGCCGCGCTCCACCAGCAACTGTGGATCCCTGCCGGTGACGTCCTCGCCAAAAAGAACGATGGATCCGGAACTCGGGGGCAAGAAGCCCATGATGGTTTTCATCAGGGTGGTCTTGCCCATGCCGTTCTTTCCCAGAATGGTCACAATCTCGCCGCGACGCACCTCCATATCGATGCCACGGATGATCGTCATGTCGCCATAACCACTCGACACGGCAGTGCACTGGAAAACGACATCAGATGCCGCGGTCGTCATGCCTGGTTCCCAGCGTAGATTTCCAGAACGACGGGTGAATTGACAACCTCGTCCACCGTCCCGTCCACCACCAATTTACCCTGATGCAGGACGACCAGGCGCGAACAGACGCGCTTGACGAAATCGAAGTCGTGCTCGATCAGGACGATCGTCAATTCATCGTTCCGGCTCAGATCGCGCAAGACGGCACCGACGAGTTCCCGGTCCAGCCTGGTCAGGCCGGCCGTTGGTTCGTCCAGCAGCAGTACCGTAGGATCCAGGCAGAGCGCCATCGACAACTCGAGCGCGCGTTTCATCCCGTGGGAGAGATTGCGCACCCGCTCGTCCTTTTTCTCGAACAACCCTGTGTCCTTCACGACCCGCCAGGCAGCGTCCGGAAGGGCGATGCGCCGAGTGGCCCCCCACGCCGAGAGCTTCATCTGATGCGCGAGCGAGAGCAAAAGGCACCCGGCAACCGTAAAGTTTTCATAGACACTGGTCTTCTGGAAACTGCGCGCGAGCCCCAGGGCAACAATATCGGTCGGCGTGTGTCGCGCCAGCACGGTACCGTTGATTGTTATGCGACCACCCGTCCGTTCCAGGCCGTCGCTCACACACGACATCAGCGTCGTTTTACCCGCCCCGTTGGGGCCGACCACGCCGACGATCTCCCCCGCCCGCACGTCGAGGTCGAGCCCGTCGAGGACAGTGAGATGGCCGTACCGCTTCGACAGCCCTTCAACGGAGAGCGCCAGCGTCGACGCCGTGCCGCGGCGCGGTCCGTCGGCCTCGCCACGGCCGCGTCGGACGAGCTCGATCTCGTACGGACTGCTCCCGAACACGGGCAGCACCCGCGAAAGCAAACGACGCACCGCCCGGATGAGGGGCGGGAGAAAGCCCTCTGGCAACGCGACGATGACGACGATGAACACGACTCCCACGATCAGCTGCCAAACGAACGGCAATACGCCATTCAGGTAAGAGCTGATCCATTCCAGAAGGGTCGTTCCCAATACCGGCCCCAATACGCTGGCACGGCCTCCCAGGGCGGTATCGATGACGAGCTTGGTGCCGAACACGAACCCCACCTGCTCGGGCGCGGCGAGCACCGTCACGCAGGCGTAGATGAAGCCCGCAATCGATGCAACCACCGCCATTGCCACAAACAGGCGAATCTTGATGCGCGTCGTATTGATTCCCAGGTAGCGGCAACGCTCTTCGTTGTCGCGGATCGCTTTCAGCAACGAGCCATAATCGCTGTGGACGAATATGCTGGCCGCCACCGTCACGAGAATCGCCAGGCAACCGGACACCGCGAACCACGCCGCCGTGGACAGCGGCGGCACCTTGAAGCCCACCAGCCCGCTGCTCGATCCCGTAAAACTGCCCCCCGAATAGATGAGCTGCATCGACACGATGGCAAGGACCAACGTCACCACTGCCACATAAAACGACGTTGCGCGATACCAGAACGCCAGCCAGCCGGTGACGTAGGCGACTGCCGCGGATAGAACGATTCCGGCTACGGCCGCAGCCGCAAAAGTCGTGCCGCTCAGGTCGTAGTGTATGAACACCAACGCGGCCGCGTAGGCTCCTATTCCGAAAAAAGTGCTCTGGCTGAAACTCAATATTCCGGTGTATCCCCACAGGAGACCGACAGTCAGCGCGGCGACGGAGAACAGAAAGGCCCGGATGAACACGGTTTCCGTGTAGACACTGAGATAAAGATGGCCCGTCAGAACCAACAGCAACGCCACCACCGCGAGCAGCACCACCCGTGCGTAGAACCGGCGATCGGTGCGGCTCGCGGTTCTTGCCCCGCCTTCCGTCTTCGAGGAGGCTACGTCAGCCATGGGCAAATCCCTCTGGCTTCAAACGCAACAGCAGGGCCGCAACAACCGGAATCACCAGCCCTCCCAGCACCGGGTTCACATACGTACTCGTTGCAACCTGGGCGGCACCCAATATCAGGCACATCACGATGAGCGCCACGAGCGACTCGCCCGAGAGCAGCACCAGCATGAAGGCCGAGACCAGCCAGGAAAATCCGAGGTTCGGATCCACACTCGATATGGGCGAAATCAACGCCCCCGCCAGGCACGCGAGCCCGAGGCCAAACGAAAACGTGATGATGCGCACGCGCTTCGTTTTCAGGCCCAGACCGCGCGCCAGATGCTCGTTCATGATGACCGCACGCGTATTGAGCCCTATTCTGGTGCCTTTGAGCAGCCACCCGATTACCACCGCGAGGACGATCGCAAACAAGACCAGCACGATGCGATAGGTGGAATAATTCGCGCCGATCAGATGGATGGCGCCCGTCACCGGGATGTTGACGAACTGCGTTGCCCTGCCAAACCCCACTGTGATGAGCTGCACGATGACGATGCCCAGCCCCCACGTCGCCAGAATGGCATCGAGCGGGCGCGAGTACAGGTACCGGAGAACGACCCGCTCGACGACCACCCCCACCACGCAACCTAGGATGAAGGCAATGGGGAAGCTCCACCAGGCCGTCAGTCCGAGTTTAAAAATGACGAAGCTGGTGTAGCCCCCTACGGCAAGAAACGACGCGTGGGCGAAATTTATGATCTTCATGACGCCGAATATGATCAGCAGGCCCGAAGAGACAATAAATAGAATCGCTGCCGCAGTCACCGTGTCCAGAAGCAGGTAACTCATCCGGCGAAGCCCTCGTTCCGTTTACAGGCCCGGGCACTGGTTGCCAGGGTCGACATTGTCGTATGCCTTGACAATGCTGATCTTTCCGTCCTTGCCTATCTGCGCCAGATACATGGTGAGTGCCGTGTGATGTTCCTTGTTCATGCTGACCGTACCGCGCGGGCCGCTGAACGAGACGGTGGGCAGCGCCTTCACAACGGCATCGGCATCGGCGGTACCCGCCTTCTCGACAGCCGCTTTGTATAGAAACACCGCGTCATACTGAGGTACGGAATAGGAGCTTGGCGTGAGCAGCTTGCTTCCGAAAAAATCTTTCATCCGTTTCAGGAACGCCTGGTTCGCGTCGGACTTGATGTCCGTGAAATAGGACCCCACGAGATAGACGCCCGCCGCCTGCCCCCCGAGGCTCTGGGCAGTGAACGCGTCGAGACTCAGGCTGCCGATGGGTTTCTCGATGCCCGACGTTGCGTACTGCCGCAAGAACGTGACGTTCGGAGAACCTCCTCCGGTTCCCATGACAATCGCATCCGGGTTGGCTCTGCGAATCTGACTGATAATGGAAGTCCAGTCTGTCGCATCCATTGGCTGATACTCTTCCCCAACCACCTTTCCGCCTTTTTCGGCAATGTACTGGCGCGTGTACTTCAGCATGCCGCGCCCGAAGGCATAGTCGCTGCCCAGGAGGAAGAACGACTTGGCCTTTTTGTCGTTCATGAAGTAATCAACCATCGGATTGACGTCCTGCTGCGGCACGTCGGCATCCACGAACAGATACTTGCTGCAGGCGTAGCCTTCATACTGAGACGTATAAATGTACGGCACCTTATACTTCTCAACAGCGGGCATGCCCGCGTTGCGGGCGGCGCTCGTCTCCATGGAGATGAGGACGTTCGCCTTCTTTTCCAGAATCAGATCGTGGAACGCACGCTGTGCACCCGTGGCGCCACTCTCGTCATCGGAGAATTCGGCGGTCACCTTCCTTCCGAGGATTCCGCCCTTGTCGTTGATTTCCTTCACTGCCAGCTGCGTGGACTGCACGACGGCCGGCGCAACAGTGCTGTTGGTGCCGCTCAGGCCGGTCGGCACGCCGATGACGATCGGGGATTCGGCACTTGCAACGCCGGTCGACAACGCCAACGCCGTGGCCGCCACGATTGATCTCAGGTGTCTCATTGTGGTCTCCTCAATGATTGACTTCTGATGACAATCGCCCGACAGCAGCGAGTACTGACATGACGCTCTCAGGCGATGACTACTGCGAGCAGATTATTTTGTAAATTTGCATTCAGAATGACCCTTCGCGCAGTGTACCTATTGAGGCCGACATGCGCAATCATTCTCCCCGCGAGCCCCCCGTTGACTGACGGTGCTCCAGCCACCCGACCCCATCCGCCCGAGTTATAAGGCTTAGCCGGGCTATAACGCTTAGAATTATTTATTAGAAGCGAAAAACCGGAATGAACGTGTAGACGAGTGGAGTGATGCACGCGTGGGAATGCACCGGCTTGTTCAACTCCAATCCGCCCAGCGCCGGACATGGCGCCCGCACGCCGCGACTGAGGATGGCCTCACGGCTACGGGTATGAGCAAGCGGCTCCAGAAAGCAGAGACCAATCAAGACCTTCCCCCGACCCACGATGGCACAGCGCATGGCCAGCCGAGCCAGAGGGCGTGGATGGTTCGAACCGCATCAATCAGATCACGTGCGCGGCCTCGACCAGCCGAATCACCCGCCACGACTTGTCGCGGCTGATGGGGCGGCCTTCCGCGATTTCGACCGTATCGCCTTCGTTGTATTGATTGGTTTCGTCATGCGCCTTGTATTTATTGGAGCGCATGACGATCTTGCCGTAGACGGGATGCTTGACGCGACGTTCGACGCGCACGACCACCGTCTTGTCCATCTTGTTGCTGACGACCTTCCCAATCAGCGTACGCTGGCGTTTGGCCGCCGGGGTTACTTCGGTTTCACTCATTTCATTTTCCCGCTTTCTCGGTCAGTAAGGTACGCACACGCGCGATGTCGCGGCGCACCTTGCCGAGCTGGCTGGTATTGGAAAGTTGCTGAGTCGCGCGCTGCATGCGCAAATTGAAGTGCGCCCTCAACAGGCTGTCGAGTTCCTCTTTGAGCTCGACGTCGCTCTTCGAGCGGAGTTCACTGGCTTTCATGGATTCTCCTCAGGCGCCGACATGACGGCTGACGAACGTCGTGGAGATCGGCAGCTTCGAGGCGGCAAGACGAAACGCCTCGCGCGCAAGCGCCTCGCTGACCCCTTCCATCTCGTACAGAACCTTGCCGGGCTGGATTTCCGCCACCCAGAACTCCGGGTTGCCCTTGCCGTTCCCCATGCGCACCTCGGCCGGCTTCTGCGAAACAGGCTTGTCGGGGAAAATTCGAATCCAGATGCGGCCACCGCGCTTGACGTGCCGATTGATGGCGCGGCGCGCCGCCTCGATCTGCCGCCCGGTGAGGCGGCCGCGACCCGTGGCCTTCAAGCCGTACTCGCCGAACGACACTTGCGCGCCGCGGGTGGCCAGACCGGTATTGCGGCCCTTTTGTTCTTTGCGATACTTCCTGCGTGCTGGTTGCAGCATGTTTATTCTCCTTCCGGCGCCGGCGCCGGCGCATCGGCCGGGGCGGCGGCGGCAGCAGCGGTGGCCGGCTTGCGCGGCCCGCGTCCACGACCCCCCGCCGGCCGCCGGCCATCGGGGCGGTCACCCCGCGGTGCCCGGCGTGGGCGGCGTTCGTCGTCGCGCGGCGCCGCAGACTCGGGCGGCATCTCGCCATTGGGCAGCATGTCGCCCTTGTAGACCCACACCTTGATACCGATGATGCCGTATGTGGTCTGGGCTTCGGCCAGACCGTAATCGATGACCGCGCGTAAAGTGTGCAGCGGCACACGGCCTTCCCGGTACCATTTGGTACGCGCGATTTCAATGCCGTTCAGGCGACCCGAACTCATGATCTTCACACCCTGCGCCCCCAGGCGCATGGCGTTCTGCATGGCGCGCTTCATTGCGCGGCGAAACATGATGCGCTTTTCCAGCTGCTGGGCGATCGAGTCGGCGATCAGCTGCGCATCGGTTTCGGGTTTGCGAATTTCTTCGATGTTGACGTGTACCGGAACGCCCATCAACCGCTGCAGGTCGGTTTTCAGATTCTCGATGTCTTCGCCGCGCTTGCCAATCACTACGCCCGGGCGCGCCGAATAAATCGTTATGCGCGCATTCTTGGCAGGCCGCTCGATGACGACCCGGCCCACCGAGGCGCTCTTGAGCTTCTTCTTCAGGTACTCACGCACGCGAATATCTTCGCCCAACATGCCGCCGAAATTCTTCTCGCTGGCGTACCAACGCGAATTCCAATTGTGGTTGACTGCCAGGCGGAACCCAATCGGGTGGATTTTCTGTCCCATTGCGACTCCTTAAACCCCAACCTTGACCACGATGTGGCAGGTTTGCTTCTCGACACGATTACCGCGGCCCTTGGCGCGAGCCGAGAAACGTTTCGCGGACTGTCCTTCGCCGACGTGGATCGTGGTGACCTTCAGTTCGTCGATGTCGGCGCCATCGTTGTGCTCGGCGTTCGCAATCGCAGACTCCAGGGCCTTCTTCAGGATTCCAGCGGCCTTCTTCGGGGTGAACGTCAGGATGTTCAGCGCCTGGCCAACCGGCTTTCCGCGAATCAAATCCGCGACGAGGCGTGTTTTCTGAGCCGAAATATGGACGCCGCGGATAACAGCAGTAGTTTCTTCCATGGCTTACCTCTTGACGACCTTTCTGTCCGCCGCGTGACCCTTGAAAGTGCGGGTAAGCGCGAATTCCCCGAGCTTGTGGCCGACCATGTTCTCGTTGATATAGACGGGAACGTGCTGGCGGCCATTGTGCACGGCAATGGTCAACCCGATGAACTCGGGCAGAATGGTGGATCGGCGCGACCAGGTCTTGATCGGCTTCTTGTCTTTGCCCGCGGTGGCCGCATCGACCTTCCGGATCAAATGCGCATCGACGAATGGGCCCTTCTTGATCGAACGTGACATGTTGTTCGCCCCTTATTACTTGCGCTTGCGCCGTTGAACGATCATGCCGTCCGTGCGCTTGTTGCGGCGAGTCTTGAAACCCTTGGTCGGGGTTCCCCACGGGCTGACAGGCTCGCGGCCTTCGCCCGTGCGGCCTTCGCCGCCGCCGTGCGGATGATCGACCGGGTTCATCGCCACACCGCGAACCGTCGGGCGTATCCCGCGCCAGCGCATGGCGCCGGCCTTGCCGAACTGACGCAGACTATGCTCGTCATTGCCGACCTCGCCAATAGTGGCGCGGCAATCGATATGCACGCGGCGAACCTCGCCGGAACGCAGACGCATCTGCGCGTAGGTGCCTTCGCGCGCCAGCAGCACCGCCGAAGATCCCGCCGAACGCGCGAGCTGCGCGCCTTTCCCCGGCAGCATCTCGACACAATGAACCGTCGTGCCCACGGGGATGTTGCGGATGGGCAGCGTGTTGCCGGTGCGTATCGGCGCTTCGGTCCCCGACACCACGGAAGCGCCCACCGCCAGGCCCTTGGGCGCGATGATGTAGCGGCGCTCGCCATCGACGTAACAAAGCAGCGCAATGTGCGCCGTGCGGTTGGGGTCGTATTCGAGCCGTTCCACTTTCGCCGCGATGCCGTCTTTGTCGCGAAGGAAATCGACCAACCGATAATGCTGTTTGTGGCCACCGCCACGATGACGCACGGTGATGCGGCCATCGTTGTTGCGGCCCGAGCCGCGCACCTGCTTTTCAAGCAAACTGGCCAACGGAGCGCCCTTGTGCAACTCGGGCGTGACCACTTTGAGCATGCCGCGGCGGCCCGCCGAAGTCGGCTTGACTTTTACGAGTGCCATCTAGTTCACCTCCGTAAAGTCGAGTTCCTGCCCATCCTTGAGCGATACATACGCCTTGCGCTCATTGCGCCGACGCCCCATGTAGCGCCCAAAGCGCTTTTCCTTTCCCTTGACGTTGAGCACCTGGACACCCTCGACGCTCACTTTGAACATGAGTTCGACGGCGGCCTTGATCTCGGCTTTGGTGGCGTCCTGGACGACGCGCAGGGCCACCTGATGGTGCTTGTCGGCGAGGAAGGTTGCTTTTTCGGTGACGACGGGAGACAGAATGATTCGCGCCAAACGTTCAGTGTTCATCCCAACATCTCCTCGAGCTGAGCAATGGCCGGTTTCGTGATCAGCACCTTCTTGTAAGCGATCAACGACAGCGGATCCGCATAACGCGGCTCGACGACGGCCACCTGCGCCAAGTTGCGCGTGGCGAGATAGACATTTTCATCGACCACATCGGTGATGATCAACACCGACTCGAACCCCATGCCCTTGAGCTTGGCGGCGGCAGACTTGGTCTTGGGCGATTCAAGCTGGAAGGAATCGACGACGACGATTCGCTCTTCGCGCGCCAATTGGGAAAAGATTGCGCGCAGACCCGCGCGATACATTTTCTTGTTGACCTTGTGACCGAAATTCTCATCGGGCGAATTCGGAAAGGTGCGACCACCCCCTCGCCATAGCGGAGAGGACGTCATGCCGGCGCGTGCGCGGCCGGTTCCTTTCTGGCGCCACGGCTTTTTCGTGGAGTGCCTGACCGTTGCGCGGGTCTTCTGCGCGCGCGTGCCGCCACGCGCGTTCGCCTGAAAGGCAACGACGATCTGATGCACCAGCGCCTCATTGAAATCACGGCCGAAAATCGTGTCGGGCGCGGAGACGGTGGACGAGGGTTGGCCACTGGCGTCCAGGAGCTTGAGTTCCATGGCTTATGCTCCTTTCTTGGCCGGGGTTTTCACGGCCGGGCGCACGATGATGTCGGCGTTCTTGTGCCCGGGCACTGCGCCCCTGACCAACAGAAGGCCGCGCGCGGTATCGACGCGAATCACATCGAGATTCTGGACGGTGCGGGTAGCGCTTCCCAGATGACCCGACATTCTCTTGCCCGGGAAGATACGGCCCGGATCTTGTGCCTGACCGATGGAGCCCGGCACGCGGTGCGAACGTGAATTGCCGTGCGATGCGCGCTGCGAGCCGAAATGATGGCGCTTGATGGTGCCGGCAAACCCTTTGCCCAGTGTCGTGCCGGTCACATCGACCTTCTGCCCGACCTGAAACACGCGGTCGACCGTCACCACCGAACCCGCGGAAAATTCCGCCAGACGCGCAGGATCGAGGCGAAATTCCCTGAGGATGCTGCCGGCCTCAATACCAGCCTTGGCGTAGTGCCCCGCCTGCGCTTTGCTGACCCGGGTGGCGCGGCGTACGCCGTAAGCCAGCTGAACCGCCGCATAACCGTCGTTTTCAGGCGACTTCACCTGAGCGACCCGGTTGTTCGACACATCCAGCACGGTTACCGGGATGGATTCACCTTCCTCGGTAAATATGCGGGTCATGCCGACTTTGCGCCCCACTAGGCCCAGCCGCGACGCAGTGGGCGCCGCAGTGGACACAGATGTCGGATCCGACATTATTTTCTCCAATCCCGACTACGATTGGTCGGGTGCTTTGCTTT
>SCQX01000050.1 GCA_004298545.1 Candidimonas sp. | reverse complement strand
AAAAGTCGTCCCGAATTACAACACCATGGGCGTCGCCAAGGCGTCGCTGGAGGCCAGCCTGCGCTACCTCGCCAACGCGCTGGGGCCGCTGGGCATTCGCGCCAACGCCATTTCCGCGGGCCCGATCAAAACGCTGGCGGCCAGCGGCATCAAGGATTTCGGCTCGATGCTGAAGTTCGTGGAGGCCAATGCGCCGCTGCGGCGCAACGTCACCATCGACGACGTGGGCAACGTGGCCGCCTTTCTGCTGTCCGACCTTGCCGCGGGCATCACTGGCGAAGTAACGCACGTGGACGCCGGGTTCTCGACGGTGATACCGGGAATGGCCGATCTCGCGGAATCGCACCACTGAGAGCGGCGACGCGATCCCCCGGGAGGCTGTCGGATAATCATCCGCCACCGTGATAGTCTCTCGGCGGGCGATTAACCCATGTGGGGAGTCGAGGCATTCGCGGCGCACCGCGCAAGGCGGCGTATAGTGAAATGCGGACCGCGGCCGGGCGAATCGCGGTGGCAAGTGTGTCCACCAATGCCTGGCCATCATTCTTTCACTGGATCATCGCCATGGCTCATCCCAAATTCTTCGACACCGCCCGCAAGATCGTTCTTCACGACCCGCTGGCGGAAATTCTAGGCGCCGCCGAGAACGGCTTGATGGAATACTCTTACGCCGACGCCGTGAATCTCGCCGGCCACTCCTGCCCAACCGTCGCCGGCGCTTACATCATGACACTCAAGGGGCTGGCCCGCCTGTATGGCGACCAACTTCCCGAACGCGGCGGCGTAGAAGTTGCATTCCGCAATCCGCAAGACAGCGGCGTCACCGGCGTCATTGCCAATGTCGTCGGCCTGATCACCGGCGCCGCCGGCGAAGGCGGCTTCAAGGGCCTGGGCGGGCTCCATCGCCGCTGCAACCTCGTAACTTTCGGCGTCCCCGACGTCGAAGGCGACGTGCGTTTTCGCCGAATCGACACGCGCGCCAGCGTTGCGCTGACCTACCACCCGGAACTCGTGCCGTCGGACCCCGCCATCATGCGACACCTGCCGGCCCTGTTCAATGGCACCGCCGACGCGCAAGGGCGGCGTGCTTTCGCCGAAGGCTGGCAGGATCGCGTACGGCGCCTGCTGGAACAGATCGACAACCCCGCGCTGGTCAGCTTCGCCTGATCATTCCGCGGCCGGTGGCATTGTTGCGGGCTACGCACGCACTCGCGGCATCACACTACCGGTGCCGCAAGCGTGGCTGATGCCCATCGCCACAACGAACTTGCACCATACCAACGCGGCGGAAATCCGGTACAGTTGATGCTTTGATCGACGACCGCGTCATCGGGATCTCGATACACTCCCGATGGGGCGGGCGCTCCGTCTTTCTTCGGTTCCGCGGCGCCGCCCGCGCCCGACTACTTCCGCGAAACGCATCATGGCGATCTGCCTGTTCGAAGACCAGCTGGCCGGGCGCGCGCTGCGCCTGCTGGCGCCGGTCGACCGCATCGCGGTTCACCGGGCCAACGAACTGTCCGCCGCGTGGCGGGCCATCGCGGCCGCGCGGCGTGCCGGCCACTGGGTCGCGCTGCTGCTCGATTACGAACTGGGCGAGTGGCTGCGGGATGAGCCCACAGCCGAACGCACGGTTGGGGAACCCGCAACCAAGCTTGCGGCCATGGGGAACCAGCCGCGCGGGGTCCGGCAACCAGCAGATCGGCTGCCGCGTCTGACGGCGCTGGTCTTCGCTCGCGCCGAATGGGGCGCCTGCGGCTCCCCGCTGCCCGGCACCGCAACTCCCGAACCAGACCGCCGCGGCGAACCCACGCTGCGCGCATCACCCGGCACATCCCGCGCCCAACACGCACAGGCAATTGAAGCCATACGCGCGGGCATCGCGCGCGGCGACTACTACCAAATCAACTACACCTTGCCTCT
>SCQX01000049.1 GCA_004298545.1 Candidimonas sp. | reverse complement strand
GCTCAACGCCTCGCGGACATCGTCAAGGGCCACCCCGGCGCTGACCAGCGCCTGCGGATTCAGATGCACCCGAACCGCAGGCAGGGAACTTCCCCCCACGTTGACTTCGCCCACGCCCGGCATCTGTGACAGCTTCTGCGCCAGCACGGTGGACGCCAGGTCGTACAGGGCGCCCCGCCCCACCGTGTCGGACGTGAGCGCGAGCACCAGGATGGGCGCGGAAGCGGGGTTCACCTTGCGATAGGTCGGCAACGTGCGCAGACCCGATGGCAGCTGGCTGCGCGCAGCATTGATGGCAGCCTGCACGTCGCGCGCTGCGCCGTTTATATTGCGGTTCAAGTCGAACTGCAGGGTAATGCGTGTCACGCCTTCGGTGCTGCTCGACGACATGTCGGTCACCCCGGCGATCGCGCCCAGGGACTGTTCGAGCGGCATCGCAACACTCGACGCCATCGTTTCGGGACTGGCGCCGGGCAGACTGGCGGAAACCGAAATGATGGGAAAGGCAACGTCCGGCAGTGGTGACACCGGCAGGAGGCGATAGGCCAGCATCCCCGTGAAAACCAGTGTCAGCGCAAGCAGCGTCGTGGCGACCGGACGCATCACCAAGGCGGAAAGCCACCTCATGGTCGTAGCGGGCCGCGCCCGCCAGACGGCGAACGGATGCCGTGCGCACGAAGCGCCAGGCGATCGAAGAAAAGATAGACCACAGGCGTGGTGAACAGGGTGAGCAGCTGGCTGCATAACAGGCCACCCACCATGACCAGCCCCAGTGGCTGTCGCAGCTCCGACCCGGCGCCCGTTGCCGCCATCAGCGGAACTGCGGCGAACAGGGCCGCCAGCGTGGTCATGAGAATCGGACGAAACCGCAGCAGTGCCGCCTCATGAATCGCGGCGCGGGGCGGCAGCCCGCGCCGGCGCTGCGCGTCGAGTGCGAAGTCGATCATCATGATCGCATTCTTTTTGACAATGCCAATCAGGAGGACGATGCCGATGACGCCGATCAGGTTGAGGTCCGTACGCGTGAACAGCAGCGCCAACAGCGCGCCGATCGCCGCCGATGGCAGCGTGGAGAGAATGGTGAGTGGGTGAATGTAGCTTTCGTAGAGGATGCCCAGCACGACATACACCGCCGCCACGGCGGCCAGAAGCAGCCACAAGGTGCTTTGAAGCGACGCCTCGAACGCCCGCGCGGCACCCTGGAAAGCCGTCTGGATGGCGGCCGGCATCGCCAGTCGAGCTTCCGCATTCCGGATTGCCGCCATCGCCGCGGAAAGCGAGGCGCCGGGCGCCAGATTGAATGACACCGTGGCCACCGGGAACTGGCCCAGACGCTCGACCGACAGCAGTGTGTTGGACTGGTGGACTTGGGCGATGCTGGTCAGCGGCACCGGCGTGCCCGACGCGGTTGCCACAAAGAGTTGATCGAGTGAAGCCGGCGTGCGCCGATACGGCTCGGCAACCTCCAGCACGACCTGGTATTGCGTCGACTGGGTGAAAATAGTGGAAATCAGCCGCTGTCCGAACGCGTCGTACAGCGCATTGTCGACATCCGCCATCGTGACGCCCAGGCGTGCTGCGGCATCGCGATTCAGAACCAGCGTCGCCTTCAAGCCTGCGCCCTGCCAGTCATCGGCAACGTCGACGATTTCTGGCAGGGCGCGCAACCGCTCGACGACCCGCGGCACCCACTCGGCCAGTTCGGCGCCATCGGGGTCGGAAAGCGTCATCTGATACTGTGCTCGGCTGACGCGGTCATCAATCGTCAGATCCTGAACGGCCCGCATGTGGAGTCGAATTCCCGGAAGCGCGTCCAGGGCGTTGCCGAGCCGGGCAATGATCTCGCTGGCGCCGTCGGCGCGCCCGCCCGACGGCTTGAGTGCAATCTGCATGCGACCGGTATTCAAGGTGGCATTGGTGCCATCCACACCGACGAATGCGGTCACGGCGGCAACGTCCGGGTCTCGCGAAATGACGTCGACCGCCTGCCGCTGCCGCTGTGCCATCGCGGTGAACGAGATCGTGGGCGGCGTCTGCGCGATCGCCTGGATCAGGCCGGTGTCCTGCTGCGGAAAGAACCCTTTCGGCACCACCGCAACCAGCAGCCCCGTCGCGGCGAATGTCGCCAGCGCGACCCACAGCGTGAAGCGCTGATGCGACAGCACCCATTGCAGGCCAACGTCGTACCAGCGAACCAGCGCATCCATGCCGCCGCCCATCGCCGTCCGCACCCGGCCGTACCGCTGCGCGGATTCCACCCTGAGCAGGCGCGCGCACATCATTGGCGTCAGCGTGAGCGAGATGAACAGCGACATCAGGATAGCCACGGCCAGCGTGATGGCGAATTCGCGGAACAGCCGCCCGATGACGTCGCCCATGAACAGCAGCGGAATCAGCACCGCAATCAGTGAAAAGGTCAGCGACATCAACGTGAAACCAATCTGGGCCGACCCTTTCAATGCGGCGCGCATGGCCGTCTCGCCAGCCTCCATATGACGAGCGATGTTCTCCACCATGACGATCGCATCGTCGACGACGAAACCCGTCGCCACCGTCAGTGCCATCAGGGACAGGGTGTTGACGCTGAACCCTGCCAGATACATGACGCCGAAGGTGCCGACCACCGACAGAGGCACGACGACACTGGGGACGATCGTTGCGGCCACGCTGCGTAGAAAAACGAACGTTACCAGCACGACCAGGAGAACCGCCAGCAGCATTTCTCTTTGAACACGGGCGATGGCATCGCGTATGGTATGTGTGCGATCCACCGTGACCGCCACGTCCACGCCCACTGGCAATGACTTCTCCAGCGCGGGAAGCAGGGCCTTGACACGGTCGGCCACCGCAACGACGTTGGCACCGGGCTGGCGCTGGATGTCCATCAGCACAGCGGGCGTTCCCCCCACCCACGCGGCCTGGCGAATGTCTTCGGGGTTTCGCCTGACGGCCGCCACGTCGCGCAGGCGCAACGCGGCACCCTCTTCGACCTTCAGGATCAGACGCTCATAGTCGCCCACCGAGCGAAGCTGATCGTTGGCATCAATGGTAACCGAGCGCCACGGGCCGTCGAGGTTGCCCAGGGGCTGGTTGACATTGGCGACGGCGACGGCGCCACGCACGTCGGCGAGCGTCAGACGATGCTGTGCAAGCGCCCGTGGGTCGGCCTGGATACGTACGGCGGGGCGCTGCCCGCCGGCGATGCGCACCAACCCCACTCCGGGGATCCGCGACAATTCCTGCGCCATGCGCACGTCGACCAGGTCGCGCACCTCATAGAGCGGCAACGTGGGTGACGTGATCGCCAGCGTGATGACCGGCGTATCAGCCGGATCGACCTTGTTGTAGGTCGGCGGCATCGGCAGGTCGGCGGGCAGCAGATTAGAGGCCGCATTGACGGCGGCCTGCACTTCCTGTTCGGCCACATCCAGGGGAAGGTCCAGATCGAACCGCAAAGTGATTCGAGACGATCCACCAGAACTGGTGGATGCCATCTGCGACAAGCCCGGCATCTGGCCGAACTGGCGCTCGAGCGGCGACGTGATCAGCGCGGCGACCGTATCCGGACCGGCACCGGGATACCGGGTGACGACCTGTATCGTCGGGGTGTCGACCTGGGGAAGCGCCGCAACCGGCAACAACCGGTACGCCAATGCGCCCGTGATCAGCAGCGCGGCCATCATCAGCGTCGTGGCCACCGGCTTGAGAATGAACAAGCGCGACAAATTCACGGGCTGGCGGCGCCCGCCGCATCGGACGCGATGACTTTGACAGCCGCCCCCTCGCGCAGCCGATCGACGCCAACGACGACCACCCGCTGCCCCGGGCG
>SCQX01000048.1 GCA_004298545.1 Candidimonas sp. | reverse complement strand
TCCTTGAAGATGCCGGGCGCCGGGCGCAGCGGGTACATGTTGGTGCATGCCATGTGATAGCGGCGGCACATCGCCATGATGCTGCGCACTGTCGGAATGAAGCGCTCCGTGTCCAGCACCAGCTTCGAATTCAGCGGTTGCATGATGAACAGTGCCGGCACCTTCTTGAAGGCTAGGTATTCCATCAATTGCGACAGGTCCGTGAATTCCCGCGCGGCGATCGGGTCGCCGCGCGCGAACTCCTGGTGCGTGGGATCGGGCACCAGCGACAAATGGGTGCGATAGTAGTGGTTGCGCACCGCATAGGGGTTATTGCTGCATAGCTTCCGACCCGTTGCCCGGGCTTCGTCCAGCAGGCGTGGCCAGTCGGCTTGCGGCAGCGTGGCGGGAACCGGAAACGTGGCGTGTTGCGTGGCGGCGATCGCCGCCGCGGTCTGGGCGTAGGCGGGGCCGCTGCTTATGGGTCTGCCGGTGAACCACATTTGCAGCTTGTCGCGAAACGTCGCCAGCGTTGCCTGCGCCAGGAGCCCAAGTGTTCCCAGGGGATCGTGGTGGCGCACCCAGTAAATCATGTGCTCGCGCGCGGCGGGCCGCCGCCAAAGGCTGGCGAGTACGGGTCCGGAAATGTGTTCGGCGAATGCGCTCGCGGGCATTTCCCCTTCCGCGGCGAACCACGCGGGGGACAGCATGATCACCAGTTTCGTGTGCGGCGAGAGGCTGTCCGAAAGCGATTGCAGTACCCGGAAGATGCCGTAGGATTGCAACTTCGCGTGCCCGTAGGCGAGGGTGGGGACACCAAGTTCCGTGGGAAAGAAACGGTAAGGCACGAATCGCACGTCGACGCCAGCCAGTTCCGACGACCCCATCACCACCAGGGTGCCGTTGGCCAGCGCGTTGCCCATTCTGTTGAAGTTGACCGTTTGCTCGTTCCAGTTGTCGCCCATGTTGGGCAGATAAACGCCCGCCTTGACATCCATGCCGTCGGTCGGTTGGGGGTGCAGCGTGCGGGTCAGGTAGGGATTCAGGCCGAAGTAGACCAGCGAGGCGATGCCGACGGCGGTCAGCGCGGCGAGCAGGTGCCGAGTCAGGCCCGCGCTAAGTATGCGTTGCCACATATTGGCAGATGCTGCGCACCGTCTCCAATATCTCCGCGATTTCGGGGGCCGGGATGCCGCAGCCGTATTTCTCTTCGATCGCCAGGGTAATATCGACTGCGGCCATGGAATCGACCAGCCCCGACTTCACCAGCGACGCGTCAGCGGCGACCGGTTTGAGAATGATCGACTCGACGATGGCGAGAATTTCTGGTTCCAGGTTTTCAGCTGCCGGCATGCAAAGCCCGCCTCCTCGGCCGCAGCCGAACGTAAAGGAACGTGAACGGAAGATACGGAGAAAAAAGTAGCGCGCAATTATGTGCCAAATAAACTGACTGGAAGCTGAAAATAGATGGAGACCCCTAGGAAACTGTCTTGACAAATCGGTTCGATCGCGCCTATAAAA
>SCQX01000002.1 GCA_004298545.1 Candidimonas sp. | reverse complement strand
GGTGCCGTGCATGTCGATCATGAACATGCCGCCTCTGACGTACCTGAAGCGCGTGCCGGGGGTGGATGCGGCGGCGTGCCGCTCAAGCTATACCGATGCGGCGGTGTGGGACGCGTTCGACCCGGCACTCATGACGCTGTGCAGCCCGGACCCGCAGGCGTTTCGCCCGCCCCAGGAGAAGGTCAACGTGCTGCAGGTGCGGCTGCCGACGAACTTCAAGGCGGCGCGCTTCGAATCGCCGGCGCACACGCAAATCCTGCGCGATCTGGAGGCGGGGGTGATGGCGGTGCGCTACCCGGTGGGGGGCGAGGAGATCGAGCTGCCGGTGAAGCTGCACGTGCACGAGTCGGTGTTCGTGCCGCTGGCGAAGTGGAGCATGCTGATGGCGGGCAACTACCGGTGTGTGACGGCCCAGGGGATACGCAGCATCCGCGAAGCGGTGCACACCGATCTCGCACAGTCGCGCGAAGTCTACGAGTGGGTGGTGGCGCTGTGCGAGAAGCTGGGGGCGGCGCCGGGCGACATGGTGCCGTTCGAGAAGTACGCCAACGCGGCGCTCTCGCTGGTGACGCCCTCGTCGGCGGCGCGCACGCTGTACGCGGGGGCGCCGAACATCGAGCGCGACGACCTGATGATCCAGACGATCGCCGCGCGCCATGGCATGCACAACGCCGCGCTCGACGAGGTGGTGGCGCTGGTCGATGCGCAGCTCAAACTCAACCGCAAGGCCGCCGCCGCGAAGAAGTCCGCATAGTCCGTCCACGGAACGCGGCGGTTTGGCGGGAACTGTTGCCGCCATTGCGGAAAACAGCGAATTCGTCGCCATCGGCGCGGCGGATTCGCTGTTTTTTTGCCTGCGATGCCGCTTGAATTTACAAAAAATTACTTATATTTACCAAAATAACGGCCCCTTTTAGTGCGTGGATATAGAGGCCGTTTCGTATAATTGCATTATGAATTTGATCGCGTTCCGACAGATGGCCTGAACTTTTCAGGCCATTGTCACTGGCGTGCGCGTTGCCGCTGTGGGTGCGCGAGAGGTTGACCGGCTAAGGTTCGGAGCCGGTTCTTTTGACCGCGATCGCGCGTTCCCGCGATTGAGCGTTCGATTGGTGCAGGGAAGTCGGGTTGGTTGGTGCGGGAAAACCGATACGAACGGTAATTTGATAACTATCAGAGATAACTATCAGGAGTGAGACGAATGGAGACAACCAGTGGTGCACTAGAGAAACAAGAGGAGACGAACTTCATCGCGCGGTTCGCGCTGGCCGCCACGCGCTGGACGCAGCGCTGGATGCCGGACGCATTCATATTCGCGCTGCTGGCAACCGTCATCGTCATCATCGCGGCGTTCATTCTCGACCCGGAAGTCCGGGCGAATCCATTCAAGCTGGCAACGGCCTGGGGGCACGGATTCTGGTCGCTGCTCACCTTTTCCATGCAGGCGTCGCTGACCATCGTTACCGGCAGCGCGCTGGCAACCACGCCGCCAGCCAGAAAGCTGATCGATGTGATAGCCGGCAAAGTGCACTCGCGCGCCGGGGCAGTCGCCACCGTTGCATTCTTTTCCATGGTGGCGGGCTACCTGAATTGGGCATTCAGCCTGATCTTCTCGGCCATTCTCGCCAAGGAATTCGCGCGCCGCATTCCGAAAGTCGACTACCGCGCGCTGGCCGCGTGCAGTTTCATGTGCATGGGTTCGGTGTGGGCGCAGGGGCTTTCCAGTTCGGCCGCGCTTTTCATGGCCACGCCCGGGTCGATGCCCGAGGCGCTGGTCAAGCTGGTTGGCGGGCTGATTCCGCTGACCGACACGATTTTCCTGTGGCAGAGCTTGGCTTCGGTGGCGGTCGAAGTGGTGCTGGTTACCATCATTGCCTACAAATTCACGCCGCCGGCGCACGCGGCGGTCACGGCCGAGGACCTGGGCATCGATCTGCACGAGGACGTCACGCGCAACAACAAGCATTCGCGCCCGGGCGAGTATCTGGAATATTCGCCGCTGCTGACGATCATCTTCACGATCATCAGCGTGGCCTATATCTACGAGACGTTCGCGAAGAAGGGGATGCCGGCGCTCGACCTGAACATGGTCAACTTCATCTTCCTCATCGGCGCGCTGCTCTTGCACTGGCGGCCCATCCATTTCATGCATTCGATGCGCGACGCGACCCCGGCCATCTGGGGCGTGGTGCTGCAGTTTCCGTTCTACGCGGGAATCTTCGGACTCATCGTAGGCACCAATGTGTCATCGGCCATGGCGCATTTCTTCATCGATATTTCGAACCAATACGTCTACCCGGTCGTCGTCGGCATCTACTCGGTGATACTGGGTATCGCGGTGCCGTCGGGCGGCTCGAAGTGGATCATCGAGGCGCCCTACCTGGTGGCGGCCGCGCAGCACTACCACATGCACCTGGGCTGGCTGGTGTCGATCTACAACCTGGGCGAGGCCATGGCCAATTTACTTCAGCCGTTCTGGATGCTGCCGGTGCTGGGCATGATGCATTTGAAAGCGCGCGACGTGATGGGCTTCACCTTCATTTTCGCAACCTTCCTGATCCCGGTCGTGCTGCTGATGGCGTTCTTGTTCAATCTGACGCTGTCGCCGGTGTAATCGGCGCGGCGTGCCACGCGGTTGGCTGGCTCTTCATGAAATCGGTCAGCCAGCGCGCGATGCCGAAAAGCTTCGCGTCTTGTCCCCAGGGGCATATGAGCTGCACGCCCATGGGCAGGCCGTTTTCCCCCGACAGCAGCGGCAGGCTGAGCGTGGGGGTTCGGCAAAGCGTGCCGATGGCGCTGAAGACGGGGTTGCCGGTGCTTGAAAGCCCGCGGGGCGCCACATCTTCCGTTGCCGGCGCCAGCAGCGCATCGAAGTCGTTGAACACGAATGTAAGCTCGCGGCTCAGCACTTCCCTGAGGCGCAGCGCCCACTGCTGCTTGTCGTGGTCGAAGCGCATGCCGTCTTCGATCATCCGCCGGATCATGTCGCTCAGCCGCACGCCATCGCGATCGTACGCGTACTCCTTACTGTAATTCTTGGCCATGTCGACTTCCATGAGGGTGACGATGCATGCCTCCGCATCGGCGAACGATCGTGGCAGCCTGGCCTCTTTCGCGTACGGCGAGAGCGAGTCGACCAGTGCTTCCAGGCTTCGCTGGGCCGATGGGCCGACGCGGTCCCAGGCGGCCGTTCTGATGAAACCGATGCGTGGTCTGGTGAAAACAGGAGGTGACGCGAGGTTTTCCGCGATTTGCTCGATGACCTCGTAATCCAGCATGTCGAGGTCGTTGCGGTCGGCGCGCATCAGCAGGCGGGTGACCGCAGCGGCATCCTCCAGGTGCCTGGAGAACACACCCAGATGGTCCAGCTGCGCCGACTGGTTGAGAACGCCGTGACGGGAAATGCAGCCGAACGTCGGTTTATAGCCGACCACGCCACAGTAGGAGGCGGGCCGCGTGACCGAGCCGTAGGTTTGCGAGCCGGTTGCTATCGCCACCATTCCTGCCGCGACGGCGGCGGCCGAGCCGCTGGAAGAACCGCCTGGCGTTCTGGCCGCATCGAACGGGTTGCGCGTTTTCCCCGGCGTATAGGAGGCCAGTTCGGTGGTGACCGTTTTGCCCAGGATGACGAGCCCCGCGTCCCGCAGCAGCGCCACGACGGCGCTGTCTTTTTCCGGGCGCCTGCCGGCGTAGATGGGGGTTCCGTATTCCGTCGGCGCATCGGCCGTGTCGTAGATGTCTTTTATGCCAATGGGCACGCCATGCAGTGCGCTGCGCGGGCCGCTCTTCTTGAACAGCGCGTCGGCGCGTGCCGCCTGTTCGCGCGCGTGGTCGAAATCGATGTACTGCCAGGCTTCGATTGCGCCGTCGACCGCCTTGATGCGGCCGATGAGCCCTTCGGTCAGTTCGCGGGATGTGAGCTTCCCATCCCGGATTTCCTTTGCGCTCTCGACGGCGCCCAGTTCGAATAGCTGCATGGTTCCCCGCATGGTCTCAGGTGTTGGTTTGCGTGATGACTTTTTCGGCCAGCAGTCGTTGTATGGCGTCCTTCGTAAAGCCGCCGCTCTCGAGCACGCCGACGGAGTGCTCGCCCAGAGCGGGCGCCTGGTCGAGTTTGCCGCGCGGGGTGTCGGACAGATAGACCGGCACGTTCAGGAGCGTCAAGGATCCCGCCTTGGTGTGTTCGATGGGTGTCACGATGTCGCGCATCTTGACTTGCGGGTCGTTGATGGCCTCTTCGTACGATTTGACGGGGCCGCACGGCACCCCCGCCTGGTTGAGGATGTCCAGCCACGCGGCGCTGGTTTTCTTCAGGAACAGCGGCTCGAGCAGCGGCTCGAGTGCGCTACGGTTGTCGACGCGCAGTGGCGGCGTCTTGAAGCGCGCGTCTTCAAGCAGCGACAGGGCGCTCATGGCCTGACAGAGCTTTTCCCACAGCGGCTGGCTGGCGGCACCGATGACGATGTAGCGTCCATCGGCGCATTTGAAAGCCCGGTAGGGCGCGACATTGCGGTGCGACGACCCCAGTGGTTGGGGCTTTTCACCCAAGCCAAAATAGCGCGAGGCCTCCCAGAACGACCAGGCGATGGGCGTGTCGAGCAGCGCGGAATCGATGCGCTGCCCCCGGCCGGTGTGCTCGCGCGCCGCGAGTGCCGACAGGATGCCGATGGTTGCCCACATGCCGCAGCCGATATCGGTGATGGGCAGCGAGATTTTGACCGGAGGCCCGCCCGGTATTCCGGTAATGCCCATCAGGCCGCCCATGGCCTGCGCGACGATGTCGACGCCGCCAAGATTGCGGTAGGGGCCGTTCTGCCCGAAGCCCGAGATCGAGCAGTAGATCAGCCGCGGGTTCACCGGCTGCAGGTCTTCGTAGGAAACGCCCAGCCGCTCGGACGTGCCGGGCTTGGAGCTTTCAAGGACGATGTCGGCGGTCTCGGCCAGTTTCTTGATGACGTCGCTGCCACCAGGCTTCTTCAGATCGACGACCAGGCTTTTCTTGTTGTGGTTGAGCAGTTCGAAAGGGATGCCCACGCCGTTCTTGGCGGGGCCGAAACCGCG
>SCQX01000008.1 GCA_004298545.1 Candidimonas sp. | reverse complement strand
AAACTGCCTTGCCACCGCTTCCATGCCGAACGTGCCGCTGCCGGGCACCACGATGGCCGAGCGGGCGCCATAGACTTTTTTCAGTGTGCGCGAAATGTCGTGCATCACGCCTTGAAACGCGTGCGACATATGGTTCAACGCACGATCGGTGTACACGACCGAATATTCCAGGAGGCCTTCGGGATCGATGTTGGGCAATAAACTGGGCACACTCATCTCCGGTTGAAAAGGGGGGTTGTAGACTCAGGGCCCAATTGTAGGCCACTGCGCGGGATGAGTTTCCAAGGGCGCCAGCGCCTTGCGCACCGCGTCGTGAACGTTGGTGCCGCGAATACCGATGTAAACCAGTTCATTGTCCAACGCCGGGGAACGCCGCGCCAGCCGCTCGACGCGAACACGGCCACCGGCCAAATGGACGATGGCCGGCCCATGGCGATCGGTGGTCACCCACCCTTTGACCCGCACCACCGTGCGTGGCAGGCCTTTGAGCGCCGCAATCAGCGCGTCGGCGCCGAGCACCCCGTCGCCGCGCCACACCCCGCCCTCGAAGGGGTGATCGGGCACTTCGCCATCGTGATCGTGATCGCACTCGATACCCCGATCGTGGCGCGCGCGCGTGTCGGCCACGATGCGCCGGCGGCCGGCGTCGCTGGTCAGCATCGCGACCGGCACTACCGCATTCGCGGCCTCGATCGCCGGCAACGCGCCAAACTGCCGCGCGATCCGCTCGCGCACCCGCGCCAGGCAGGCCTGCGACACGAGATCGGTTTTGTTCAGCACCAGGAGACTGGCAGCGCTGATCTGGCGACACAAGGTATCGCCCAGCAGTGGGTCGTCGAGCTGATCGACGACATGTTCCGAGTCAACCAGAACGACCACGGCTTCAAGCTGGAGCATGGGATCGGCCAGGCCGACCTGCGCGATACGCCCCGGGTCGGACACGCCACTGGCCTCGATCACGATCAGGTCCACCGGCGGATCGCGCTCGATGACGCGTATCAGCGCGTCCTCCAGGCCCGACCCTATCGAACAGCAAATGCAGCCGTTGGTGAGGCTGAGCGTCTCACCGTCGTGCGCGGCGACCATCGCCGCGTCGACATCGACCGGCCCGAAATCATTGACGAGAACCGCAAGCCGCTGGCGCCCGGCATTGACGAGCCAATGATTCAGCAGCGTCGTCTTGCCGGCCCCCAGGAACCCGCCAATCACGACCAGCGGAATACGTTTCGACATGAGAAGATACGGGCCCGATGTTCCACGCCGGCGCCGGCGTCAGGCGGCACGCGGGGCCTCGAACGCATGCCCGCCCACCATCGTTCCGGCGATCGCCACGTCTTTGAGGGCCTCGGGCGCGGCCTGGGAAGGATCACTGTCGAGCACGCAGAAATCCGCAAACTTGGCCACTTCGATCGACCCGATCCGGTCGTCCATGCGCAGCGTGTACGCCGCGCCCAGCGTGATGGCACGCAGGGCGTCGGCCACGCTGATACGCTCGCTTTCGCCCAGCACGCGCCCCGAGGCGGTTCGCCGGTTGACCGCGCACCAGGCAGTGAACAGGGGCGCCAACGGGGTGATGGGCGCATCGGAATGGATGGCGAACGGGATGCCCATGCGTTGCGCCGTGGCGCAGGAATCCATGCGGTTGGCGCGATCCGGCCCCATGGTCATTTCCATGTGCGCGTCGCCCCAGTAGAAGACGTGATTCGCGAACAGGTTGACACACAGGCCCAGGCGCGCAATCCGGCGAAACTGCGCCGGAGACGCCATCTGGCAGTGCTGCAGCGTGTGGCGGTGATCCCGGCACGGATACAGGGTGAGCGCGCGCTCGAGCGCATTCAACGCCACTTCGGTGGCCTCGTCGCCATTCGTGTGGATGTGCAGCTGAATCCCCGCCCGGTGATACTGCTCCACGATGTCGGCGAGATCATCCGGGGGAACGATCCAGATCCCGTTCGGCGCGCCGTTGTAATACCCGGGCCACAGCACGCGCGCCGTGAATCCCTGAATCGAACCGTCGACCACGAGCTTCACCGGCCCCAGATGCATCTTGTCGTGATTGCTCTGTCTGAGCCGTTCCAGTTTGGTCAGGCAGCCCTGAACATCGCGGCCAAACAACATGCCCGACGCCGCCGGCACGATGCGCAGCGGAAAATCATCGCTGCGCGTCACGCGGGACAGCGTCTCGATTCCCTCGTCGGGCAGCTCGTTGATCAGGTCCGTCGCGGTGGTGACGCCCGACGCAAGGGCCACCTGGCTGAAATTCTTCAGGCACTCGGGAGTCATCCCCAGCATGCGGAATGGGTTGCCTATCATGCGCGCCACGGGAAACATGGCGGGAAACTCGCACAGCTCACCGGTCGGTTCCCCGTTCGGGAACCGCGAAATACCCTCGATGTCGGTGTCGCGGTCGATGCCCGCCATCGCCAGCGCGCGCGAATTCGCGTTCATGAGATGAACACTGGCGTGCATGACGACCACGCCGCGGCCGCCCGGCACCTTGTCCAGGTCGCGCACCGTCATGCGGGACCGGCCAAAATAAATGGGATCGAACCCCCACGCCACCAGATTGCGGCCCGGCGCCAGGCGCGCTTCGGCCTCGACCAACCGGTCCACGACCGCATCGATCGTCTTCAACCCTGGCCACACCGTGCCATCCGGCCCGCGCCGGTCGTAGAACCCAACGTAAACATACAGCCACACGACCCCCTCGTACAAATGGCAGTGGCCTTCGACCAGCCCCGGCATCAGCACCTTGTCGGCGTAGCGGCCGTCGCGGCGGGCGTCACCCCACGCCGACACCTCTTCATCCGTTCCCACGGCCAGGATACGGCCGTCGCGCACGGCAACATGGGTTGCCACCGGCTGGGCGGGATTCATGGTCAGTATCTTCCGCGCCCGGTAGATCGTGATTGGTTGTAATGCTGGTGTTCCCATTGCGATCACTCCATCGACTGATTCGACACGCATCTACCAGATAGCGATAGAACCGCGGGCTGGAGAGCTAAATTGTCAACCTAGCATCCGCATGACGACTTCCAGTAGTACCAAAGCGCCAAGGCCGATTGGGCCAGATGAAGGATGCGCGTTCATCGGTTTGCAACTATGCCGTCCCGGACCGGCGTTCATCGGTTCGCAGCCACCCCGCCAGGCTCCAGCGCGTTCTGCGGCACGGCAGCACCGCATGCGGCGTGCGGCCGCTGACGAAGACCACCAGCCGCGCCCCCAGCGGCACGATGCGCCGCAGCTCGACGTCGGGATCGAAAGGCTCGTAGAGGCAAAGCTCACCCCCATCCATGGGATTCCAGCGCAGGTTCAGATACAGCACGATCGATATTTTTCGATAATCGGTGCCGCGATGCTGATCGACATGCTTCCTGTAGCCCTTGCCCTCGCCATAGCGCGCGAAATGAAACTCCTGGCTGCGCAGCCCCATTTGGTAGCGTTCATTGAGCACCTGGCGCAGCCCCGTCATCCACTTGAAGAACGGGTGCGCGGCCGGCGATGAACCCGGCTCCACCCAGCAAATGGAATCCCCACGAATTTCCGGCTGCGGCGCAATGCTTGCGTCGCGGCCGATCTCGCCTTGGCTGAAGCGGCCGGTCTGCCACAAGGTCCAGCTTTGCAGCAACAGGGTGATGTGCCACGACAGGGGGACGGCAGTGTCGGAAATCGCCCAACCGCGCCGATCGAGCGCCTGGATGATCTCGTCATATTCGTCCATGAGTCCCACCTTATTCGATTCGAATGCGCGTCACCGTGAGTGTAATCACGATGACATCTCTTCTTCAGCAGTATTGACAGCAATTCTGCACTCCCAGCTTGCGCGCCAAGTTCGAGACATGGGCGCTTTGCAGGCCGAGATCGAGAAGCACCACGCCGACGATCAGGCCGCCGATGGTCCCGCCGACCCACGCCAGCAGCCCATAGGAAGCAGGGAACAAAAGCGTAGCAGGTCCACGCCTTCCTCGACTGCGTGGTTGAATCGGGCGCGGTCGGAGGACTTGCGAAAGCGCTTCCGGACTGACTCGTGGCCACGGCGCCCCAAGGGCACGCCGCGGTAAACGCGGCGACAAGAGAACCCGTCGCCGGAATAAACTACCTGCCGGGATCGGTCACTACGCCAGACGCCTCACGCATCGTCTCATCCACATTGGGGCCATCCGGCACGCCGATTCCGGTTTCATCAAGGCAGAACACATGACCGCAAGAACCAACCTCGATCTGGACACGACCAGCACGGCCATCGCACGCGTGCTCGCAGGCAGCCTGCAGGTGCTGGCATTCCCCACCGCCAGCCACGTCTATAACCCGCTGATCTACATGTGGTCGGCACATCGTGAATACCTGCAGCGGTACAGCGGCCGCAGGGGCCGGATCTTGCTGGTTGGAATGAACCCCGGCCCTTGGGGCATGGCCCAGACCGGGGTTCCCTTCGGCGCGGTTTCCATGGCGCGCGACTGGCTGAAGATCGAAAAACCCCTGGGCGGTCCGCTACCCGACCAGCACGAGAAATACCCGATCGTCGGCTTTGCCTGCCACCGAAGCGAAGGCAGCGGCGATCGCTTCTGGGGCTGGGCGCGGCAGCGTTTCAACAGCCCCAACCGATTCTTCCAGGACATCTTCGTCTGGAACTACTGCCCCTTGCTGTTTCTGCGCAATGGTCGCAATCTGGTTCCCGAACAATTGCACAAGGCCGAGCGTGAGCCGTTATTCGGCATCTGCGACGCGGCACTGGACGCCGTGATTCACGCCGTCAGGCCACGCGCGGTGGTCGGTATCGGACGCTTCGCCCATGGCCGCGCACAGGTCGTCACCGGCGACGACGTGCCGACGGCCTACCTGCTGCATCCCAGCCCGGCCAATCCCCTGGCCAATCGGGACTGGGCCGACATCGCCAACAAGACCCTGGCCCCTTGGCTGTGACGGTGCGCCTCTTACTCCCCCAATCAGTTCCCGGCATTTTTGAAGAAAAACCTTGTCGCCGTTCTGGCTGAGGCTTCCCTGATCAACATGAACATCGACAGCAATTATGTAACAGCCTCTTCCCCCCGCCTTGAAATCCCTCACTTCATCCCTATAATTAGCACTCGTAGGCATTGAGTGCTAACAGGCTCGATCCTCAGGTTTCCGGGCGCCGGGTCCGCCGGTGTTGCTCCCTTGGGTTTCCAGCACGCGACACTTTGG
>SCQX01000047.1 GCA_004298545.1 Candidimonas sp. | reverse complement strand
CCCGGGCCGTGTCGCGGTTGCGCGCGATGGCGCAGTCGCCACGATCACACTCGATCATCCGGGGCGGTTGAATGCATTGACGGTTCATATGTGGACGGCGCTACGCGAGGCCATCGCGGCGCTGTCGGCCGATGCTGGCCTGCGTTGTGTCATCTTGCGCGGTGCGGGCGGGAATTTCGCGGCCGGGGCGGACATCACCGAGTTTCCGCGCGAGCGGGTGGGTCGCGACGGCGTTGCGCACTACCACCAAGAGATCGTCGCGCCGGCCCTGGCGGCGATCCGGGAATGCGCGCATCCGGTGGTGGCCTCCATCGCGGGTGTTTGCGTCGGCGGCGGACTGGAGATCGCCAGTCAGTGCGATTTGCGCATTGCGGCGGATTCGTCGCGATTCGGGGTGCCGATCAACCGGCTGGGTTTTCCCCTGGCGCCGCGGGAAATGCAAGGCGTGCTGGCGCTCGTCGGCCGGGCCGTGACGCTGGAGATATTGCTGGAAGGGCGGATCTTTGGCGCCGCCGAAGCCTTGGCGAAAGGGCTGCTGACGCGTGTCGTTCCCGATGAGGCGCTGGCCGGCGAGGTGGCGCGCAGCGTCGGGCGCATCGCGCGGGGCGCGCCGCTCGCCGCGCGCCTCAATCGGCGAATGGTCGACCGCCTGAGTGTCGCGCCGCCGCCGCTGACCGCGGCCGAACTGCATCGTTTCTTCGATTTCGCCGACAGCCGCGATCATCGCCGCGGTGTCGAGGCGTTCCTGGCGGGCACCGAGCCCGTGTTCACGGGGGATTGAATTCGGCTGATCGCAACCCCCTGGCGCCTGTGATTCCAAAGCCCGGCAGGCGTCCGGGCGAAGCCGGGAGGTCACTGCGCCAGTGCGCGATGCGATGGAGGAGGTCGGATGTGGGTGCCGTGACAACGACACATCGATGTTCCATTTATGGATGAGGTAATCAGGAGGAGGTGTTATGAGAAACGGAAAATTTCGTGGCTTGATTCTGGCGGCCGCGCTGGGTGGATGCATTGCGCTCTTCGGACGCCCGGCGGTGGCCGCTGGTCCGATGGTGCTCAAGATTTCTCACCAATTCCCGGCGAACACGGATTTTCGCGACCAGGTGGCGCGTAAATTCGCCGCGGCGGTCGAGAAACAGACGAACGGCGCGATCAAATTCCAGATCTATCCCGGATCATCCCTGTTCAAGGCCAATCAGCAGTTCGACGCAATGGCGAGCGGATCGCTCGACATGAGCGTCTATCCGCTCGCCTATTCCGGCGGCAAGCTGCCGGCAGTCAACCTCACGCTGATGCCGGCCCTGATCACCAGTTACCAGCAGGCGTACAACTGGGAAGATGCTCCCATCGGCAAGTGGCTTGAAAAATACCTGGAAGACCATGGTGTGGTGATCGTCAGCTGGATTTGGCAAGCGGGTGGCGTAGCGTCGCGTGACAAGGCGGTGGTCGTGCCGGCCGACGTGAAGGGGCTCAAGGTTCGTGGCGCCGGCAAGATGATCGATCTCATGTTGCAGGCGGCGGGCGGGGCGATTGCCTCTTTCTCCTCGAACGAGTCGTACAACGCCATGCAGTCGGGCGTGGTCGACGCCATCTGGACATCCAGCGCGTCGCTGATGAGTTTCCGCATGAACGAGGTCGCCAAGTTCGTCACTACCGCGCAGGATCACACGTTCTGGTACATGTTCGAGCCGCTGCTGATGTCGAAAGCAACTTACGACAAGCTCACCCCAGAGCAACAGAAGATCGTGATGAATGTCGGCCGTTCGCTGCAGGCGTTCTCACTCGAGGCGTGCAAGAAAGACGACGCGAAGGTGGCCGCGGTCTACGGCAAATCGGGCGACAAGATTTCGACGATGGACCGCAAGCAATTCGACCTGTGGAAAGCGGTGGCTGAAAAAAGCGCCTACAAGGACTTTTCGACGCATGTGAAGGACGGTGCCAAGCTCCTCAAGATGGCCGAGGCCGTTCCGGAGAATTAGTTCGTCGTCGTTGCATGCACGCGTTTTCACGAGAGAAACCATGGCGGCGAGAACTTGGCGCGGCATAGTCCGGGCAGTGGGAAATTTCAGCAAATTCTGTGGTTACCTGACAGGTGGGCTGATCGTCGTTTCGTCGGCGCTCATCACCTACGAGGTGATCTGGCGCTATTACCTGTCGCGCCCCCATACCTGGTCGCTGGAAGCCAATGTCTTTCTGCTGATCGCCGCCACGTTCCTCGCGTCGGCGTTCACGCAGCGGGAGCATGGCCACGTGGGGACGGAAGTGCTCGATCTGGTTCTGCCCAAGCATTGGGTGCCCTGGCGCGTGGTACTGGGCGACGCGCTCTCCTGCGCCGTCTGCATCTTCATTGGGGTCAGTGTGACGCGCTACGCCATCCAGGCGTGGGACGGCGACTGGGCAACGGACTCCACGTGGGCGCCGCCGCTGTGGATTCCCTATGCCCTGATTGCCGCTGGGCTATGGCTGACGGCGCTGCAGTGCGGGGTGCAGATCGTCGACCAGATTGCGGGTCTCCTTGGCCGACGGCGGGGAGTCGATCATGACTGAATTCAGCCTTGGATCGCTGTTCGTGGCCGGCACGCTCGTGCTGTTGCTCTCGGGCATGTCCGTTGCCTTCGCGCTGGGTGTGGTCTCGCTGCTGTTCATGGTCGTCCTGATGCCGCCAACGCTGATTCTCACGCTTCCCGAGACGCTCTACGGCGGCATGGACAACTTCACCCTGCTTGCCATTCCCCTGTTCATCCTCATGGGTGAATCAATAGGCCGTACCCGCGCGTCCGTCGATTTGTATGAATCGGCGTACCGCTGGCTCAGCAAATTGCCGGGCGGGCTGGGCATCGCCAACGTCGTGGGCTGCGCGATTTTCGCCGGGATGTGCGGCTCGAGCACCGCCACCGCGGCGGCGATGGGGTCCATGGGCATACCCGAGATGAAAAAACGCGGGTATTCGGGCGGGCTGGCGGGCGGGCTCATTGCCGCGGGCGGTACGCTGGGCATTCTGATTCCGCCATCCATCACTTTCATCCTGTATGGCATCGTGGCCGAGCAGTCCATCGGCAAACTCTTCATCGCGGGCATAATCCCGGGACTGCTGCTGGCCACGTTGTTCGCACTGTGGGTCGGCTACAAGTCGCATCGCGACACCCATGCGGGCCTGACGCCGGATGCCCTCGCGCGCCTCGCGACGGTGCGGGAAACATTCACTTGGCGCGAGCGCTTCGAGACGCTGCCGCGACTCATTCCGTTTGCGATCATCATCTCCATCGTCATGGTGGCCCTGTATGGCGGGTTCGCGACGCCGTCGGAAGTCGCGGGTGTCGGCGCGTTCGCGACCGTCGTGATGGTGATGGTGGTATACCGCTGCTACCGCTGGAAAGATCTGGGCCCCATCCTGCTGGGCACGACCAAGGAATCGTGCATGCTGATGATGATCATCGCCATGTCGTTCCTCTATTCCAACGTGATGAGTTATCTGCATGTCACGCAGAGCGCCACGCAATGGCTGGTCGCACTGGACATGTCGCGCTGGGAGTTCCTTTTCTGGATCGACGTGCTGGTGCTCGTTCTCGGGTTTTTCCTGCCGCCGGTGGCCATCATTCTGTTCATCACGCCGGTGCTGCTGCCCGGCTTGCAGGCCCATGGCTTCGACCTGGTCTGGTTCGGCGTGCAGATGACCATCCTGATGGAGGCCGGACTCATCCATCCGCCGATCGGGCTCAACCTGTTCGTGATCCTCGGCATCGCGCCCGACATTTCTCTGAAAGAGTTGCTCTGGGGCGTGATGCCGTTTATCGTTCTCATCATTCTGTTCATAGTCCTCATTTCCGCGTTCCCGCAGATCGTCATGTGGCTGCCGAACCGAATGTGACCGATGATTGCCGAACCGAGGTTTTCATGCTGCTGCTGCTGTCGCCGGCCAAGAAGCTGGACTACGATACCCCCGTGCGAACGGCGCTGTGCGCGCAGCCTCTGTTCGTCGACCAGGCGGCCGGGCTGATCAAGGTTCTGAAGAAGAAGTCCGCCGCCGAGGTGGCCGCGCTGATGAAGATCAGCGACGCGCTGGCCGATCTGAACGTGCGGCGCTATGCGGCATGGCGACCGTCATTCGATCTTGCCACCGCGCGCCAGGCGGCGCTGGCGTTCAATGGCGGCGTCTACGTGGGGCTGGATGCGCCCAGTCTGTCCGATGCGCAATTGCGCTGGGCGCAAGAGCATGTCGTCATCCTCAGCGGCCTGCATGGGGTTCTACGGCCGCTCGACCTCATTCGCCCCTACCGGCTGGAGATGGGTACGCCGCTTCCCACGAAGAAGGGGCGCAATTTGTACGCGTACTGGGGCGCGTCGATTGCCGCTCATATCGATGCGCGCCTTGCGGGCGTGGCGAGGCCGCTGGTGGTGAACCTGGCTTCCGACGAATACTTCAAGGCGGTGGATCTGAAGGTGTTGCGGGCGCGCGTCATCCACTGCGTATTCCAGAATTTCAAGGGGGGTGTCTGGAAGGTGATCGGGTTCAACGCCAAGCGGGCGCGAGGCCTCATGGCGCGCTTCGTCATCGAGCACAAGATTGCCGATCCGAAGCGGCTGCTGGCGTTCGACGCCGAGGGCTACGCCTACGACGCGCCGGCCTCCATGCCCGGCAGGCTGGTGTTCCGCCGCGCCGCGCCCACGCGCTGATCCGCTCATCGCGTCGGCGCGCAGGAAGACCGGCAGTCGCGGTTGCATCCGATGGTGCGACGCGGTAAAGTAACAGTCATCGGCCGGCGCGACACAGCGCGGGCTGCCAAAGGCTCTATCGCCCGGGCTATCCGCCCGGTTTTTTGCGCCCGTATCATCCGCCGCTGGCCGCGCCACAAGCGCGCGCTGCCAGGGCTTCCGTTTCTAACTCCCGCGTTCATCGCGAACGCGCGTGTCGCGTTTCAACGAGTGTGTGCCGGCACGGCAAGGTGTCCGGGTGGCGTGGCCCCGTGGGCCACAAAGCGCCGGATCATGTTGCCGCGACCGTCCCGCCTCGGGCCCGAATCGGCCAGTTGAAGCGTCGCCACCGGTTGTGAAAGGAATAGACAACATGGAACTCAATGGCGCCGACATCGTCGTCCGCTGCCTCATCGAAGAGGGTGTCGAACATGTGTTCGGGTATCCCGGAGGCGCGGTCCTCTACATTTACGACTCTATTTTCAAGCAGGACAAATTCAAGCATATTCTGGTGCGGCACGAGCAGGCGGCTGTTCATGCCGCCGATGCGTATTCGCGCTCATCGAACAAGGTGGGTGTGGCCATCGTCACCAGCGGGCCGGGTCTGACCAACGCCGTGACGGGCATTGCCACGGCCTACATGGACTCCATACCGCTGGTCGTCATCAGCGGCCAGGTACCCACGCACGCCATCGGCCAGGACGCCTTTCAGGAATGCGATGCGGTGGGCATCACGCGGCCCTGCGTCAAGCACAATTTTCTGGTGCGCGACGTCAAAGATCTGGCCGAGACGGTTCGCCGGGCGTTCTATATTGCGCGCACCGGGCGGCCCGGCCCCGTGCTCATCGACATTCCTAAAGACGTGTCGATGCAGGTGTGCAAATTCACGCCCGCGCATGGCGAAGTGCACATGCGCTCGTACGCGCCGGTCATCAAGGGCCATCAGGGGCAGATCAAGAAAGCCGTGCAGATGCTGGCTGCCGCGGAACGCCCCATGATCTACGGCGGCGGCGGGGTGGTTCTGTCGAACGCCTCGGCGGAACTGCGCGAGCTTGTCGCCTTGTCGGGGGCGCCGTGCACCACCACGCTGATGGGGCTGGGTTCCTTCCCGGGCAGCAGCCCCAAGTTCCTCGGCATGCCCGGCATGCATGGCACCTATGAAGCCAACATGGCCATGCAGAATTGCGATGTCCTGATCGGCATCGGCGCGCGCTTCGATGACCGCGTCATCGGCAATCCGAAGAATTTCGCCACGGTATCGCACAAGATCGTGCACATCGACATTGACCCGTCATCCATTTCTAAACGCGTGCGCGTCGATGTGCCCATCGTCGGCAACGTGCGCGACGTGCTGCAGGATTTCATCTCGATCTATCGCGACACCGTGCAGCTCGCGACGCGCCCGTCGCTCGACGGCTGGTGGAAGCAGATCGAGGCATGGCGCTCCAAGCACTGCCTGCACTACGACCATTCCAGCGAGCTGATCAAACCGCAGTTCGTCGTCGAGAAGCTGTGGGAAATCACCGGCGGCGACGCATTCGTCGCGGCCGATGTCGGCCAGCATCAGATGTGGGCCGCGCAGTACTACAAGTTCGAGGAACCGCGGCGCTGGCTGAATTCCGGTGGCCTGGGCACCATGGGCGTCGGGCTGCCGTATGCCATGGGCGCGCAAATGGCGAATCCGGGCCGGCCGGTGGCCCTGGTTACCGGCGAGGGTTCCATACAGATGAACATCCAGGAACTTTCCACCTGCCGCCAGTACCGGCTGACTCCCAAGATTCTGTGCCTGAACAATCGCTATCTGGGCATGGTGCGCCAGTGGCAGCAGATCGAGTACGGCTCACGCTATTCCGAAACCTATGTCGATGCGCTGCCCGATTTCGTCAAGCTGGCCGAGAGCTATGGCCACATCGGCCTGCGCATCGACAAGCCGGCCGACGTCGAGCCGGCCATTCGCGACGCTTTCGGGAAGTACAAGGATCGCCTGGTGTTCATGGATTTCATCACCGACCAGACCGAAAACGTGTGGCCCATGGTGAAGGCGGGCAAGGGCCTGACGGAAATGCTGCTGGGCTCGGAAGATCTATAAGGATAATCGCCATGAAACACGTTATTTCCATTCTGCTGGAAAATGAGCCGGGCGCGCTGTCGCGCGTGGTGGGGCTTTTCTCCGCCCGTGGCTACAACATAGAAACGCTAACCGTCGCGCCCACGGAAGATCCAACCCTGTCGCGCATGACCATCGTGACCGACGGTTCGGACGAGGTCGTCGAGCAGATCACCAAACACCTCAACCGCCTGGTCGATGTGGTCAAGGTGGTGGACTTGTCGGAAGGTGCGCACGTCGAGCGCGAGCTCATGCTGATCAAGGTGCGCGCCATTGGCAAAGAGCGCGACGAAATGAAGCGCATGGCCGAGATTTTCCGCGGCCGCATCATCGACGTCACCGAGAAGGTCTACACCATAGAACTCACCGGCGTGCAGGAAAAAATCAAGGCATTCATCGATGCGCTCGATCGCAGCGCCATTCTCGAGACGGTGCGCACCGGCGTCTCGGGAATTGGTCGCGGCGACCGCGTGCTCAAGCTCTGACGCGCCCGCGACGACGCGGGGGCGGGTTTTCTCGAGCGAAGTTTGTTCATCACTCTGAATTTACCTATTCAAAGCATTCCAAAACAATCGATCATCAATCACACCAAGCGAAGATTGGAGCCCAGCAAATGAAAGTTTTCTACGACAAAGACTGCGACCTGTCCCTGATCAAGGGGCGCAAGGTTGCCATTATCGGGTATGGTTCACAAGGCCATGCGCACGCGTTGAATCTGCATGAGTCCGGAGTCCAGGTCGTGGTGGGCCTGCGCAAGGACGGGGCATCGTGGCACAAGGCGGTCAACGCCGGCCTGCAGGTCAAGGACGTGCCGGAAGCCGTCAAGGGCGCCGACGTCGTAATGATGCTGCTGCCCGACGAGCATATCGCCGAGGTCTATCGCCAGCACATCGCCGCGAATATGAAGTCGGGGGCTGCGCTGGCCTTCGCGCATGGCTTCAACATCCACTATGGCCAGGTCGTTCCGCGCGCCGATCTGGACGTCATCATGATCGCCCCCAAGGCGCCGGGCCACACGGTGCGCAGCACGTATACGCAGGGCGGTGGCACGCCGTCGCTCGTGGCGGTGCAGCAGGACAATTCCGGTGCCGCGCGCGACGTGGCGCTTTCCTACGCATGCGCCATCGGCAGCGGGCGGGCGGGCGTCATCGAAACCAGTTTCCGCGAAGAGACCGAAACCGACCTGTTCGGCGAACAGGCCGTGCTTTGTGGCGGCGTCGTCGAACTCATCAAGGCGGGTTTCAACACGCTGGTGGAAGCCGGTTATGCGCCCGAGATGGCCTATTTCGAATGCCAGCACGAACTCAAGCTCATCGTCGACCTGATCTACGAAGGCGGCATCGGCAATATGAACTACTCCATTTCGAACAACGCCGAATACGGCGAGTACGAGAGCGGCCCGAAAGTCATTGGTGAAGAAAGCCGGAAGGCGATGCGCCGGCTGCTGGGCGACATTCAGTCCGGTGTCTACGCCAAGAGCTTCATCCTGGAAAATGCGGCTGGTGCGCCGTCCATTACGTCGCATCGCCGCATCAACGCCGAATCGCAGCTCGAACAAGTAGGTAGCAAGCTGCGCGCCATGATGCCATGGATCGCGGCCCACAAGCTGGTCGACAAGACGAAGAACTGATCGCGCGCGCGGCGATGCGATACCGTTGGGGCGGCCCTGCCGCCCCAATTTTCGTATGGACGCAATGCGCCATTTGCCCGATGTGGCCGTCGCCCGCGCGGTATGTTGCCGGGAAGCCACTGGGGTATTTCGGTTATTCTTCACCCTACGATGAACAAGCCCGCCTATCCACATCCCTTCATTGCGCGTGAAGGGTGGCCGTTCCTGGCCGCTATCGTCCTGTTGGCCGTCCTGGTGTCACTGTGGTCGGGCTGGGCGTCGGTTCCCTTGTGGGTGCTGGCGATTTTCGTTCTGCAGTTCTTTCGCGACCCGGTTCGCGTCGCGCCCGACGGCGACTTCAATGTCCTGTCTCCCGCCGACGGCCGCGTCGTGGCGGTCGAAGAGGCGCGGGACCCGTATGCCGATGGCCGCCCGGCGCTCAAAATGAGCGTGTTCATGAATGTGTTCAACGTTCATTCCAACCGCTCGCCAGTGCGTGGGTCCGTTGCCAGCCTGACGTATTTTCCGGGGAAATTCTTCAACGCCTCGCTTGCCAAGGCATCGCTGGAGAACGAACGCAATGCCATGGTGCTGCGCACGGCGCAGGGCCACGTCGTCACCGCGGTACAGGTTGCCGGCCTCGTCGCCAAACGAATTCTGTGTTATGCCAAGCAGGGCGATTCGCTCTACGGCGGCCAGCGTTACGGCTTTATTCGCTTCGGCTCGCGGGTCGACGTCTACCTGCCGCCGGGCTCGCGCGTGCGTGTCGCCATTGGTGACAAGGTGTGGGCCACCAGCACCGTATTGGCCGAGCTGCCAGACGTGGCGTCGGCCGAACCGCCCACGGCGGCGGCTGAACCGATCGTGGCGTCGGCCGAACCGGGCATGGCGGCGGCGTTCGGGCCGCCTGGCCGCGCGGATTCTGGTGCCGGCAATCAACGAGGCGAGTAATTTCCATGGCGAATCTATCTTCCGAAGAAACCCGGCGTCGGCGCAGCATCTACCTGCTGCCCAA
>SCQX01000046.1 GCA_004298545.1 Candidimonas sp. | reverse complement strand
CGAGAGCAGCGCCACGCGATCGCAGTATTCGGCTTCGTCCATGAAGTGGGTGGTCACCATGATCGTCACGCCCTTGCGCGCCAGGCCGTTGATGTGGGTCCAGAATTCGCGGCGCGTGATGGGGTCGACACCCGATGTCGGCTCGTCCAGAAACAGCACGGATGGGCGGTGCATCAGCGCGCAGGCAAGCGCCAGGCGCTGTTTGTGCCCCAGGGGCAGGGAATCGGGCGCGGCCGACAACCAGTCGCCCAGGTCGAAGGTGTCGATCATTTCTGCGATGCGCGCTCGCCGCTCGCCGCCTTCCAGTTGATGCACGCCCGCCGCGAACTCCAGGTTCTGGCGCACCGAGAGCAGACCGTAGAGCGAGAATTTCTGCGCCATGTAGCCGAGCCGGCTTTTCGCCGCGCCGGTGGCGCGGCGCAGGTCGAGACCGGCCACGTGCGCCTCGCCATGAGTTGGTTTCAGCAGGCCGCACAGCATCTTGAACGTGGTGGATTTGCCGGCGCCGTTGGGGCCCAGCAGGCCGAAGACTTCCCCACCGTGCACTTCGAAACTCACGTTGTCGGTGGCGGTGAAGTTGCCGAAACGCTTGGTGAGGTTGCGACAGGAAACGGCGATGCCCGGGCCCCGCTCTATGGGGGGCATGCGGTCGGCGAGCGCCGACGTGCCACCGGGACCGCCGCCGAGCAGGTCGATGAAGGCATCCTCGAAGCGCGCGGGCACCGTGGCCAGCCGCACGTGTGCACGCTCGGCCAGCGCCTGGACCTGGGTGGCGTCCGCCCCCGTCCGCAGCACCACGCGCACGCCAGCCCCCTGGATCACGCCATCGCTCACGCTGGGAAGATCGAGCGCTTCGGTCAGCACCGCGCGACGCCGGGCGCCCACTCCCTCCAGCCGGAAACTGCGTCCATCGAGCCCCGCGGTCAGAACCTGCGGCGGGCCGTCGAACAGGAGCCGGCCCGCGTTGAGCAGCAGCACGTGTTCGCAGCGCTCGGCCTCGTCGAGATAGGCGGTGGACCAGACCACGGCCATGCCTTCGTCGGTGAGCGCCCGCACCATGCGCCACAGGTCCTGGCGGCTGACCGGATCGACCCCGACGCCGGGTTCGTCCAGCAGCAGAACTTCGGGCCGCGCCATCAGCGCGCAGGCCAGGCCAAGCTTCTGTTTCATGCCGCCGGACAGCTTGCCGGCGAGGCGCCGGGTGAATGGCCCCAGGCGGGTGAATTCGAGCAGCTCGGCGAACAGGTCGGCATGGCGGTTGGCGTTCATGCCGCGCAACCGCGCGTACAGACGCATGTTCTCCATGACCGACAGGTCCTCGTAGAGGCCGAAGCGCTGCGGCATATAGCCGCTGGCGATGTGGACCGCGTCGTTGTCTTTCACGACGTCGTATCCGGCCAGGGTGACGTGGCCGGCGTCAGGCGTCAGGAGACCGGCCATGATGCGCATCAGCGTCGTCTTTCCAGCGCCGTCCGGGCCGACCAGTCCGGTGAGCCGCCCGCGGCGTATTTTGGCGTCGAGGCCAAGCAGTGCCCGCACGCCGCCAAAATGCTTGCTCACGCCAGCCAGGACGACCGCGGGGTCTTCATTCTCGCGCATTGCCGCCGCCGCAATGTCGTGACTGGCCGGCATGTCAGCGCCCCCCGGTTCGCGCGTTGCCGCGAGGCGGGGGCGGAACCTCGATCGTCACCGGCATGCCTTGCCGCAGCGCGGCGTCGGCATCTTCGACCACGATACGCAGGCGGTACACCAGGTCGGTGCGCAAGTCGGTGGTTTCCACGGTCTTTGGCGTGAACTCGGCGCGAGGGGAAATGAAACCGATCCGGCCCCTGTACGTCTTGCTGGACGAGTCGCTCGTCACGCGCACCGTCATGCCCGGGGCGATGCGCCCCAGATTCGTTTCGCCGATATAGGCGCGTACGTAAACGGGCTTGTCCAGGCTCAGGCTGTAGACCGCGCTTTGGCTGGTGACCATGCTGCCCGGCTCGCGCACGCGGGCAATCACGGTCCCGTCGCTTGGCGCCAGCAATTCGGTGTCGGCAAGCGCCGTGGCGGCTTGCGCGTGCGATGCCTGCGCGGCGGCCAGGCGCGCTTCGGCGGCGGCGATGTCTTCCTTGCGGAAACCTTCCGACGACTGCGACAACGCCGCCTCCGCCGCTTTCACCCCGGCGGTGGCCTGATCGCGCGCCGCGCGGGCGGCATCGACGGTTTTCCGGCTGCTGGCGCCCGATGCCAGCAGACCGCTTTGACGCTGGAAGTTGCGCGTGGCGTCGAGGGAGACCGCCTGTGCCTGCTTGAGTGCTTCCCGCGCCTGGATGATCTCCTGCGGGCGAAGGCCGTGGCGCATCTTGGCCAGTTCGGCCTGCGCCAGGCGCACGTTGGCATCGGCCGCGGCAAGCGCTTCCCGATAGGGCTGCGCATCGAGCGTCGCCATGCGCGTGCCGGCAGTGACGGCGTCACCCTCGTCGAAAAGCATTTGTGCGACCCGCCCGGGCTGCCGGAAGGAAAGCTGCACCTCGCGAATGTCGACGTTGCCGTAGAGGCGTGTCGCGCCGTTGTCCTTGCCAGACCATGGCATCCACCAGAGCGCCGCGCCGGCCGCCAGAACGGCGATTGTCGCGAGGATGATCAAGCGCTTCGCAGTGCGGGAAGCAGTGGACTGGCTCATTGAACGCCCTGTGCGGAATGTCTGTTGGGTTGCGGGCCGCACTGACGATTGTGCCGCACCGTTTCAAGCCGGATGCATTGATAGATAGTAAGTAATTACTATCTTAGCAGGGGAAATCGTCGATAGACAAGGAGAACTTCCAAGCGGGTTGACGCCCATCATGCGGACCGACGGATGCGAGCGGGTGCGCGCTGCTACGCGGCATGAGGTGCGGCTGATTACTGGAACTGGCGGATTGGCCAGGCACTTACCAGCCGTTGAAGCGGGGCCAGGTCTGGATGTCGCCGTCGGGCATCACCGCCTGGTACTCGGAGAATTGCGCGCCGG
>SCQX01000045.1 GCA_004298545.1 Candidimonas sp. | reverse complement strand
GGCGCCCGAATGCCCGACGCCCATGGTTGTCTCCACGAACGAGCGCAGCGTGGTGATGGTCGCACGCTGAACTTCCAGCCCCTGAATGGAGCTGGTCAGCATGGACAGATTGAGACGCAGCCAGTTTTCGACCGTACGCAGATCGGTGATGCGCCGATCGAGTTCTTCGACCGTCAGCGGCGTCATCATGGCAGTCTGCTCCAGGCCACCGGCGTTTACCAGCCCCTGCCACGCCTGGCGCATCATTTCCATGCCCGCCAGCACCGGATTTTGCGCCTGCTCGCCGCTTTGCCCCAGGCCGGGAAGCACAAAAGGGTTGGTGTTCTTGCTAGCCATGACCGCTCCTCGATGAGTCGTTCGGACGCGCGATCGGAAATGAGTCGTTCGAATGCGCGATCAGAATTAAGGAAGCTTCTCACGAGTCCGTCCCGCTTGCGAGCGCATCGGACTCGGGGCACCCGTTCAGAGCTTCCCTGAACTGTAAACTGAATACACCCGCGTCGTCTAATTCAACTTCATCCTATCGCACTCAGCGCGCCGACGACGCCAGGCGCCCAGCCATCCCCTCGAGCAGCGCCAGTTCGGCCTGCGCCGTGAATTCGCGGGCCTGTATCAACGACCAGACGTCCTCCATCGGGACACGCTGGAATTCACTGACCTCGCCGTCCTGGTTCTCGGGCACCACCCCGTCGGCCAGCACGCAGTCACAAACGAGCACATCCTCAACCTGATAGCCCTCGGGCAGGCGCTTGTGCAGCCGCAATATGACATGCAGCGGCGAGCGGCGCGCCAAATCGTGGTGCGCAAGACCCGCCTCTTCTCCCGCCTCCCGCACCAGCGCCACGTCGGGCACCTCGCCGGCGCACGCCAGGCCGCCAGCCAACGTGTCCCATTTCCCCGGGTCGGTGCTCTTCGTCAGGGCGCGCCGGGCTATCCACAAATCGCCGCGCGGCGTCCAGGCATTCAGATGCACGGCGCAAGTCAACAACCCGAGCGGCCGCACCGCGCCACGTTCGATCACCGCCAGGCGGCGGCCTTCACCCACCACATCCAGCATTTCACCACGCCACGAGCGGATGCAGCCCGCGTCGTTCAAGGTGCGCGCAACATGCGCCAGCACAGCGTTCAGAGACATCCGCGGTGAAACCGAGGCCGCCACGTGCACGGCCTCATCCTCGACATGCACACCCGGCAGCCCGCGCAACACGGCGGTTGCCCGGGCCGTCACCCAGCCCGCCACTCGGGTCGATACAGTCAGCGGCCGGGAACCCCTTGGCGGCAATTGCTGCAGCGACCGCAAAAGCACGGCACGGCGTTCGGCGATAGCGGCCGGGAGAGAACCGGCGCTAATGGAAGTCATGAAAAAATGGCAGTGTGGGCGTTGTGGTTTTCGTGTAATGCACGGCGCAATCGTACTACCATTCGTACTATTATTAGACCGCACCCGCGTCAGGGGCTTGTGCCCGCGGTTCACGCCACGGCATCGCGCAATCGGCACAGGCGGCCAGTCTTCGCGACGGAGGCTTCAAGACATGGCGCAGCAAGAGTATTTTCAGTTCGTTATAATTCCACCGCTTGCAAGTCGTCCGAGCAGGCGGTTCGAAGCGCCGGGGCCATAAGCCTGCCAATCCAATCACGTACTCTTCGAAGAACAGAAGGCTGTGCGGCCCGCATGCGGGCGGTCGCCCGACGAAGAAAAACGCACCGTAATTAGAGGTCAGCATGAAGAAGTTGAGAGGGATAGTGGGTACTGGCGTAGGTGCCATGGCGTGGCTGTGGATGGCCGCGGCGAGCGCCAGGGTCGAAGATCTGCCCGGGGGGCCGAGGGTCAATCAGCTCAACCTGCACGAGGGTGTCACGACCATATCCAAGTCCCTCTGGCAGTTGAACTGGATGATCATGATCGTCTGCACCATCATATTCATCGGCGTGTTCGGCATCATGTTCTACTCCATCATCATGCACCGCAAATCGCGCAAGCATGTGGTCTCCAAACTGCACGAACATACTGCACTCGAAGTCACGTGGACCGTCATCCCCTTCCTCATCATCGTCGGCATGGCTGTTCCCGCCACCCGCACCGTGGTGGCCATGAAAGACACGTCCAATCCCGACATGACCGTCAAGGTAACCGGCTATCAGTGGAAATGGGGCTATGACTACGTCGACGGCCCCGCCGCCGGCGTGCACTTCCTGTCCAATCTGTCGACACCACTGGCGCAAATCGACGGCCTGGAACCGAAAGACAATGCCTACCTGCTGGAAGTCGATCACCCGCTCGTCGTGCCGGTCAACAAAAAGATCCGCGTCATCGTCACCGCCGACGACGTCATCCATTCGTGGTCGGTGCCTGATTTCGGCGTCAAGCAGGATGCAATTCCCGGCTTCCTGCGCGACACCTGGTTCCGTGCCGAAAAAATCGGCACGTATCGCGGGCAGTGTTCGGAACTCTGTGGCAAGAACCACGCGTACATGCCTATCGTCGTCAAAGTAGTGTCCGACGCCGATTACCTCAAGTGGGCACAGCGGGAAAAGGGTTCAACGGTCGCATCGGCCGCGGGTTCGGGCACCGGGGCTTCGCAATAAAATCGGGCAGCGCAGCGCCCAAGGCGCGGCGGTCATACAGTTTCTATACCGAGGGTGGCCACAAGGCCACCCCGGATCGGTAGGAGGAAGTTCACCATGAGCAGCGTTATCATCGACCACGTGCCGCCAAGCGTCGGCCACGAACACACCCACGAAGTCCCGTACGGTTGGCGCCGCTGGGTATTCGCCACCAACCACAAAGACATCGGAACGATGTACCTGACCTTCGCGTTCTGCATGTTGCTGGAGGGGGGCGTGCTGGCGCTGCTGATCCGCACCGAACTCTTCGAGCCCGGCATTCAGTTCTTCCAGCCCGAGCTCTTCAACCAGTTCACCTCGATGCATGGCCTGATCATGATCTTCGGCGCGATCATGCCGGCGTTCGTCGGCTTCGCCAACTGGATGATCCCGCTGCAGATCGGGGCGTCCGACATGGCCTTCGCCCGCATGAACAACTTCAGCTTCTGGCTGCTGCCCGTTGGCGCCACGCTGATGACCATGTCGTTCTTCATGCCCGGCGGCGCCCAGGCGGCCGGCTGGACCATGTACGCGCCGCTGTCGCTCCAGATGGGGCCGGGCATCGACTTCTCGATCCTCGCCATCCACATCATGGGCGCCTCGTCCGTGATGGGCGCCATCAACATCATCGTCACCATCCTGAACCTGCGCGCGCCGGGGATGACGCTGATGAAAATGCCCATGTTCTGCTGGTGCTGGCTGGTCACGGCCTACCTGCTGCTGGCCGTGATACCGGTGCTGGCGGCCGCCCT
>SCQX01000007.1 GCA_004298545.1 Candidimonas sp. | reverse complement strand
GTAGACGAGGCCGTTCGCGCAGGCAAGTATTTCCGCTGGAAACGGCACAAATGAGTGAATGACCATCAGGCCGATCGATCCAAAGACCCCCCACCGGCCCCAGCCGCGAATTGTCGCAGCCGCACTGCGCATGTCAGAGGCGAAATTGGACCCAAAGTCGAGTGCCATCCACCACGCTGCGCCGGCGACAGCGGTAACGATGACTATGAAGAGACCCAGCGCCGCGCCGGCCCTCCATCGACCTTGAGAAGCAGACGCGACGGGTCGAACTTCGTCGCTGGTCTTCATAAGCAGTCTTTCAACAAATTCGAGGGCAGGTGACTGAACGCGCGATGTCGAGGAAGGGCAGTGGCTCCATCAGGCATGAACACTCAGACGGCCGGAGGCAACGCTCGCAGCAAAGGTGCGTAACCATCGTCGTGCAACGATTGCCCGCGGGTTTGGTAGAGCGCACGGTTGCCCTTGACGCCATGACCTTCCAGAAGACGATTTATGAAGTTGAACAGGCAGATCGTCAGCACAGCGTCGTGCAGTTCCAACTCGCTCCATCCGACGGCAAACACCGCGTGGGCATCCGCCTGGGTCAACTTCGCTGGCTCGTAGGCCAGGATGGACTTCAGGCGCGCATCGACCGGCGCCGTGTCGAAATCCGTCCGCTGCTGTTCGAGCAACGATGAGTCGATCCCGAATGCCTTGGCCGTTTCGGAGTGGACGCCGTAGCAGTACCGACACGCATTCAGCCCGGAGACATAGGCCGCGATCAGTTCCTTGTCGCGCGGCAGCAGTCCCAAGGCATTGCGCAGGGCCGCGTCGTGGAATTCGATCAGCGCCCGGCCGGCAGCCGGGTTCAGCGAAACGATATGCCGCACGCCGGCATCTTCGGGAAGGGACGGAAACCAGGCCATGCGCAATCACACCTCGCCAGCGTATTCTCCCCGTGCCGGATAGTCCTTGGCAATGGCGAAGTCGATCGCGCCCAACAGATCCTGGAACTGCGGCCGCGCGAAGGGCATGGTCTGCACCGCTGCGTAATACAGCGTTCCGTCCGGCCGGACCAGGAAGACACCGGGTTCACTGAACAGCGTCGGCTCGTCGATTCCGGCGGACGTCTTGCCGCGCGACGTGCTGATGTACAGGCCCCATTGGCGCGCGGTTTTGAGGCTGAGCCCATAACCGAACTTCACGCCGTTGGCCTTGACCTTCTCGGCCATCTGCCGGGCGCGGTTTTCGTCGTCACTGCTGATGGCGATCACCTGCACGCCGCGCTGGCGAAACTCGGGCTCCAGCCGCTCGAGTTCCAGCAGGTATTTGGTGCAGATCGGGCAGTGCAAGCCGCGATAGAAGACCAGCAGGTCGAAGGCCGCGCCCGGCGCCTGGCCCAAGGTGTAGCGCCCACCCGCAGTCAAGGCAACGTCAAGCGCGGGGACCACTTCGCGGGGCATCAGAGGATCGGGTTTCATGGGGATTGTTTCCTGTGGGTATGTGAAAGGGAAGTGCCTGCGGCTTCAGGCGCGCAGGCTGCGGACGAGGCCGTCGAAACCGTCTTCGATCAGGTCATAAGTCATGTTCGGATTCGGGTCGGGCGGGCCTTGCGGCCCCCACTCGTGGGGCCGCCGGATGAATGCGGTGCGAAAGCCCGCGGCATGCGCTGCGTTGAGATCGAAGTTGTGGCATGCGACCATCAGGATCTGCGCCGGTTGCAGGTTCAGCCATTTCGCGGCCATGGCATAGGCCTGCGCGTGCGGCTTGTACACGCCGATCATCTCGCAGGAAATGATGGCGTCCCAGGTCAATCCGTTCTTGCGCGACACATCGATGACCAGGGATGTCGGCAGCATCGTGAAGGAGACGACGGGCCGCCACTTTTGCAAGGCGGCCAGTGCGCCCGGAAAGTCAGGCCAAGCATCGAGCGAATGCCATGCGCGCCAGACCACGACGCGTTCCTCCGGGGTAACGGCGTCCAGGCCGAAATGCGCGAGCGTTTCGTCCAAGGCCTGGCGATGGACGTCATCCATCTGGAACTCAGGTTGCACCTGTCCCACGATTCGCTTCATGGACTGCCGTCGCCAGTGGTTGGCGACGGCGTGCCAGTCGGCGCTCATTCCATGTCGCGTACCGATCGACTTCAGGGCGGCCACCATGCCGCGATGCCAGTCCAGCACGGTGCCGCCGGTGTCGAACGCCAAGGCCTGGATGTCCATGACTTTTCTCCTTGAACAGCTGAATCGACGCCCGTCAGATTCCGCAAGTCGTTGCGGATGCCGCAGCAGTCTCGAGGGCGCCGCCACAACTCGATCCCTGGCCGGCGGTACAGCCAAAGCAATGATCGGCCACGCGGATCGATTGGCCCTCCAGCGCACCGACAGTGATCTCGCCGAGGTGGACACGCGGCTTGCCGGCATCGCGGATCGGCAGGCCGAGTTGCTGGTTGAAGTCGCAGTCGTACAGATACCCCAGCCAGTCCACGCTGACAAGGTTGCGGCACATTACCTGATCGAGGTTGTCCTCCCTATGCGCACTGCGCAGCAGAGACATGTAGCTGTTGAACTGGCCTTTGGACACCAGCATCGACCCGAAGCGCTGGATCGGCATGTTTGCAAGCGTGAACAATTGGTCGAAGAGAACGCCAAAGTGAGCCGCAAGGTGCTGCTTGTAATCACGCTCCAACGCCTCTTGGGCCGGAGGCAATGCGGCGCCCTGGGGGTTGTAGACGAGGTTCAGTGTCAGGCCGGTGCCCGGCCGGCCGTAACCCAGCGCGTTGAGTCGCTGGAGCCCGCGGATACTGGCGTCGAACGTGCCTTTGCCGCGTTGGCGGTCCACGTTTTCTTCGAGGTAGCATGGCATGGATGCCACGACCTCGACCCCATGATCTGCCAGAAACTCGGCAAGGCCCTCCTGGCCGGGTTCCTCCAGAATCGTCAGATTGCACCTGTCGATCACCCGCACGCCAAGCGAGCGGGCGCCAATGACCAGCCTGCGGAAATGCCGGTTCAGCTCCGGTGCGCCACCGGTCAAATCCAGGGTGCGAACTTGAGGGCTGGCGGCAAGAAAGGCGATAACTGTGTCGACAGTTTCGCCGGACATCTCCTCGGTCCGATTTGGGCCAGCGTTGACGTGGCAGTGCACGCAACTCTGGTTACAGCGGTAGCCGAGGTTGACCTGCAGGGTGTCGACCACGCGCCGGCGCAGGGCGGGGAAATCCATTCGGGCGAGCAGGGGAAGGGTGGCGTGCATGGCAGTTCCGTGGTGTGATGGCTTTTGGACGTGCCGTCGACCGATTCCTTACACGCCCTCATGACCGGGCGTAAGGAATCGTATTGGCGCTCGTCCAAGGCACTTGGAGGAGAATCGAGCTCACCAAAGCCTGTCGCCGGGTGCGCGGCGGGGATTAACGAATCATCGAGGAGACTGAATGTCGAGCATGGCCGTCGCATCGCCTGAGCCCGCCGCAAGCGCCGGCCCAGGCATCAGCGCCGCGGCGCTGATTGCGCTCCGGACGGACATGATCCGATTTGCACAAATGCAATTGCGCAACCAGGAGACGGCGGAGGATATGGTGCAGGAGGCGATCGAGTCGGCCCTGCGCAAAGCGTCCTCCTTTGCGGGCAACTCTTCGCTCAAGACCTGGGTGTTCGCTATCCTCAAGAACCGCATTATCGACCACCTTCGGCAAGCCGGGCGCACTGTGCCGATGTCAAGCCTGGTCGAAGATGGGGACGATTGGCAGGACCGCCTCGAAGCACTGTTCAACGAGCGGGGGGGCTGGCGCGACAATGCGCGTCCTGGCGCCTGGCCGAATCCGGAGCAATCCATGCAGAACAAACAATTCTGGGTGGTGTTCGAGGCTTGCCTTGAGCATCTGCCAGCCAATACGGGCCGGGTATTCATGATGCGCGAGTTCCTGGGTCTGGAGTCCGACGAAATTTGCGCTCAGCTGGCCATCTCGACCAGTAACTGCCACGTCATCCTGCATCGGGCCCGGTTGAAACTGCGGGCTTGCCTTGGAAATGGTTGGGCTCACATGGGAGACGCGGCGTGTTGAATTGTAAGGAAGTCACCGAACTCTGCTCCCAGGAAATGGAACGTCCATTACGTTTCGGCGAGCGCCTGTCGATGGGAACTCATTTGATGATGTGCACGGGGTGCACGAATTTCCGCAAGCAGATGAAGGCGCTGCGGGTGGTCGCGCAGACCTACGCCGAAGGCGGTGCTGCCGCTCCCCCGCCAGCGGACCAGCCATCGAAATGACGAAGGCACTGCCTCCAGTGTTGCAAACAGAAGGAGATTGATACGTGAAAAGAATCATGCAATGCACTGATGGATGACCGTGCTTGGCGCTTTCGCCCTCATTGGCGGCATTGCCGGTCCCGTCCTCGCGGCGCCGATGAAGATCGACGCGGTCGTGGCCTAAAAGGAGCAGATTCGCCTCGATTTTTCGGATGGCAGCAATAGCGGCTCGCCGCTGATCAAACGGCGCAGCCGAAGGTTTGGCGTGACCTCGGCGCGAGGCGCGCGAAGGCCGCAGTGCGCCGCTTAACCATTAGAGCGTCGGACGCTCGCAAAATCCCTGCGCCGGCACGTCGAGCGCCGCATTGAACTTGCTCGACAGGTTCTGGAACGCGATCAGCGCCGTCAGTTCGACGATGGCGTCGTCATCGAAATGCGACCGCAGCTGCTGCCGTAGCTCGTTGTCGACACCGGAGCCGGTGATCGTTGCGGCTTCGGCGTAGGTAAGCGCGACCTTCTCTTTGGCACTGAACTGCGCCGAGTGCAGGAAGCGAGGCAACTCGGCAAGCTTTTGCGGCGCGACATGGCGCTCAATCGCTGTCGCCGAGTTCAAGTCGATGCAGAACGCGCACCAATTGATCTGCGAGATTCGCACGGTTATGAGCGAGCGCAAAGCGGCATCGATCGGCGACGATTTGCGGTCGAGCGACCGGTAGAGCAGCGTCAACGCAAGAAAGGCCTTCGGTGCGCGCCCCCACAGTCGGGCCGGTTCCAGTTCGCGCCCATACTTACGGCGCTGCAGCCAGAAGATGGTGCGAACGTACCACGGGTAGTGCTTGCCAACCGTGGCTTGCCCGAAATCGCCAGCTGGAACAGATGTCGTCATGCCAGCCTCGCCACGGTCCAGGCAACGGCGGCTGCAATCGGTAAAGTTGCGACCCATGACAGCAGGATGCCGCGCAGGGCCTGCCAGTTCACGCGCCCGGCACTCGCCCCCACGCCACCGATCGAGCCTACGCAGACATGCGTCGTTGAAACGGGAAGGCCCAGCTTGCTGGCGAGCAGGACCAAGGCCGCAGTGATCAGGTTTGCCGTCAAGCCCTGTACGTGATCCATCCGTGTCACGCGCCGGCTCATAGTTTCGGCTACCCGCCTTGCGAACAGGAGCCCGCCGATCATCATCGCCACGGCGATCAGCACGATCGACATGTCGGTCTTCAGCAGGTGCGCGG
>SCQX01000044.1 GCA_004298545.1 Candidimonas sp. | reverse complement strand
CCGCCTCGGCCCACCCGGGCCAGAGCGTGCGGGCGATTCGAAGCGGAACCGTGCCATCTCCAAACATCGATCGGGCGATTCCCCGGTGCGTGGGGAGAATGCCGAGACCCGCGACGATGTGCAGCGATAGCGCCGCGATCAATACCCACGAGCCGTAGACATGCGCGCGAATGGCAACGAGGAACACCCAGAGCGGCGCTTTGGGCAGAACGTAAAGGTATACGCCGCTCACACCGGCGATAGTGGCCGAAATTACCAGGATGGCGAACACCGCGCGCTGCGCGGCGCTTAACCGCTGTGCGTGCGGGCCGAGTACGCCCGAACCCACGATGTCGCGCGCGAACCTGCGGCACCGCGCGTGCAGCAACGCCGCCGCAGCGGCCGCCGCGATGACGAACGCCAGGCCAAGCATCCGATGCGTGGTGTTTGCCACGACGTGCCCGCCCATGCGTGCCGTGAGGCTGTCAGGCAGGAAACCCGCAAGGGCGAGCCCCGTTGCAATGAGCGCGAGGATGGCCGCGGCGTTCAGCGCGTGCAATCCGCGCGCCGCGACGGTGTGCCGCAATACGCGGCCCTGTGCATCAGCCATCGTCTACCTCACGATACGCGGCCCCGCGATCAGCTATCGTCTATTTCGCGATACGCGGCCCCATATGTCGGCCGTTGCCTATTTCACGACGAAAGCGACGCTTTTTGGCGGTTCGAGCGCCTCGTGCGTGGGGCCGGCGATCTCGACATAAATGGTATGAGGCCCCGCGGGAAGCCTGATCGAGACGGGGTCGTTGTGGTAGAGCGCGTGCTCGGGGCCGTGGTCGACCGATACATGCAGGTGGTCCAGCCCCTGCATGGGGTAGCCGATTTCCGCGCCCCGAACCTGGACCCGCAGCGTTACGGGGCTGGCAACAGTCGTTCCCGCCTTGGGCGAGACAATGGAAAAAGTGGGCAGCGTGGCGAACGCGCTTGCGCTCGCGAACGCGGCGGCGAGGGCCGTGGCGAGCTTTACCGGGTATGAAATACGCATGGGATTCCTGTGGAATTGCTGGCGGTTTCGCGGTACATGGTACGCCCGCGTGGTTCGAGCATTCCGAAAAGTGCCACGACCAGTAATCTTGTTACGGACGGTCTGAGTGAGGGCGTGAGCGCGCCTTCCACTGCGCATAGCCCCGCGCGCGCAGCACGCAGGCGGGGCACTCGCCGCAGCCATATCCCCAGGCGTGCAGCACGTCGCGGCGGTTCAGATAGCAGGTGTGGGTCTCCACGCGCACCAGTTCCACGAGCGCGGCGCCGCCCAGTTGCCGCGCCAGTTCCCAGGTGTCGGCCTTGTCGAGCCACATCAATGGGGTCTCGAGCGTCAGCGGCTGGTCCAGCCCCAGGCTGAGCGCGACTTGCAGTGCCTTGATCGTATTGTCGCGACAGTCCGGGTAGCCCGAATAATCCGTCTGCGACATGCCGCCCACCAGCACATCGAGCCCACGCCGGTAGGCCTGCGCCGCGGCCAGCGTGAAGAACAGCAGGTTGCGGGCCGGCACGAAGGTATTGGGCAGGCCGCTGGCCTGCAGGGTGATGGCGATGTCGTCGGTCATGGCCGAGGCGCCCAGTTCGCGCAGCACACGCGCGTCCAGCAGATGGTCTTCTCCCAGCCGCGCCGCCCAATCGGGTTTCATTTCCGCCAGGCGGCGGCGCAGTGGCGCGCGGCACGCCAGCTCCGCGCTGTGGCGCTGGCCGTAGTCGAAACCTATGGTCTCCACGCGGCCGTAGCGCGAGAGCGCCCAGGCGAGGCAGGTAGTGGAATCCTGCCCGCCCGAGAACAGGACCAGCGCACGGCGGGGAGAGGGTGTGGGTATAGTCACGCCACACCCGGCACGAGATCGCTCTTTTTCATGAAACGGATGATGGCGCTCAGGATGACGCCATACGCGGGCACGAAGAGCAGCAGGCTCACCGTCAGTTTGATGATGTAGTCCACCACGGCGATCTCACCCCAGTGCTCGGCCATGAACGGGTTGCTGCTATGCCAGAAGGCCACGGCGAAAAAAGTGGCCGTGTCCAGCGCCTGGCCGAATAGAGCGGACGCCGCCGGTGCCAGCCACCATTGCCGGTAGGCGCGGCGCATGCGGTCGAACACCAGCACGTCCAGCAACTGCCCCAGGGCGTAGGCGGCAAAGCTGGCGAACGCGATGCGGAATACGAGAGTACTGAATTCGCCCAGCGCGCCGATACCGTTGAAGCGGCCCTCGTGAAACAGCACCGACACGATGTACGACGCGATCAGCGCGGGCACCATGGCGCGCAGAATCACCCGGCGCGCCTGTGACTTGCCGATGAGGCGCACCGTGAGGTCGGTGGCCAGGAAGATGAATGGAAAGCTGAAGGCGCCCCAGGTACTGTGAAAGCCGAACAGGTCGATGGGCAACTGTACCAGGTAGTTGCTGGCGATGATGACGAGTATGTGGAACGTGACCAGCGCGGCGAGATAGAACGAGGCTCGCGGCCGCGGCGTCGATGGCGACGTCATGTGTGCCTTTTTGGTGAATGGGGTGAGGGAACCCATGAGGGAGTGTCAGGGAAATTATACGCGGGCGATA